>NZ_JBEPOO010000001.1:911563-1215418 GCF_040546815.1 Devosia sp. 2618
GCATGGCCAAGGCCCGGCCGTCGATATCGCACATGCAGCGGCCGACCAGCCGCACGCCAAAATCGATCAGCGCTGCCTCGATGTCATCGGGCTTGTCGGGGAAGGTGGCGATCACCGCCATCAACAGCGCGCTTGAGCGGGCGCTGACATCCTCGACCACAGCCACGAGCAACTGATCCTTGTCGCCGAGTTGATTGTAGACCGTCTGGCGCGACACACCGGCCTCGATGGCGATGGCGTCGATGCTGATCCCGGCAAATCCATCGCGCACAAAGGCGCGCTTGGCCGCATCAATGATGGCGGCGCGCTTGGTCAGCGCTTTGGGAAGGGCAGGGGCGGACGGCGCAAAATCGGTGTCACTCATTGTCCATCCTATATACACGTTCCCATCAATTTTACAACATTGTCCAAATTATTGGGCGATCACGCTTGACTGATTTTACACAGATGTCCAATATGCTGACATTGGCTGCCCGCTCCTCCGGCTCGCGCCGATTTCAGACTTCAGCATATTGCGATCCAGCGCCGTGGCGCGGGTCGATGAGGTATTCGCAAAATGAACACTCCCCTCCTGCGCGCCGCGCTGGTGCTCGGCCTGCTATCGGCGGTCGGTCCCTTCGCTATCGACATGTATCTTCCGGCGCTGCCCGCCATCGGCCTTGATCTGCAGGCCGACACGGCAGGCGTCCAGGCCAGCCTGATGGCCTTCATGGCCGCCATCGCGGTCTGCCAACTGTTCTACGGCCCGATCAGCGACATGGTCGGCCGCAAGCCGCCGCTCTATTTCGGCATGGCCATCTTCATCATCGGCGGTATTGGCTCGGCCATGGCGCCCAGCATCGAATGGCTGATTTTTGCCCGCTTCGTACAGGGCGTCGGTGCTTGCGCCGCCATGGCGCTGCCCCGCGCTATCGTTCGCGACGGCTATTCCGGCCCCGACGCGGCGCAATTGCAGAGCCTTCTGATGCTCGTTTTCTCCGTCTCGCCAATTCTGGCACCGCTGGCCGGTAGCCTGATCGTGCAATTTGGCGGCTGGCGCGACATTTTCTGGGTCATCGTCGGCATTGGCGTGCTCGGCGTTGTGCTCGTCACCTTCGCGCTCAAGGAGACCCGTCCAAAGCATGCCCGCCTCGACAGCAATCTCGGCTCAGCGCTGCGTGGCTATGGCGTTCTGCTGCGCGACCGCAACTTCCTTGGCCTCTCGATGATCGGCGCCTTCGGCATGTCGAGCTTTATGGCCTATCTGGCCAACTCGTCGTTCATTCTGATCGATCACTACGGCCTCAACCCGACGTTTTACAGCATCATGTTCTCGATCAACGCCGTGTCTTTCATCGGGGTGTCGCAGCTGACCGGCGTTCTGACCCGCCGCTATGGCCTCAATGCGGTGGTGCGTGCTGCCGTCAATGGCTTTGTCGTCACCATGCTGGCACTGTTTGCGGTGTTCATGCTGGGCATTGACCGGCTGGACGTGTTGGCCGTGCTGCTGTTCATCGGCTACGGCTTTCTGGGTCTCGTGATCCCGACCACGGCTGTGCTGGCGCTGGAGGAACATGGCGCGATTGCCGGCACCGCATCGGCCCTGATGGGCACGCTGCAGCTGGTGACGGCGGCCATCGTCATGGGTGTGGTTGGCAGCTTCTTTGATGGCACCGCGCGGCCGATGGTGATCGGCATTGCGGTCTGTGCGGTGGTGGCGTTCGCGCTGACGCGCCTCACCATCAAACGGGCGTCGCTGGCTACAGCAGCAGCCGAATAGAGTTGAGGCGCCGGTCACCCGGCGCCTCTTTTTTCAATCAGTCAGTGTAGTTGAACACCGCAAGCTCGCAGACATTGTTGTCGTATTTGATCAGCTCATCGCCATCCTCGAACACCGCGAGGAAGTCGTATTTGCAATAGCCGGTGCCGTCGTCGATATTGATGACGACGCTATTGCCGGCTGGCAGTACGTTCTTGCCCAGGATATCTTCTTCCCAGGATTTGCTGCCCTTGTTGGACGCATAGAACTCGACGATTTTATAGGATGTGTTGTTGTTGATCGTCACGCGACGGTCCAACGCTGCGGCGTTTGTAACGCCCATAGCCAGCGCGGCCAGCGCGAACGCTGCCGATAACTTCTTCATAACGTCCCTCAATGTAGCGGTACCCTCACCGCATGAAGCCCCCCAGCTCCCCACTTCGACGGCCGATACTTGTGGCGCGAAGAAGTGCGTACATTTTTATTGTAGCGCAGCAGCGAACAGTCCGTCATCAGGGAGAATGCTGTTGCCCAGAAATTTCATTTCCAGCGCCTCGGCGCACCTGAAATTCCCAGGTCTGACCGATGCTTACATTTTTGTACCCTAGGTATCAGCTTGTGCCTGCGACACATAAAGTTGCCCTCTTGTGACTCGGTCCAATAGGCACATATATCGCCTCAGTTACGATTTGTTACCTAGGAGGGCGTCATGTCCAAACTCAAGATTGCCGTTATCATTTCCTCGACCCGCCCAACCCGTTTTGGCGAAATCCCAGCCAAGTGGATCCTGGAAAAGGCCAATGCCCGTCCTGAAATTCAGGCCGAAATCGTCGACATTCGCGACTATGACCTGCCATTCTTTGACGAAGCCGCGTCCAACGCGTGGATGCCTTCGGCCAACCAGAATGCCGTAAAGTGGCAGAACAAGATCAGCGAATTCGATGGCTATATCTTTGTGACCGCTGAATATAACCGCTCGATCACCGGCGCTCTCAAGAACGCGCTCGATCAGGCCTATACCAACTGGAACAAGAAGCCCTTCAGCGCTGTCGGTTACGGCACTGTCGGCGGTGCCCGTGCCGTTGAGCACCTGCGCACTATCGGCGTTGAGCTGCAGATGGTCCCGACTCGTTCGGCTGTTCACATCGGCGGCGCAGACTTTGCAGCCGTTCACCCCGGTTTTGGCGGCACCAAGTCGCTCAATGACCTGGAAGCTTCGATCGGCAACTCCGCCAAGGACATGCTGGACCAGCTGATCTGGTGGGGTAATGCAACCAAGGCTGCGCGCGCTGAAGACGCTGCAGAAGCCAAGGCCGCCGAATAAGTCTTACGAAGACCTCCATACCTTCGTTTACCAGCAGGGGCTGTTCCGCAAGGAACAGCCCCTGTTGCTTTGAACCATTGTTATTGCAGTGAGTTGTATGTCACCCTAGGCGGGTGTATAGCGGCGCCGCCTTTGACCAGAGAGCACAAGGTTTATGACGCAGACGAGCGCAGCCGGCAGCCCTAATGCCGGTGTCGATGCGAGCGACCTCACCAGCCACTCCCATTCCAAGAAACAATTCCCTCTTTTGATGATGGGCGCCCTCGGCGTCGTCTATGGCGATATCGGAACAAGCCCGATCTACGCCTTCCGCGAGGCCATGCATATTCGGCCGGACGCCTCATCGACCCACAACGAGATCCTCGGCCTGCTATCGCTGATCATTTGGGCGCTGACGCTGACGGTCACGATCAAGTACGTGTTCTTCGTTACGCGCGCCGACAATAATGGCGAAGGCGGCACGCTGTCGCTGATGGCGCTGGCCCGCAAGACTTTCACCAATCCGCCGGCCTGGATCACCGTCATGGGTGTGATGGGTGCCGCCATGTTTTTTGGCGACGCGATCATCACGCCTGCCATGTCGGTGCTATCGGCTGTCGAGGGCGTCAAGCTTGTGGCGCCCGATCTGGCGCGCTGGGTGGTGCCGATCACCCTGGTGATCATCGTCGGCATCTTCTTCGTGCAACGCTTTGGCACGGCCAAGGTGTCGATTGTTTTCGGCCCGATTACCGGGCTCTGGTTCCTGGTACTGGGCTTTTCGGGGCTGGTGCACATCATCCAGTATCCGGCCGTGCTCTGGGCCATCAATCCGTTTCTTGGTCTCGAATTCGTCGCCACGCATATGAGCCTCGCCTTCGTCGTGGTCGGCGCCATCTTTTTGGCCGTCACTGGTGCCGAAGCGCTTTACGTCGATCTGGGCCATTTCGGCCGCAAGCCGATCGTCATCGTGTGGTTCGCGCTGGTTTTCCCATGCCTGTTGCTGAATTATTTCGGGCAGGGCGCCTTCGTGCTCCAGATGGGGCCGGAGAATGTTGAGAGCCCGTTCTTTGAGATGCAACCGGATTGGGCCATCGGTCCATTCGTGGCGCTCGCGACGGCGGCCACCATCATTGCCAGCCAGGCCGTGATCTCGGGCACCTATAGCCTTGCCCAGCAGGCCATCGCGCTCAACATGCTGCCCCGCATGATGGTCCTGCACACCTCGGCAACCCAGAGCGGCCAGATCTACATGCCGCAGATCAATTCCATGCTGATGGTTGGCGTGCTGCTGCTGGTGCTGATGTTCGGTAGTTCCAGCGCACTGTCCCACGCCTACGGTATCGCGGTGTCTGGCGTCATGATCATGACGCTGGCGCTTTTGGTGGTGGTCATGTGGCGCAACTGGAAGTGGCATCCGGTGGCGGTCATCGCCTTTGGCATGATCTTTGCGATCATCGACGGCGGCTTCTTTATCGCCAATGCGGCCAAGCTGCTGCAGGGTGGCTGGGTGCCGGCCGTGGTGGCTTTCGTGGTCGCCATGACGATGTGGGCCTGGATGGCTGGCCGTCAGCGCCTGTCTGACAAGACCCGCCGCGACGAGGTGCCATTGCAGTTCCTGGTCGATAACCTGTCCAAGAAGAAACCGACGCTGGTGCCGGGCACAGCCGTGTTCCTTACCAGCGATATCGAGGGCGCACCGACGGCGCTGCTGCACAGCCTCAAGCACTATAAAGTGCTGCACGAGCAGAACGTGATCCTCACCGTCCGCACCTCGCCATCGCCGCGCGTGCCGGACGATGAGAAGGTGACCATCGACGCCTACAACGAGCTGTTCAGCCGCGTGGTCGTCACCTTCGGCTATATGGAAAGTCCCAATATTCCGAAGGCTTTGATGCTGGCGCGCAAGCTGGGTTGGAAGTTCGACATCATGTCGACCTCGTTCTTCCTGTCGCGGCGCTCGCTCAAGCTTGGCCCCAAGGTGGGTAGCCCATTCCGCTATTGGCAGGACCGCTTGTTTACGCGCCTGGCGCGCAACGCCAGCGACGCGACGGAATATTTCCATATTCCGACCGGCCGCGTGGTGGAGATCGGCACGCAGGTGGTTCTCTAGCTTGGCGGCAGGCAAATCCATCGCCGTCTGCGGCGCCGGCCCAGCTGGGCTGGCGACCGCGCTCTATATGCGGCGGCTTGGCCTTGACGTCACCATCCTCGAACGGTTCGACGAACCTCGCCCCGTCGGCTCAGGACTGATCCTGCAGCCAACCGGGCAGGCGGTGTTGCACGATCTGGGCCTGTTCGACGCCATCCGGGCGTTGGGCGCGCCGATCGACCGGCTGCACGGCTCTGATTCCCGCAGTGGGCGCGTGGTTCTGGATGTTCGTTATGACAGCCTGCCCAAGGGTGGACGCGGTCTCGGCATTCATCGCGCGGCGCTGTTTGGCGTGCTGCATGATGAAGTGCTGCGCGCCGGGATTCCGATCAGGACCAGCCAGGATATTCGACAGGTGCGCCAGGCAGCCGACGGCAAGCGTTACCTCGTGCGCGCCGATGGTACTGAATGCGAGCAGTTCGATCTGGTGGTCGACTGCCTCGGCGCCAGTTCCCCGCTCAAGCCGCTGTCGCATGGGCCAGGCAAAGGCAAAAGCCTGCCGTTCGGCGCGATCTGGGGCACTTTGCCCTGGCACGGTGACGGATTTGACGAAGCGGCCCTGACGCAGCGCTATCGCCGTGCCAGCGTGATGATCGGCGTGCTGCCGATTGGTCGGGCAGCGCCGGACGGTCCCAAGCGCGCGGCGTTTTTCTGGAGCCTCAAGCCCGACGACTACGTCGCCGTGCAGCGCGATGGTCTGGAAAGCTGGAAACAGACCGTGCTCGGCCATTGGCCCGAGGCGCAACCCTATCTTGATGCCGTGGATGATTTTTCGGTGCTGACGCTGGCGCGTTATGCGCATCACACGATGAGCAAGCCAGTCGGCGATGGCATTGCCTATGTCGGCGATAGCGCCCATTCGGCCAGCCCGCAATTGGGGCAGGGCGCCAATATGGCGCTGCTCGATGCGCGGGCGCTCTATCTCGCGCTGCGCGATCACCCTGAAGACAGCACCAAGGCGCTGAACCATTATGCCAGGCTGCGGCGCGGCCATGTCCGGCTTTATCAGGCGCTGAGCGCCGCGTTCACGCCGTTCTATCAGTCCGATAGCCGGGCGCTGCCGCTGATCCGTGACGTGTTCGTGTCGGTATTGGCCCGCATTCCACCAGCGCCGCAGATTTTGGCCGCGCTGGTCTCGGGTTCGCTCCTGTCGCCGGTGCGGCGGCTGGAACTGGAAAAGCCCCCGCGCGTCTGACTATTTGATCATGTCGGGGCAGACATAGGGCACTTCGGCGACGGCAAACCGCTGTTCCTGCACGTCCTTGCCGAGTTTGAGATTGAGCACCAGTTCGGTGTCGCTGATGCTGGCAATATCGGCATTGATGGTCATGCCATCTTCATCCCAGCTGATCGCGCTATCGGAAACCTGCTGCCACTTGGAGAGGCGATAGGTTTCCCAGCAGGAGTCGGTCACCAGCGTGCCATCGCCGAGAAAAATCTGCATCGGGCCGGGTAGGGATGGATCAGCGTCCGAGCGAACCCAGACCTTGTTGAGCAGCGGGTTGTCGCTCTCGACAGCGTCATCGCTGGCTTCGGAACTCTCTTGTGCATTGGCTGGCAAGGTGGCGCATACGCCGACGCCCCAAACACTCATAAGGGCAAGGATTGCGGCCTTGGTATCCATCGAATATCTCCATGTTCGAAGCGCCAGTCTGCATTGCATGCCTGTAGCACCGATTTGGCCCATCAATCGCGGCAAATTTGCGTTGCCGCGATGATGGTTTGGCGAAACGTGATGGTCGTCAGGCGGTTTTGAAGTGGCGATGGCCGAGCGCGCGGTCGCGTTCGCGGACCCGAGCGGTCTGCTTGGGCCAGAGACTATAGTCCTCGGCGCCCAGCGCGTGACGGGCATGAACCGGCCAGTTTGGCTCGTCGAGCGCACCACGGGCGAGGGCGATAAAGTCGGCATGACCGTCTGCCACAATCGCCTCGGCGCGCAGCACATCGCCGAGCAGGCCAACCGCCATGCTGGGCAGGCCGCCCTCCTTGCGCACGGCCGTGGCGAGCGCCACCTGATATTCGGGACCGACCGGCACGACAGCGCCTTCAAAGCCGCCGCTCGACGCATCGATGGCGTCGACGCCGCGTGTCTTGAGTTCGCGGGTCAGGGCAACGCTGTCCTCGACCGACCAGCCTTCTGGGTGCCAATCGGTGATCGACAGGCGCACTACCAATGGCTTGTCCTCAGGCCAAACGGCGCGGACCGCATCGACCACTTCGAGCAGGAGCCGCATCCGGTTTTCGCGACTGCCGCCATATTGGTCGGTGCGCTTGTTGGCGAGCGGCGACAGGAACTGGTTCAACAGATAGCCATGTGCCGCGTGGATTTCGACGGTATCGAAGCCCGCCTTGTCGGCACGAATGGCGGATGCGACGAACGCGTCGATGACATTGCGGATGCCGGCTTCATCGAGCGCCTCTGGCGCGGTGAAGTTCTTGCCCTCGGCATGGATGACGGCGCTCGGCGCCACAGGCGTCCAGCTTTCAAAATGCAGCGCGGCTTTTTCGGCGTCGGTTTCGTCAAAGCCATTGCGCCATGGAACCGGCGTCGCGGCCTTGCGCCCGGCATGGGCCAGCTGAATACCGGCTGCCGCGCCCTGGCTGTGCAGGAAATCGACGATGCGGGCGAAGGGGGCGATCTGCTCGTCCTTCCACAGGCCGAGATCGGCATAGCTGATGCGCCCTTCGGCAACCACAGCGGTCGCTTCAAGGATCACCAGACCAAAACCGCCAATGGCGAAGCGTCCGAGATGGGCAAAGTGCCAGTCATTGGCAAAGCCGTCCTGCGCCGAATACTGGCACATCGGCGCAACTACCGTTCGGTTGCGCAGCGTCAGGCCGCGCAGGGTGATGGGGGAAAACAGCTGGGACATGGGAAGGCTCTTTGTGTGTCTGTGCCGGAGGAGGCGCATGCATACATGCATTCTCCGCACTCCATCGGCAAGTGCCGATGAATGAAAGCTCTGTTGCGTTCACCGCATGGTGAGTGAGCAACGACGGCGCAGGATTGGTTTCGTAAACCTTCACGCGGTAGTTTCCCGCCCGTAAACGAGGACGACCGCATGAAGATCACGCTCGATCTGGACGCATTGGTAGCCAATGGCAAGCTGACGACAGCCGATGCCGAACGGCTCAAGGGCTATGCCGCCGAAGACACCGGCGCATTGGGCACCAATGTTTTCCTGGCGCTCGGCGCTGCCGTCGTGGCGGCCGGCGTGGGCGTGCTCGTCCCAACCATGGAGACGGCTATTGCCATCGGCGTCTTGCTGACCGGGATCGGCCTATGGCTGCGCATCGCGCGCGTCGAGCGCTGGGCCCTGTTCGGCCAGATCGTGCTGATCATTGGCGTTCTGGCCTTTGTCGGTGGCGTTGGTGCCTTGTTCGGCGAGCTGATCTGGGTGCGCGCCTTGCTGACCATCGGATTGGCGGTGGCCGCGGTCGGCGCGCGATCCGGCATGCTGGCGGCGCTGGCCGTGCTGGCCTTTGCGGCCTCGATCATCATCAATCCCGATCTGGATTCGGCGCAGTATCTGACGATCTCCATCGTCATCCTCGCAGCGCTGGTGCTGGGCCTCTACATTCTCTCGCTGCGCCTGCCGCATGCTTATGAGCGGTTGGCAATCATCGCCATGCGGACGGCTATCCTGCTTGTGAACGTGGCGTTCTTTCTCGGTTCGCTCTTGGGCGATAGTTCGCTCGGCCTCTCCAGCGTGTTCTTCAGCATTGCCTGGGCCCTTGCCATGGCCGCCTTTGCCATCTGGGCGGTGTTTGCCAACCGGCGCTGGGTCGTCAACACCATGGCCGTTTTCGGCGCGATCCACTTCTTCACGCAGTGGTTTTCGGCGCTTGGTGCACAGCCGTTGTCGATCCTTGGCGGTGGTTTGCTGCTGATCGCATTCGGGCTTGGGCTCGCCTGGTTCAATCGCTGGGTGGGTATTCGCAAGGAAGCGCAGCGCGCGGCGACATAAAGCTGCGACATTTGTGGACTTGAAGCGGCTGCGCGCGACCTTTAGAGCCTAGAGCCAAGGGGAAGTGCTTTATGCCGTTTCGGTCACGAGGGATCGCCAAGGAGATGGGCACCGCGTTTGCGGTTCTGGCCATCTATGTCTTTACGCTCCTCGCGCCCCTGCATCACGCTGCTGCCCAGCAGCGCGACTTTGCTACCCTTGGCTACGAAACCCTCACCTCATGGTCGATTTGCGCCAACCTGACGCAAAATGACTTTGGCGATCAGACGGTCACCGCATCCAAATGCGCGGCCGCCGGCATTGCCAAGAACGACTTCGTGGCGACTGCGCCAGCGTCCATTGACCTGCCGATCATCCGGATCGTCGAGCGCGTCGCCTATTTTACCCCAAGTGTGCGGCCGCCGCAGACGGTCGAAGCCCATATCGGGCAGGCGCGAGCGCCACCAGTGATGGTTTGATCGCAGCTTTCGCTGCCTCTCAAACCCATTCAATCACTGGAATAATCATGATCCGTTTTCTCTCCTGCGCCGCCATGGCCGTCGCAACTGTCGCTGCCCTTTCCGTCCCTGCCTTCGCCCATGTCACGCTCGAAGTGCAGCAGGCCAATATCGGCTCGACCTACAAGGCCGTGGTCCGCGTTCCGCATGGTTGCGGCACCGAGGCGACCAATGTCGTCCGTATCCAGATCCCCGAAGGCTTTTTTGCCGTCAAGCCGATGCCCAAGGCCGGCTGGGACCTCGAAGTCGTTACCGGGCCCTACAAGAACGCCTATGACAATCACGGCGCGGCCGTGACTGAAGGTGTCACCGAAATCGTCTGGTCCGGCGGTGATCTGCCCGACGCGTTCTACGACGAGTTCGTGTTCCGCGGCACCTTTGCCGCGTCGCTTGCGCCGGGCAAGTTCTACTTCCCGACCATTCAGGAATGCGCCAGCGCCGAAGAAGCTTGGATCGACGTGACCGGGTCGGACGCTGCTGACATGCCAGCGCCGAGCCTTGAGCTGGTGCCAGCCAAGGGCGCCGGTCACTAAGTCTGCCGGGGCGCGGGAGACCGCGCCTCATTTTCCTTCTCAGATGACGAGGGCGAAATGCGCAGAGCTTTCACGCGCTATTGTCTGGTTGCCATGCTGGGCCTGCTCCTCGCAACGCTCCCGGCCGCAACCGCATGGGCCCACGCCCAACTGCTATCGACCGACCCGACCGAAAACGCGGTGCTCGACGCTGCGCCCGAAGCATTGCGACTGCATTTCAACGAGCCCGTCACCGCCTTGGCGATCCGCCTGATCGACAAGGACGGCGTGGCCACGGATCTCCTGGAGCAAACCACCAGCGGCGAGACGGTCGCGGTTTCCGTTCCCGACGCTTTGGCCGACGGCACGCAGGTGCTGAGCTGGCGCGTCGTCTCCACCGACGGTCACCCCATCGCGGGGTCGCTGATCTTTTCGGTCGGCATGGTCACCGGCGCCAGCGTCGTCGCGACAGGGACCGACCAAGCCGTCGCCGTGGCGCTCTGGACCGGCAAACTCGTCCTGTTCATCGCGCTATTTGTCGGCGTCGGCGGCGCGGTGTTTTCGGCAGCGGCGACACTTCCACCGGCAGCGCATCGAACTGCCCTTGTCTTATCAGTCATTGGCATCGTGGTCGCACCCGTGACACTTGGCTTGCAGGGTCTCGATGCCTTGGGCCTGCCGCTCACATCGCTGTTTGATCTCGCCACATGGAGGGCTGGGCTATCGACCAGCTATGGCAACACCGCCATCGCCGCGACCTTGGCCTTTGCATTGGCTGTGCTTGCCCTCGCCGTGCGGCCATCTCGCACGCTCGCCATTCTGGCCGGTCTTGTCGCAGCCCTCTCCATCGCTCTTAGCGGCCACGCCAGCGCCGCCAACCCGCAATGGCTGACACGCCCTGCCGTGTTCCTCCACATCGCCGGACTGCTATTCTGGATCGGCGCGCTGTTGCCTTTGTGGCTCCTGCTCCGCACCCAGTCCGCCGATGCCAGCCGCGCGCTGGCTAACTTCTCCCGCGCCGTGCCCTTCGCCGTTGCCGCCATCGTGGTGTCAGGCATCGCCCTCGGCATCATCCAGATGGGCGCTCCGGGCCCGCAATGGCTGTCCGCCTATGGCATCATTCTCGCCATCAAGCTTGGCCTCCTGGTCATCCTCTTCGCGCTTGCCTTGTGGAACCGGCTCTCGCTGACCACCCCCGCCTTGGCCGGAGAGGTCAAAGCGCAAACCCGCCTCCGCCAGTCCATCGGTGTCGAACTCGCACTCGTCCTGATCATCCTTGCTCTGGTCGCCGGTTGGCGCTTCACCCCGCCACCGCGCGCGCTGGCGGTAGTCGTTGAAGCCGCCGAGCCGATCTATGGCCACGTCATGGACGACGAGCACATGGCGATGCTCACCATCACGCCGGGTCAGGCCGGCCCGACCATCATCGAGATCATCCTCACCGACTTCGAGGGCGAACTGCTGACGCCACTCAGCGTGGACGTCACCTTCTCCCAACCCGATCTCGGCATCGAACCCTTCACGCGCCCCGCAGTCGAAAGCGAGGGCCTATGGCTGATCCAAGACCTGACCATACCCGTCCCCGGCACCTGGCTCGTCGACCTCAACATCCGCGCCAGCCGGTTCGAGTTGTTCAAGATGGAGGGCGAGGTGGATGTGCCTTAGTCGCCTATCGCAATGAGAAGCGGATTGTTGCGGTGATCGAACGGTTGGCGTAGCCGGCGGGTGGTGTTGGGAGCGGAGAGGCGCGGCGGGCGGTGTCCAGCGCGGCTTGGTCGAGCACGGGCGATCCCGATGAGCGGGCGATGCTGACGGCGGTGATCTGGCCGCTGGCGCTGACCGAAAAACTGATACCGACCGAGCCTTGTACGCCGTCGGCCTGGGCGGCGCGCGGATAGACTTTGCGTCGGTCGAGTTGGGCCAGAACCTGGGACTGCCACTGTTGTGGCGAGACGGTGTTTGCGGCAGGCGGCGGGGATGCGGGTGCTGTTGTCTGCTGACGCGGCGCACGTTTGGGCAAAGCCGCCATGCTTTCGCGCTGCTCCTGCAGTCGTGGCGAAATCATCACCGGCATCGCAACGTCTGACATCGTTTCGACAACAGGCTCCTCCTCGACAGGTGGCTCCACGATCTTCGGTAGTGGTTACTCGACCGGCTCGGGCGGTATTACTTCGGGTTCGGGTCGACTTCGCCCAATGTACCCGCCCTCGCCGAAGGCTACAGTTAACCACCCAGCAGACCGCGCCACGGACCTATTCCGACGACGGCAGCACTTTGCCACCGTTCAGGAACGACATTGTGGACGTACTCACGCACCAAGGCCGAGGCCGAACGTTTGGCGTTCAGCCAGAATGGACCGGACTTCGCGGTCATCGCCGTGCGTCCACGGATGGTCTGGGGCAGGGACGATACGACGGCCTTGCCGCAACTGCTTGGCGCCGCCAAGTCAGGGCAACTGGCCTGGATTGATGGCGGTGGCTACAAAACGTCCAGCACCCACATCGCCAATCTCTGCGCCGGGATCGACCTCGCTTTGGACAAGGGACGCGGTGGAGAAATCTACTTTCTCACCGATGGCGAGCCTTGGGCTTTCCGCAAGTTAGTCAGCGGCATGCTTGCCGCCAATGGCGTCGCCATCCCCAACAAGACCGTACCACGCTGGCTGCTGCGCGCCATGGCACAGGTTGGTGATGCGCTCGCCGACCTGACCGGCGGACGCATGACTCTGCCGATCACCATGCAGTCCTACGCCACCTCGGCCGTCGAAGTGACGCTCGATATCACCAAGGCCCGAACCGAGCTTGGCTACCGTCCGGTCATCACCATCGAGGATGGGCTGGCCGAAATGGCAGAGCAGAACGCTCAGTCGATCTCGACGACGTCATAAGCCTCTACGGCCGGCAGCACCAAAAGCCGGTCGGCCATTTCTTGCTTGAGCCCGACCAGATGCTTGTTCTCAGCAGCGGTCTTGTCCGGCTTGCGGCTGAGCAGGATAAACTCCTCGCGCACAATGCCTTCACGGATGGTCAGCTTGAGCGTTTTGCCGCGATAGCCCAGCACGAACACATAGCCCTTGAGGAACTCGCCGCGCTCCAGGGCCAGGAGACTATCGTCGATGATGTAGCGGCCTTCGGTCGTAGCGCGGGTGACCATTTCAAAACCGTCACGGGCGCCGGGGCCCTTGAACGGGGTGCGGATGGTGATCTCGCGGCGTTCCGGCGGCGTCTCTCCGCCGAGCAGGGGCAAGGCGCGCTGCATGACCTTGAACGAATGGGCCACGCCGCCGGGAAAGCCGAAGCCGTGATAGCGGGCGAGATCGGCAAAGCCATAGGTAAGTTCCTGCCCGGCTTCGAGGACGGTGATGGTATTGGTCATTGGTCTGCTTTCTGGTCGAGTTCGGCGCGCATCCAGGGCAGGAAGCCCTCGAGGAAGCGCGTGGTGGCAGGCATAAAATGGCTGCCGTGATGGAAGAATGGGTCGAGGCTGGTGATGACCATGCGGCCCTTAGTGGTCACCTCGTCGACATAAAGAATGGGCTTGCCCTCGCCGTTGATGGCCAGCACTTCGGCGCCCTCGGGCGGATCGAACCAGCCATGCAAATGCCAGGTGATGTCGCGCTGGGTCAGGTTGTCGAACAGGGCATGAGTTGGTGCCGCAATCCGCACGCCGAGATCTGCCCCCGGTGTCAGCCACCACCAGAAGTTGGTCGGCTGCGGCGTGAACGTGATTCCTGGCAGGAAGAGCTGGCTCTCGCTTTCGCCGGTAGCGACCACGGTGCCGCCCGCGTCGAGATAGGCCTGCAACTGCGCCACATGCGGCTGCATCCGATCGGCCGGGGTGCGGCAGGGGATCAGCACGACATTGTAGGCCGTCAGATCGGTCTGCGGCAGGTCTTCGGGGCGAACCAGGGCGTCGAAAT
Organism: Devosia sp. 2618; assembly: GCF_040546815.1. Classification (NCBI taxonomy): domain Bacteria; kingdom Pseudomonadati; phylum Pseudomonadota; class Alphaproteobacteria; order Hyphomicrobiales; family Devosiaceae; genus Devosia; species Devosia sp. 2618. The sequence continues at coordinate 925,650 of NZ_JBEPOO010000001.1, forward strand.
AGCCGGCAAAGCGCGGGCTTTCGAAACTCTCGATATGATAGTACGCGCCGGGATGGATGCACAGGATGCTCATGGGGCGAGTTCCCCGGCGCACCAGGCGATGATGCGCTGAGTCAGGAGAGGCCCGTTGCCGGTCTGCCCGCCCATGCCGCCAACGTCATTGCCCGCATGCGAGAATATGTGGCCACCTTCCGGGCGGCTCCAGGCCCAGTCGATGGGGCGCAGTTCGGCCCCGATGCCGTTCACCGGAATGGCCCCCGGCGGAAGTGGGTTGTGGCCCCGGCCATAGAAGCCCGCCACACCGTTGTTTTCCTCCAGCGAGCTCTGGTCTATGTCGGCAAAGATCGGATGCTCATAGAGCCGCGTCAGTACATAGTCGGCGCGCTTGGGCGCCGTCAGCGGCACATAGCGCGAGAGCCCACAAAGAAAATTGCGCAGCATGTGGCCGTTGAAAAACCAGCGCCCGCCGCGATCCAGCAAAGTCGTCAGCGCATCGGCATGCGCCAGAAAACCGACCTGATCGAGATGGGTGGTGGTGATCAGTCCGGACGCCGCACCGAAGTCGCTCGCCACCAGATCGCGTTCACGCACGATGGCGACGCGACCGGTGCTGGCGGCTGCGGCATAACCGGCAGGTGGGGCCCCGAAGTGTGAGTGGATCAAGATTACGGTCATGATGCGCGCATCCCGGCAAAGGCAGGCAAGACGGCCTGATGCAGCGCGCCATCGGCCCCGGTCAGGCTAACCAGCCGCATGGGCACGCCGTAAAGGCGTTCGAGGTTTTCGGGCACGATGGTTTCGGCCACCGGCCCAAACAGAGCCGGGCCATCGGGCAGCATCAGCAAGGCATCGTCCGCCGCTGCCAGCGCATGATTGGGGTCGTGGGTGGTGAAGACGATGGTGCGGTCGCGCGGCTCCCGCAGCGACGACAACAGGGTCAGCAGCCGCTCCTGATTGTGCAGATCCAGCGCCGAGCCTGGCTCGTCCAGAACCAAGACGCTCGATCCAGTTGCCAGTGCTCGCGCCAGCAGAACCAGTTGCCGTTCGCCGCCGGACAGGCGATCAAACCGCTCGTCGACAAAGGCGATGGCCCCGACCTGTTCCAATGCATCGCGGGCAGCGGCAAAGTCGGCGGGCGTTGGCTGGCCGAACAGACCGAGCCCCGCCGCACGCCCCATGACCACTGCGTCCAGCACCTTGTAGCTCTGATTGCTCGACGCATATTGCGGCACATAACCGACCAGCGCCGGCGCAGTGCGGCTGCCGCCATGCAGCGGCTGAAAGCCCAACATGGCGCGCAAGGCGGTGGTCTTGCCGCGACCATTGGGTCCCAGAATGGCGAGACTCCGACCCGCCGGGGCGGTAAAGCTTAGCTGATCCAGTACAGTGCGGTGGCCAAAGCGCACGACGGCGTCGGTGAGCCCGATCATCTGGCTTCCTTGTCGCGAAAGTGCCGGCGCAGCAGCACGGCAAAGACCGGTGCTCCGACGATGGCTGTCAGAACGCCCAGCGGAATTTCGGCAGCCGTAACGGTTCGTGCCAGCGTGTCGATGGTGACCATGAACGCCGCGCCCAGCAGGGCGGTGGCGGGCAACAGGCGGCGGTGATCGTAGCCGACGATCAACCGGGCCGCATGCGGGATGACGAGGCCAACCCAGCCAACGATGCCCGAAACAGCGACCTGGCACCCGACAATCAGCGCCACCAGTGCAAAGACTAGCCAGCGTTCGCGGTCAGGATTTGCGCCTAGGCTACGGGCTTCGGCATCATCAAGCGACAGCACGTTGAGCCGGAAGCGCAGCGCCCATAGCAGCCCGATGCCGATGGCCAGCCCGGGCACTGAAATCAGCACGCGATCCCAGGTGGCGGTCGCGAACGAGCCCATCAGCCAATAGACGATGGCCGGCAGTGAGCTATTTGGATCGGCGATGAATTGCAGCAGCGACACCATCGCCGAGAACAGCGAGCCCACCACCATGCCGGACAGGATGACGGTGATGATCTCGGTGCGGCCGTCGATGCGGGCCAGCAGGCCGACGAAAACCAGAGCCGAAAATCCGCTGATAAAGACGATGGCCAGCAGCGGTACGCCCCAGATACCCAACGTGATCGCCAATGCGCCACCGAACGCGCCGCCCTGGGAAATGCCCAGCACTTCGGGAGAAACCAGCGGGTTGCGGAATACGCCTTGTAGCGCCACACCCGCCGTCGCCAAAGCCGCACCCGCCATGGCCGAGATGATGACGCGCGGGGTGCGGACCAACAGGACGATGCGCTCGTCCATGGTCTCGACGCTCATGCCGGGATTGGTGATGGCCCGGAAAAGAATCTCGAGTGCCCTCGGCGCGCTGACCGAGAAGCGGCCAACACAGAGGCTGACAAGGATCGAAATGAACAGCGCAGCGCCGAAGGCCGTGAAGGCGATGGCCGTGCGGGTCCAGCCGCCCCAACGGGGGGCGGGCGCCCCCGTTGCCTCGATTGTGGTGGTCACGATCTATTTCGCCGCGAACTGGTCGTAGCCGAAGCTGTCGCCCTGCTGGGCGGTCCAGATGATGTCGTCGATATCTTCGCCGGTCAGCTCATAGTTGTAGAGCGTCTTGTAGGCCTTGGTCATTTCGGCGCGCAGATCATAGTTGAAGACGTCAGGGTGCAGCAGGTCGGCCAGCCACATCCAGGTCAGTGGCGATTCCTGGTTCGGTGGGTCCCAGCGGTAGCCGCCCAGTGGCATCTTGTAGACGCGGTGGTTCTGCGCGGCCTTGGTCAGCGACAGGATCGGATCGTCATAAACCCAGGACACATCGAGGTTTGGCTCGAAGCTGTTGAGCAGGATGACTTCGGGGTCCCACTGGGCGATCTGCTCGCGGTTGATCGAGAGGCTGCCATCGAGTTCGGCGGCGGCGTTCCGGCCACCGGCCAGCTCGATATACCAGGCGTTGTAATTGCCCTTATTGCCCGACGCGGTGATGTCGGACAGCGAGCGGCCAAGATAGAGCACGCTCGGACGGTCTTCCTCGGCAATGCCGGCCGTCTTGGCCTCGATGTCCTTTTGGACCTGATCGCGCCACTCGACCAGTTCGGTGATGCGCTCGGGCTTCCCGATGGCAGTGGCGACCATGGTCATATATTCGCGGGTCAGGTCTTCGGTGCCGTATTTGATCAGCAGCGTGTTAAGTCCGGCATTGAGGATTGGATCGACGATCTCAGGACCACGGCCGCCCCACTGGATCACGAGGTCCGGATTTACCTCGGCGAGGGCTTCCACATTGGGCACGAAATCGGTGCCGGTCACAGCGTCCGAGATATTGGCCGCGTCGGGGAAAATCTTGCCGAGAATGCCTTCGCGGATGGCTGTCAGCGACAGGGGATTGAGGCCCACCAGCGTTTCATCGGTGCCGCTCAGGGCAATTACGCCAGAAGCCATCGGCATTGGAATGGTGACAATGCGCTGCGCCGGCGCCGAGAGAGTGACCTCACGGCCTTCATGGTCGGTCACCACGATGTCCTGCGCCATCGCCGTTCCGGTCATGCCGAGCAGGACAATGCCAGCCCCCAGCCAATTGCATCCGCCCGCGACTACCTTGCTCATTGTCTACCTTTCCAGCCTACGTGATCCGCTCATAAATATGACAGCGAATGCCCGGTTTGCTAATATTGGTGACTATGATTGTCAAGTTAACTTCAGCCAGGATTTGTGGCGTTGGCGCCTGGCGCCAAGATCCGGTCCAAATGCCGCACGGCTGGCGCGTTTGAACTGGCTTCAAATGAAAATGGCGGCCCGAAGGCCGCCACTTGATGCTCTACTTGTCTCGCCCCGCTTCGCTCTCGCGATAACCAGTGCGCGGCTTAGAAATGCACCGACTTGGAGTCGATTGGCGTCGTTTGCGGTGGGGCAAACTTGGTCAGGTTGATGCCCACGACAGCCGCCTTGTATTCTTCGGCGCTTGGGGTGCGGCCGAGGATGGCGGAGAGCACGACGACCGGGGTCGAGGCGAGCAGCGATTCACCCTTCTTTTCGGCCGTGTCTTCCACGACGCGGCCCTGGAACAGGCGGGTCGAAGTGGCCAGAACGGTGTCGCCCTTTTCGGCCTTTTCCTGGTTGCCCATGCAGAGGTTACAGCCGGGACGTTCGAGATAGAGGATGTTCTCGTACTCGGTGCGGTTGGATGTCTTGGGCTTGAGGTCGTCGAATTCAAAGCCGGAATACTTCTGGAGGATTTCCCAGTCGCCTTCGGCCTTGAGCTCGTCGATGATGTTGTAGGTCGGCGCAGCGACCACCAGAGGCGCCTTGAACTCGACCTTGCCTTCGGTCTTTTCGATGTTCTTGAGCATCTGGGCGACGATCTTCATGTCGCCCTTATGCACCATGCACGAACCCACAAACCCAAGGTCCACCTTCTTGGTGCCGCCATAGTAGGAAACCGGGCGGATGGTGTCGTGGGTATAGCGGCGCGAGACGTCGGAATTGTTGACGTCTGGGTCAGCGATCATCGGCTCGTCGATCAGGTCGAGATCGACGACCACTTCGGCGAAGTATTTCGCATTGGCATCGGGCGTCAGCGCCGGCTTTTCACCCGAGCGGATCTCGAAAATGCGGGCATCGGCCTTGGCGATCAGGCCCTTGAGCGTCTGGGCCGGGTTGTCCATGCCCTTGTCGATCATGATCTGGATGCGCGACTTAGCGATTTCCAGCGACTCGATCAGCGTCGCGTCCTGCGAAATGCAGATCGAGGCCTTGGCCTTCATCTCTGCCGTCCAGTCGGTGAACGTGAAGGCCTGATCGGCCAGCAGCGTGCCGATATGGACTTCGATGATGCGGCCCTGGAAGACGTTGTCGCCGTGTTGCTTGAGCATCTGCGCCTGCGTGGCATGCACCACGTCGCGGAAGTCCATATGCGGCTGCATCGTGCCCTTGAAGGTCACCTTGACCGACTGCGGGATCGGCATGGTGGCCTCGCCCGTGGCCAGAGCCAGCGCCACGGTGCCCGAGTCCGCGCCAAAAGCGACGCCCTTGGACATGCGGGTGTGGCTGTCACCGCCGATGATGATGGCCCAATCGTCCACGGTGATGTCGTTGAGCACCTTGTGGATCACGTCGGTCATGGCGTGATAGCTGCCCTTCGGATCACGCGCCGTGATAACACCGAAATTGTTCATGAAGGCCATGAGCTTGGGGATATTGGCCTGAGCCTTTTTGTCCCAGACCGATGCCGTGTGGCAGCCCGACTGATAGGCGCCATCGACCAGTGGCGAAATGACAGTGGCCGCCATCGCCTCAAGTTCCTGCGCGGTCATCAGGCCAGTCGTGTCCTGCGAGCCGACGATATTGACCGTGACGCGGACGTCCGAACCGGCATGCAGCACCTTGCCCGGTGCCACGCCAACGGCATTGCGGTTGAAGATCTTTTCGACCGCGGTCAGACCCTGGCCTTCGACGGTGATTTCCTTGTTCGGAGCAAAGACCGCAGGCGCTTCGACGCCGAGCGTCTGGGCGGCAAAGGTCTGCAGCTTCTTGCCGAAGACGATGGCGTAGGAGCTGCCGGCCTTCATGAACTCGGTCTTTTGCGGCGTGAAGGCTGCGGCGACATCGACCAGCTCATTGCCGGCTTCGTCGCGCAGCTTTTTGGCCTTCGTGTCGATCGTCAAAACGGTACCGGTCTCGACAGAATATTTCTGCTCAAGGATCGGATTGCCTTCGTTGTTGAGGATCGGCTTGCCGTCTTCGCCGAGCTTTTTCACCCAGTTCTTGAGATTGAGGCCAATGCCGCCGGTCACGTCGACCGTGGTTGCGAAAATCGGCGAAATGCCGTTGGTGCCCGCAACGATCGGGGCGAAGTTGACGAATGGCACGTAGGGGCTGGCTGGCTTGCCGGTCCACAGCGCCACGTTGTTGACGCCCGACATACGCGACGAGCCCACGCCCATCGTGCCCTTTTCGGCGATCATCATCACCCGCTTGTCGGGGTGCTGGCGCTGCAGCGCCTGAATTTCCTTCTGCGCGGCAGGCGTGATCATGCACTGGCCGTGCAGCTCGCGGTCCGAGCGGGAGTGCGCCTGATTACCGGGCGACAGCAGATCGGTCGAAATATCGCCTTCGGCGGCGATATAGGTCACGACCTTGATTTCGTCTTCGACAGCAGGGAGCTTGGTGAAGAACTCGGCCTTGGCATAGCTCTCGAGCACGTCCTTGGCGACGGCGTTGCCGGCCTTATAGGCATCGCGCAGCCGGAACATGTCGACGTCATAGAGGAAGACCTGGGTCTTGAGCACGTCGCCAGCTTTGCCGGCAATCGCCGCGTCATCGCCGAGCGCGATATCGAGCAGAACATCGATCGAAGGGCCACCCTTCATGTGCGACAGCAGTTCGAGGGCAAAAACTGGCGTGATCTCGGGGACGAGGGTTTCGCCCACAATGATCTGCTTGAGGAAGGCCGCCTTGACGCCGGCAGCGCTCGTCGTGCCGGGCAGGGTGTTATAGATAAAGAACTTGAGGGCATCGGCGCGGTGCTCGTTGCCATTATCCCGGATGATCGCTGTGATTTCACCGACCAGGCCACCGCCGTCGATCGGCTTAGGCGCGAGTCCCTGTTCCGCTCTGCTTTTGATTTCGGCCAGGTAATCTAAGTAGAGGGTCATGGAAATCTCAACATTGTGGGGTGTAATGACGCTGCAACCAGCATCGGAAACGCTGCATCAGCCAGCTCGCGATCATTTCGAATTCGCGCGCGCCAGCTAAGGCCAGCGGGGAAAGTATCCCATTTCAGCAAAAAGACTACTTTCGTTTCAGCAAGGCCCGGTCGAATAATAGCAACGCCCGCAATCGATGGTTTGGGACTGAGGCGGCTGACGAATTTCTCGCCTCAGCTGCGCAGACTGACCCGATGACGCAGCATTTGTCGTTAGTCCTGCAAAATTGCGCTTGCAACGAACCGTACCGTACGGTACGCCTGCGAACGAAATGGGCCGAAACCGTTCGGCTGCCAGCGTCAGGATGTAGCCGTGCCAGTGACCATCAAGGTCAACGAAGAGACGTTCACCCCCCGCCAGCAGGCTGTGCTGACGGCGGCGTTGGATTTGCTCGTCGAAAATGGCGATGGCCTGACCATGACGGCTGTGGCGCGCCGCGCCTCCTGCTCCAAGGAAACGCTCTATAAGTGGTTCGGTGACCGTGATGGTCTGCTGACCGCGACCGTGCAGTGGCAGGCCGCCAAGGTGCGCATGCCGCAGGTTGATCGCTCGCATCTCAATGCCAAGGCGCTGCGCCTCAGCATTGAGCAGTTTGCGCGTGACCTGCTCACTGTCATCACCGGCGAAGTGTCCATCACGCTCAACCGCACCGCCGTGACCCATGCGGCGCAGGAAAAAGACAGTCTCGGCATCATCGTGCTCGAGAATGGTCCGCTGGCTATTCGTCGTCGGCTCAAGCCCATTCTGGAAGCCGGGCGCGACGCGCGGCTGTTGCGCTTTACCTCGAGCGAGGATGCCTACCGGACATTTTTTGGGCTCGTCGTGCGCGATGTGCAGATCCGTCTGCTGCTGGGCGACAAGGCGCTGACCCAATCCAATATCGAGGCCAACATCGAAGCCGATGTGAAGGCCGCGACCGACCAGTTCTTTGCCCTTTACGGGGCGAAAGCCACTCCATAATACATCGCATTTTCAGGGAGAGACCCATGCGCGTTTATTACGATCGGGATGCCGATCTCAACATCATCAAGTCGCGGAAAGTGGCCATCGTCGGCTACGGCTCGCAGGGCCATGCCCATGTGCTGAACCTGCGTGACTCGGGCGTCACCGACGTCGTCGTTGCGCTGCGTCCAGGCTCCCCATCGGCCAAGAAGGCCGAGGGCGAAGGCCTCAAGGTGATGTCGGTTGCTGACGCATCGGCATGGGCAGACGTCATCATGATGCTGACCCCAGATGAGCTGCAGGCAGACATCTACAAGCAGCATATCGAGCCAAACATCCGTGACGGCGCAGCGCTTGCTTTCGCACACGGCCTGAACGTTCACTTCAACCTGATCGAGCCCAAGTCGACTGTTGACGTGATCATGATCGCGCCAAAGGGCCCAGGCCACACCGTGCGCGGCGAATATCAGAAGGGTGGCGGCGTGCCATGCCTGATCGCCGTTCATCAGGACGCATCGGGCAATGCCCATGACATCGCTCTGGCTTACGCTTCGGGCGTTGGCGGCGGCCGTTCGGGCGTCATCGAAACCAACTTCCGCGAAGAATGCGAAACCGATCTGTTCGGCGAGCAGGCAGTGCTTTGCGGCGGTCTGGTCGAGCTGATCCGCGCTGGTTTCGAAACCCTGGTCGAAGCTGGTTACGCACCAGAAATGGCCTATTTCGAGTGCCTGCACGAAGTAAAGCTAATCGTCGACCTGATCTACCAGGGCGGCATTGCCAACATGAACTACTCGATCTCCAACACCGCTGAGTGGGGCGAGTACGTCACCGGCCCACGCATCATCACCTCGGAAACCAAGGCCGAGATGAAGCGCGTGCTGCACGACATTCAGTCGGGCAAGTTCACCTCCGATTGGATGCAGGAAATCAAGGCTGGCGGTTCGCGCTTCAAGGCGACCCGTCGTCTGGCCGACGAGCACCAGATCGAAGCCGTTGGCGCTCAGCTGCGCGACATGATGCCCTGGATCAAGGCCGGCGCGCTGGTCGACAAGGCCAAGAACTAAGACTTTCAAACGGGGGCTTCGGCCCCCGTTTTCGTTTCTGGGGCAGCCACTGTTTGCGGGCGCCGCGCGAAGTCGGGCGCATGTTCCGGGCGCGGGCCGAAAGCCGCAAAGCGCGCGGTCAGGCCCGAAATGGCCGGTATGGCGCGGAGCAGTGTCACAGCCAGTTTTGGCGGCCCGACGCGCTTGCCTTCAAAAGCCGGCACGAAGATCAGGCGATGCAGAATACGCTGCATCTGCTGGATCAGTACCGTCGGCATCCAACGGAGCTCTTGCACGGCCGCAAGGTCCGCCTCGGTCACGTTGCCCTTGCGCAATGGCTCGGCCAGTCGCGTTGCCGTCGCCACGGCATCCTGAATGGCCAGATTGATGCCGACGCCGCCGGCCGGCGACATGGCATGCGCCGCATCGCCGATGCAGAGCAGGCCGGGGCGGTGCCAGGTGTTGAGCCGATTAAGCCGCACGTCGAGCATATGCAGGTCATCCATTGATTGCAGCGTATCGAGCCGGTCAGCGAAGTCGGGGCGCATGGTGGTGATACGCTGGCGGAACCGTTCGATGCCTTCGGCGCGCAGGCGGGAGTCGGCGCCCTTCTCGGCAAAATAGGCGACCTGATAGAAGCTTTCGCGGGTGAAGGTGAGCATCAGTTCGCGGTCACCAAATTGCGGTGTCAGCGTCGCCACGTCGCCCATTTCATCGGGATAGCGGGGCAGGCGGAACCACCAGGTGTCGAGCGGCACCTTGAAGTCGCGTGGCACAAAGCCCGCCGCGTCACGGACGATGGAATGGCGACCGTCGCAGGCAACCACCAGATCGGCGACAATCTCACCCTCCGCGCCGCTACGGTCCCGCCACTGCACGCCGCTGACCCGCTCCCCGTCAAAGCTCAGGCCGGTCACCTGGGTGTTCATGCGGATCGAAAAGCTGGGTTCCAGCTTGGCCGCGCCAACCAGAAAATCGAGGAAATCCCATTGCGGGATCATCGCCACATAGTCGTATGGCGGCTTGAGCCGCGAAAAGTCGCCGAGCAACAGGATCTGCCCATCGGGCTGCGGCAGTTGAAAGTTCTGCAATCGCGTTTGCGGCAGCGTGCGGAAAGCGTTGCCGAGTCCTAGTTCATCAAGCAATTGCACAGTCGCCGCGTGCACCGTGTCGCCGCGAAAATCGCGCAGGAAGTCGGCGTGTTTTTCCAGAACGGTGACAGCAATTCCGCCGCGCGCCAGCAGCAGACCCAGCATGATGCCCGCCGGTCCACCGCCAGCGATCAAACAAGTTGTCCGGTCCACGAGCGGCGTCCTTTACTGTTTGCTGCCCAAATCATCTGCCGATCTGCTGATTTGGTAAAGCCGCTCTACTCAGGGCGCTCGCGCTGCTCTAAAGCTGATGCAACAATCCAATTCGAATCGTGGGGGTAGGGGCTCGACATGGGTGCAGAAGACGACATCGCGCGCGTTAAGCGGCAGGAGCAGGACCTGGTCCTGAGCGCGTTTGACGAGGCCGTGGCCTATGAAATCGGCAGTTCTATCCGCGCCCGGGCGCTGGTTGAGGGGTTGTCGCTGGTGGTCGATATCCGCACCTGGGATCGGCAGCTGTTTTTCTCGGCGACGCCGGGCACCAGCGCCGATAATGCCGAATGGGTGCGCCGCAAGGTCAACACCGTCCGCCGCTTCCAGCGTGCCAGCTATCGTCTGGTGCTCGAGCGTGGCGAAGCGCCGTTCTCGCCGCAATCGGGTGCTGATGCCGCTGACTATGTCATTGCCGGCGGCGGTTTTCCGATCCGCGTGACGGGTGCAGGCATTGTCGGTTGCCTGACCATTTCGGGCCTGCCGGGACGCAGCGATCACGGCGTTGCCGTAGCAGCGATTTGCACCCATCTTGGTGTCGACCCAGCGGATTATGCGCTGGCGGCCGAATAGGGACCATCATGAAGCTCAATTACCTTCTGCTTGATGTGTTTACCCAGGAGCCTCTGAAGGGCAATCAGCTCGCCGTCGTCACCAAGGCCGATGGCCTGCTCGATGGCGAAATGCAGGACATCGCGCGCGAGTTCAATCTCAGCGAAACGGTGTTTTTGCTCAAGCCGCAGGCCGAACGGAACTCCGCTGCGGTCCGCATCTTTACGCCCTATACCGAGTTGCCCTTTGCCGGACACCCGACGGTGGGCGCGGCAGTCGTGCTGGGCCTGCAGAACAAGGTCAGCGCCGTTCGGCTCGAGGAAAAAATCGGGCTGATCACCGCGCTGTTCGAAAAGTCCGACAAGCGGTCGGGCGAGGCACGCTTTGCGCTGCCGCGGCTGCCGTCGCGCATTGCCGATCTCAATGATCGTCTCGGCATGGCGCAGGCTTTGGGCATCGAAGTGGAAGACATTGGCTGCGATCTCTACCAGCCGGCGGTGTTTTCGGCGGGCGTTACCTTCCACCTCGTGCCGGTGCGCAATGCCGAGGTTTTGCGCCGCATCAAGATCAATCCGGGCCTCTGGAGCAAGGTGTTCAGTCATGATCACAGCTCGGCTTACGTCTTCACGCTGACCCCTGATGAGCCGGAAAATGATCTGGCCGCGCGCATGTTCGGCATGGATATCGGGGAAGATCCTGGCACCGGTTCGGCAGCGGCGGCCTTGATTGGGCTGTTGGCCGAACATGCGACGTTGGCCAATGGGCAGGCCGACTATGTCTTGCGACAGGGCCATGAGATGGGGCGGCCGTGCCGCATCACCGTCCAGCTGCGCAAGGACAAGGATGTGCTCATCCATGGCGGCATCGGCGGACACGCCGTGATTGTCGGCGAGGGCGTGCTGGACCTGGGCGACTAACAGTCGAACCCGTCGCAAAAAATCGCGTTGCGCAGTCTCTTGGGGTTGCGCAGCGAGCAAGTTTGACGCATTCTGAAGACAAATCGGGACTAAACAAATGCAGCGCAAGCGCGCAATTGCCATCGCCATCACTCAACGCCAGGGGCGCACGCGCTTCCTGATGATTGCTGCTGGCCTGCTTTTGCTGCCTGCTGCACTTCTCCTCCTTCTTATCAGCCCCTGATCACCGGCAGTTCGCATAAGCGAACGGGTCGTCAGGGGATTATGCCAAAAGCCGAACAGTAAATGTCCGGCCTGCAGAGCCTTGTGCTCTGGGCCGACCGATAGGAAAACGACCAATGTCCGTCTCTACCGATAGCAATAAAGACCGCGTCTTCATCTTCGACACCACGCTGCGCGACGGCGAGCAATCGCCTGGCGCGACCATGACGCTGGAAGAAAAGCTGCAGGTTGCCGAAGCCCTCGACGAAATGGGCGTCGATATCATCGAAGCCGGTTTCCCGATTGCCTCCAATGGTGACTTTGAATCCGTGGTTGCCGTGGCTAAGCAGGTCAAGCGCGCCACCGTTGCCGGCCTCGCCCGGGCCATTACCGCCGACATCGACCGCGCCGGTGAAGCCGTCCGGTTCGCCCAGCGCGGCCGCATCCACACCTTCGTCTCCACTTCGCCGATCCATCTGGCTCATCAGATGAAAAAGACCGAGGACGAGGTCATCGAGATCATCGCCCGCACCGTCGCGCAGGCCCGCAACCTGATCGACGACGTCGAATGGTCCGCAATGGACGCCACCCGCACGCCGCTTGAGTTCCTCAAGCGCTGCGTCGAGACCGCCATCAAGGCCGGTGCCACCACGATCAATTTGCCCGACACGGTCGGCTATGCCGTCCCAGACGAGCATGAGGCCATGTTCCGCACCATCATCACGTCGGTGCCGGGCGCAGACAAGGCGATATTCTCGGCCCATTGCCACAACGATCTGGGCCTTGCCGTTGCCAACTCGCTGGCCGCTGTGCGCGGTGGTGCGCGTCAGGTGGAATGCACCATCAATGGTCTGGGCGAACGCGCCGGCAATGCTGCGCTCGAAGAAATTGTCATGGCCCTGCGCACCCGCGCCGATGTCATGCCCTACCACACCGAAATCGAGACCACCCATCTGGCCCGCGCCAGCAAGATCGTCTCGGCTGCCGCCAATTTCCCGGTGCAGTACAACAAGGCAATCGTGGGCAAAAACGCCTTCGCGCATGAAAGCGGCATCCATCAGGATGGCATGCTCAAGAATGCCGAGACCTATGAGATCATGACCCCGGCCAGCGTCGGCATCAAGGAAACCACCTTGGTGATGGGCAAGCATTCCGGCCGCGCCGCCTTCAAGGACAAGCTCAAGGAACTGGGCTACGAGCTGGGCGACAATGCTTTCCAGGAAGCCTTCCAGCGCTTCAAGGATCTGGCTGACCGCAAGAAGCACGTCTATGACGCCGACATTATCGCGCTGGTCGATGACGAAGTCGGCTCGGTCGGCGACCGCATCAAGCTGGTCGATATGGAAGTCGTCTCCAAGACCGGTGGCGTGCACAAGGCCAACATGACCCTCTCGATCGATGGCGACGAAACCTCGGTGACCTATGAGGGCACCGGCTCTGTCGACGCGATCTTTAACGCCATCAAGCAGGCCGTTGGCCAGCAGCCCCATCTGGTGCTCTACGCCGTCGACGGCGTGACCGGCGGCACCGACGCGCAGGCTTCGGCCCATGTCCGTCTCGAAATGAACGGCCGTATCGTCTCCGGCAATGCGGCCGAGCCCGATACGCTGGTGGCCTCGGCCCGTGCCTATCTCAATGCCTATAACCGCCTGCTGATCGAACGCGGCGCATCGGCACAGGGCGCCATGGCGGGTTAATACCTGCTCAAATCTGCTATCGAATGAAAAACCCCGGCCACGCGCCGGGGTTTTGCTTTGTCGCGCAAGCGGATTTGAGCCGCGTTGCTCTTGCGGCGCAGCGTCGTTTGAGCGAACAAGGGCAGGACTTGGTCAAAGAGGTTGCCCGGTGAAAATACTCGCTGAACTGCGTGGCCTTTTGACTGGTGCGGCGTTGGCCGGTTTCGGCCTGCTTGTTGCGATAGACGGGCCGAGCCTCTTGCCGGGGCAAGATCTATTGCAAAGCCTGCGGTTTCTCATCGCGGCTGGCCTGATCCTCTTGGCGATTGTGATGTTTATTGCCCGCGCCTGGATGCGCGGCCTCGCCGTCCTCGTTATTGCCTGTCTCAGCATCGGTTATGGCGCATGGATCATTTACGACCAGCAGCAGGCCCGCAACGCGAAAACAGGCGAAGCAGTCGCCACTGCCACCGTTCTCAGCTTCAACACGCTGGCCTACAATTCACGCGGCAGCGACATCGTTGACTACATGATCGAGACCGCGCCCGACGTCGCGGTGATCATGGAATCCGAGGCGATACACGCCCAGCTTGATCGGCTGGCGACGTTCTTTCCGGCGCGGGCAGGGTGTGACGCCACCGGGCAGGATTGCGATCTGATGATGTTCTCGCGCACGCCGCTGACCGATGTTCAGGTCATTCCGCTCAAGCCGCTCAATCGGCTACGCCTCGTCACCGCCAAGACCGAGATCAACGGCCAGTCGGTGACCATTGTCGGCGTCCATCTCAGCAAGCCCTATTTCGACGAGACGGCCTGGGTCGAGCTGTTCCATATCCGCGACGTGCTGCGCCAGATCGAGGGGCCGGTGATCCTGTCCGGCGACTTTAACGCTGCCGCCTGGTCGAAAACCGTGTCGCGCTTTGCCAAGGGCGCCAGCCTCATTCCGCCGCCCTTTTATCCGGCGACCTGGCCGGTGCGGTTCGGCGCGCTCGGCGTACCGATCGACAATATGTTCACGCGTGGCGACGCCCTGATCGAATCTATTTCGGCCATGCCGGATTCGCTGGGCTCGAACCATCGCGGCCTACTGGCGAAAATCGGCCTCTACTAAAGCTCGGCCAGAACTTCGCCGAGCGCCGCGTCGAGCAGGGCGCGGTCGTCGGCTGTGCCGGCACTGATGCGGATGCAGCGGTTAAGGCCGGTCACCACGGGCTTGCGCACGAATATGCCCCGCTTGGCCAGACCATCGAGGATCGCCTGCGCATGCGGCCCATCGCGGCCGCAATCGACCGCGAGGAAGTTGGTGGCCGTGGGCAGCGGCATCAGGCCGTGCTTCTGAGCGATGGCCGCCGTTTCTGCGAGCGACTGGCGCACGTCGAGCAGTGACTGCTGCAAGAATGCTTGATCGGCCAAAGCGGCGATGCCGGCGGCCTGCGCCACATTGCTGATTCCGAAGTGGTTGCGGATGCGGTTGAAGGCCGAAATGTTGCGCGTCTCGCCAATCACATAGCCAACACGCGCTCCAGCCAGCCCATAGGCCTTGGAGAAGGTGCGCATGCGCAGCAGGTTTTCCCGCTCGACGTCTAGCGCGGGCAGGGTGCCCTGCGGCGCGAACTCGCCATAAGCCTCATCGAGGATGATCATCGTCGTTTCGGGAACCGCGTCGATGAAGCGTTCGACCGAAGCGGCGTCCCACCAGCTGCCCATCGGGTTGTCCGGGTTGGCCAGATAGACCATCGAGGCCTGTGTCTCGCGTGCGGCGCGGGCGAGGGCGTCGACGTCCTCGCGGTCGCCGATATAGGGCACGGTGTGCATCGCCGCCCCATAGCCGAAGATATGGTAGTTGAACGTTGGATAGCCGCCCAGCGACGTGACCACGGTTGAGCTGGGCGCTGCGAACAGCCTGACCGCCATGCCGAGGATCGCGTCGACGCCTTCGCCGGGCATCACGTTCGCCGGATCAACGCCAAGGTGGTTGGCGATGGCCAGCCGCAGGTCGTGGTTTTCTGGGTCGCCGTAGTGCCAGCTTTCGCTCGCCGCTGCCGCCATGGCCTTGAGCACCGATGGGGCAGGGCCGAACGGGCTTTCATTGGCGCCGATGCGGGCTTTGAGCGGCACCCCAGTGCGGCGGGCAATGGCCTCGGGGCCGACAAAGGGCACCGTTTCATCAAGCGTTGCGGTTATGGGCGACAGTGGGGGACGGGACAAATCGGCGACTCGCTGTTGACCAGACGATCATAACGACCCGGCGCCCTGCGACCAGCCGCCTTGGCCCGATCCGTTGCCACCCCGCGAACGCAGCCGCCGCTGAAACTTGGCGAGATCATGGTTTTGCACAGCACGATTTCGGTGGATACGCATTGACAGGGAGCGTTTCCGGGCCTCTCCGGGCGCTATCAAAATTGGTTGCATTTGATTTAAATGCGACGCTGGCAGGCAAGCTTTGCGAAGGCATGCGAGAGCACCTTCTGGCTCACATCAGCTCCCCTCCTGATGCCTTAAAAACGATTCGAAGGAGCACCGTCCTAATGCCGCCAACCTATGTTCTCGCTCGAGATCACCTGCAGCGTGCCGTGACGATTCTGCAGGGCGGCGATAGCCAGTCCCGCCAGTTGCGCTACATCATCGAACGCACGATATCCCTGATGGATGAAGCCCAGACCGAAGCCCCGCGTCGTGAAAGCAATGTGCTTGATCTCACCTCGTTCCGCGAACGCCGCGCGCTCTACGAATAGGCTTCTGAAGATGCAGGCGGCGCATAGCCGCCGGCATCGTCAGGTTCCCGATTGCGTTTCGGGACTAGGATTTGCCGGGTCGGGTTTGACCGTAATACCGGCCTTGTCAGCGGTGCTGCCGCTCAGCTCCTCATTCAGCGCCAACTTGGCCTGCTCGGTCAGCGCATAGAGCGTTTCCAGATAATCGGGTGTCGCCACCCAGGCCCGCAGCAGCAGGTTCACCGTGCTGCCTGAAAAGCTATCCACATGCACGGTCGGCTCAGGATCAGCGAGCACGCGCTTTTCGGCGCCCGCGATGTGCAGCAGGATTTTCCGCGATCTGGCGATGTCGATGCTGTCAGGCACGCCCACATTCACATCGATGCGCCGGCGCGGTTCGCGGCTGTGGTTGGTAATCGCCGAGGCCCACAATTGCTGGTTGGGCGTAAAAATATAAAGCCCGCTCGACGAGCGCAGTCGCGTGCCGAACAACCCGATCTCAACGACGACACCCGCCACGCCATTGCCCTGGATAAATTCGCCGATGGCGATGGGGCGCAGCCAGATCAACATGATTCCCGCCGCGATATTGGCCAGCGTGCCCTGCAGCGCCAGCGCGATGGCCAGCCCCGCGGCACCAACCACGGTGAGAATCGATGCGTTGGACACGCCCAGCATGTTCAGCGCGGTGATGACGGCGAAAATAAAAATGCCATATCGAGCGACTTGCGACAGCAGCGGTGCGAAATTTTTGTCGACGCCATAGGCCAGCGGCAGCAGCCGCCTGATGGCGCGTGCCGCCAGCCGTGACAGGTACCAACCCACCAGCAAAACCGCCACAGCGCCTAGCAGACTGGCGATATTGGCTGTCAGCCAGGCGAGGGGGGCAGCAAGGAATTCAGGAATGTTCATATGGCCCCGCAACTTGGCGTCATTGGCACCTGCGACATTGTATCAAATCAAGGATGTGAGGAAAGTGAAGACAGGTGCTAGACAGCGCCGAATCCCTTGGCTATACAGCGCCTACTTTGGAGCCCCAAGCAGTGGGCGAGTAGCTCAGCTGGTAGAGCAGATGACTCTTAATCATCGGGTCCACGGTTCGAATCCGTGCTCGCCCACCAAAGTCTCCCTTCGGGGAATATGACAGCAAACCCTTGTTGGTGTGCTGTTCGGGGCCAAAGGGGTTTTCCTAGTTCTATCCCTTACGACGTGCTGACGACCTGTGGGTCGTCGTGGCGAATTTAAATCGCGCACCTGTCGTGTCGCATGTTCGCGTCCGGCGACAAAACAAGGCCCGCTTCAGCGGGCCTTTTTGTTGATCGTTTATGACAGGCTCAGCGGGTCATCGATTCTAGACCGCCTGGGCGATCGAGAATCGCAGGCCGGCGAACTGCGCGAATTGCCAGATCACCTCACACAGCTCGAGCCGATTGTTGACCAGCAGCGAGAGGGTGGGCGGCAGTTCGGTGGCGTAATGCACTTCGATCTGGGCGTTTGTCCGTGACAGGTTCATCACCGATACGGGCGCGCGCGTCAGACCGCCGTCCATCACGATGGTTGCAGTGAGGTTTGGAGCTTCGGAGAAGTCCTGGCGAATCTGGGGGCTGGTTTTCATGACGTCAGAGCTAGGCGTGTCCGCCTTCTGAGACATGAATAAGATAGATCGCATTTTACGACTCCACGAAACCCTGCACGCCGCCGCCGAAGAGTGTGGAGAGCGCGGTCTCTTGAGCTGTTTTTGGCCCGGTTTGCGGGGATATCGGATGCAACCTTCGGCTGTGGAAGCCGTGTCGAAACAGGGCGTACCGTAGCGTTCACCTGCACGGCTTAATCTGCCTTCCAGCACGCCAAAAACCAGCACTTAACCCTTGCCGCGACCGAAAATGTGCCGGTTTTTTGGCAGCAGGGTGGCTTTTGTGAGCTTGGGGTTGTATCAACTGCAGGCAACGCGACATTCGACGCTGACTAGCGCCCATTCACGTTCATCCCATTGGTCGGCCTTTGCCGCCCTTTCTGTCGGCTGATGCTGGCACCCAAAAACCAAGCCCCGATGTGCTGCAACTTTTTGTTGCCGGTAATTCTATTGCCGTTCGCGTCGGATTAAACAGCAACGCAACCAAGAGGTGAAATGCAACTTCAGCAATTGGGGACACCCCTGACGCTTCTCCTGCTTCTGCTTTTCTTTGGAAGTACGTTTTTAATATCGCTATCGATCGGCAAGAAAAAAGAAAACGCCGACAATTACATGACTGCCGGCAACAAAGTGGGGTTGGGCGTTTCTGCCGCCTCGATGACTGCCACCTGGATCTGGGCTTCCTCCCTCTACGCCTCGGCCACGTCTGGCTACACCTACGGCGTCTCCGGTCCCATCCACTATGGCTTGTGGGGCGCTCTGATGATCCTGTTCATCTATCCCTTCGGCAAGCGTATCCGTAGCCTTGCTCCCAACGCCCACTCGCTCGCCGAAATCCTTCATGCGCGGCACGGACAATCGAGCCAGCTGATCCTCGCGGGCTCCAATATTCTGGGCAGCTTGTTGAGCCTCACCTCCAATTTTATCGCTGGTGGCGCCCTGATTTCCATGCTGTCGCCGCTGTCATTTACAGCCGGCATTCTCATGGTTGGCGGCGGCGTGCTGCTGTACACACTCTGGTCCGGTCTGCGGGCGTCCATTCTCACCGATTTCATCCAGGTGGTCGCCATGCTTGGCGCCGTGGTGATCGTTGTGCCGGCCGTGTTCTTCGCTGCCGGGGGCACCGAGATATTTGTCGTCGGTGCCGTCAACCTGACCGCACAGCAAAGCTCGTTCTTTTCGTCCGAAGCATTCATGAACCAGGGCGCGCCCTATATCGCTGCCGTGCTGGCCTATGCCATCGGCAACCAGACCATCGCGCAGCGCCTGTTTGCCGTGCGCGAAGACATGATCAAGCGCACCTTCGTCACCGCCACCATCGGTTACGGCGCAACCGTGATCGGTGTTGGTATTCTGGGCGTCATCGCGCTCTACCTCGGCGTCGAGCCACTCGATGGCGACACCAACAACCTCATCCCGCAGCTCGCTTCGAGCTATCTCAATATCGGGTTCCTGTGCGTCTTCTTCATCATGATCATCGGATCGCTGGCGTCGACGGCGGATTCCGATCTGTCGGCACTGTCGTCCATCATGATGGCCGATATCTACGGGCGTAACCTGGCGGACAAGGACGCGGTTAATCCCAAGCGGATGCTGCTGATCGGCCGCATCACAATGATCGTGGCCACCATGATCGCGCTCTACTTCGCCAGCAACAAGTTCAACATTCTGGACCTGCTGGTGCTGGTCGGCGCCATCTGGGGAGCCCTGGTGTTCCCGGTGATCGCGAGCTTTTACTGGAACAAGGTCACCAACACCGCGTTCACCACATCAGTGCTGGTCGCGCTTGCCGTGTTCTTCCCGGTCCGTTTCGGCTGGGTCGAACTGGTTGGCCCACTAGGGTTTGTCTCCGACATCCTTGCGGTGATCGGGGTGGGTGTCGTGGCCGGACTGATGGCATTCGGCTTCTTCGGCGCCAAGGTGGCGCGGATTATTGCAGGCGTCTCCATCATCGCCGTCGCGCCCTTTGGCATCGGCGCGCTGCATGCCTATCCGATCCTGACCGCTTCATTGCTGGCCTATGCCGTCAGCGCGCTGCTGTGCATCGCCCTGTCGTGGCGCAGCAGCATGGAGTTCGATTTCTCATCCATCGCCAAAAAGGCCGGCAATTTCGATGTCGCCGACCTGACCTCCAACCGCCGCTAATCAGAAAGGAATCTGTCATGACTCCCAATCTCCTGACCGCCTACGTTATGGTTTGGCCACTCATCGTTGCCTTCGTGCTGCTTTATCTCGTGCGCGCCTTCCACGCCGACTGGCTGGAGGCCCGGGCCGAGAAGCGCCCGATGATCTGACAGCGCTAGAGTGCGACGAACGTTCACAGCCCCGGCCGAAAGGTCGGGGTTTGTTTTTGCGCCATTCGTGTCGCGTGATGGTGTTAGCCGTCGTCAGCCAGCCTAGTCTGTCACCAACCTGTCAAACAGCTGCCAAACCAGCAGAAATCCTCAGACTTTGGTCGGTTTGGGCGCGATCCCGCTTTCCAGTCTTATGGCTTAGGCGTATAGGCGCAGAACTCTCACGCACTCCACTCCACAAGGTAGCAGCATGTTCGGTTTCGAATTCGATCCGAGTTTCTTCAGTTCGCTGGCACAGGTCATCATGATCGATCTCGTCCTCGCGGGCGACAATGCCGTCGTTATCGGTCTGGCTGCTGCCGGCCTGCCCTCTGATGTGCGCAAGAAAGCGATTCTGATCGGCATCATCGCCGCGACGATCATGCGCATCTGCTTTGCGCTGATCACCACGCAGCTGCTGTCGCTGGGCGGTGGTCTGCTGATCGCCGGTGGCCTGCTGCTGCTTTACGTCTGCTGGAAGATGTATCGCGAACTCAGCCAGCCGCCACATGCCGATCATGATGCGGTTGAAGCGCTCGAGAACGCCGATCTCAACGCCGATGGCACCATCGCCAAGCGTGCCCCCAAAAAGACGCTGCGTCAGGCCGTCATCCAGATCATTATCGCCGACGTTTCGATGTCGCTCGACAACGTGCTGGCCGTGGCCGGTGCTGCCCAGCACCATATCGAAGCGCTGATTTTCGGTCTGGGTCTGTCGGTCGTGATGATGGGCGTTGCCGCGACCTTTATCGCTGGCCTTCTGACCAAGCATCGCTGGATCGCTTGGGTCGGTCTGGTCATCATCCTCTATGTGGCCGCCAAGATGGTCTATGAAGGTGCCGATCAGTTGCTGGGCTATACACTGCCGACCATCCCCTTCGTTTACTCGGGCCACGTGGTTCCCACCCATTAGTCTTTGGTAACCAAAGGCCCAGTTTTGCGGCATTTGCCGTACCGCACTAGGAATTTGCTCACCTCGATCCACTAGCTTCTCGCTCAACAATTGTGAGCGGGAAGCCCGAAATGTCCGTCATTGCCGATCGACTGGTTCACGCCGGCGATGCCAGCCACAAGCTGAGCGGCGCCGGCGTTTCCATTGCCAGGCTTGAGACGCGCTTTTTGAGCGGCGCCGAGTGGGACGCCGCCATCGCCGATTTCGACGAGGTTTGCCAGGAACAGCTCCACGTGTTCGCGGCGACGCGCTGGCCTTCGGTTCAAAAGGAGCCGATGCTGTTTTCGCTCGATGGCGAGGTGGTTGGTGGTGCGCTGATCATGGTGCAGCCGCTGCCATTGCGTGTCGGCCATCTGGCGGTCGCCAAATGGGCGCCGATGCTCAAGGATGCAAGCAGAGCAGATGCCGAGGCGATCCGCGCCGGCATGATCGAAGCGATGATCGCCGAATATGCCGACAAGCGCGGGCAGATGCTGTCGGTTTTGCCGCGCGCCTCGATGGATACCCACAATCGCGATTACGAGCATCTCGAAGCCCGCGGCTTCAAGCGCGGTTCGGAGCTGGGCTTTCCCAACCGCTATATGGTCAATCTGCGGCTCACCGATGAGAACCAGCGCAAGAGCCTGGCCCAGAAGTGGCGCTATCATCTCAACAAGTCCGAGAAGGCCGGCCTCAGCTTCGAGCATGCCGACCCGAAAAGCTTCCCAGATTTCGAGCGTCTCTACGAGGCGATGACCGACCGCAAGCAGTTCACCGACCATTCGGCCTATGACACGGTGTCCGAACTCGTCGCTATCGGTGTTCCTGAGTTGCGGCCCGAACTGTTCTTCGTGCGTCACGAGGGCGAGCTGGTCGCGGGGGCATTGATTTTCAAA
This sequence comes from Devosia sp. 2618, assembly GCF_040546815.1. NCBI lineage: Bacteria > Pseudomonadati > Pseudomonadota > Alphaproteobacteria > Hyphomicrobiales > Devosiaceae > Devosia > Devosia sp. 2618. The sequence goes on from NZ_JBEPOO010000001.1 coordinate 947,533, forward strand.
GCGGGCGAACGCGCCGTCTATCTCTACGGCGCCACCAACGACAAGGCGCTGCCGCTGCGCGCGGGCTATTTCCTGCATTGGAACGTCATCCGCTGGCTGCGCGATAATACGCGCGCCAACTGGTACGACCTTGGCGGCACCGACGGCTTTCAGGGCCTGCACCAGTTCAAGAAGGGCATGGTCGGCGATGCTGGCGTCATTCGCCCGGTGCCACCCGTCGCCAATTATGCCAGCCGTCCGATTGCCTATCTGCTCGGTACAGCGGCCTTTGCCGCACGCGATGCGCTTTATCAGGTGCGCCGCGTCGTCGATGGGCTGCGCAATCCCAAGACGCGCAGCACGCAGACACGCGAGGATGCCGAATGAGCATCCATCGGCGGCTAGCCTCGCAATCGACGGTTATTTTCGGCGCGCGGCTGGGCGGGGCCGGGCTGGTGTTTCTGGTGCAGGCCATCATCGCCCGCGTCTGGGGCGCTGACGTGCTTGGCGAGTATCTGCTTGTTATCGCCACGGTCAATCTGATCGCGGTGATGATGCCGCTGGGTTTTCAGACCGTCGGCACCTATTTCGCCGCCGAATATCGGGCTCGGGGCGAGCGCAAGCAGTTCATCGCCTTCCTGATGCGGGCCTATGGCCATGTGCTGGGAATATTCCTGCTGGTGCTGCTGCTCGGCCCGACGATTCTTTCGGCGCTGGGGCAGGGCGATAGTGTCCTCGCCGCTCATTTTGTGCCTGTGGCCATGCTCGCGCTGGGAACGGCGCTGGTCTACCTCAACGCCGCGGTGCTGGTGGGTCTCAAGCGCCCGTTCGCCGGCTATTTCGCCGACACCATGTTCCGCCCGATGATGGTGATGGCGGCTTTGCTGTTCAGCCTCACCTTTTCTGTCGCCGCCGAAGGCTTCTCGGCCATGTTGTGGCTCATCGCCTTTGGCTATGTGATCATCGCGGCGGTGCATGTCGGCTTTGTCGTCAAATCCACCGACCGCGTGCCCGATACGTCCGAAGTGCGCGTCCATGAAGCGCGCCGCTGGTGGCGCTTTGCGCTGCCGTGGGTGCTGATTTCGCTCGCCACCGATTTCTTCTTTGACATCGACCTGCTGCTGCTCAGCCATGCGCTCAGCCGCGAAGAGTTGGCGATCTTTGGCGTCTGCACCCGCATTTTCTCGCTGATGTCGTTTGGTGTCGCGGCCGTCTATGCCGTCACCATGCCCGACATGTTCGAGAGCGAGGCCAATGCCGACCGCGCCGCCTTCAAGCGCAAGGTGGGCGATGCCAATTTCGTGGCGAGCCTGATTTCGGTTGCGCTGTTTGTGTTCATCGTCATCGCCGCTCCATTCGCGCTGATGCTGTTCGGCCCCAGCTTTGCCGTCGGCGCTGCGCCGCTGGCAGTCCTGTGCCTGGCGCTGGTGATCCGTTCGGCCATGGGCCCGGCTTCACTGGTGCTGTCGATCCACGACCGCCCCTATGCCAGCCTGCCGTTTGTCGGCCTGGGCATTGGTTCGCTGGTGATCGGCAATTGGCTGCTGGTGCCGTCGCTCGGCCTTATGGGAGCCGCGCTATCTGCGATCATCGCCATCACGGTGTGGTCGGTCGGACTGTGGTGGATTGCCCTGCGCACCGCCAAGATGGACGTCTCCATCCTGCAGTGGTTCCGCAGTCGCCGCGCCGGCATTGTCGCGGCGAGCTAAACTCTAGCGGATAAACGCGAGTTTGAAGGCCCGGCGCAGCCGGTGGCGCAGACCGCCCTTGGTGCCGCGATCATAGCCGGGCTCGACCTTGTTCAGTGGACGCTCATAGAGCAGGTAGTCTTCGCCAAAAATGTGCTTTTGAAGCGTTGCGACATGGTTATAGCCCATGCGCTCCATGATCACCGCCGCAACGTCATTGCCCGTCTTGGTATAGGTGGCGATCTTGTGGAAGCGCCCATTATCCCAGTGATTGATGAAGGCGCGCATGCCCGAAACGCCAAGCGTCGACCGGCGGTTCTCCGGAAACACATAGCTCCAGTACAGCCACAGCGTGCCCAGTTCCGGGCCCGAAATCATGAAGGCGGCCGTCTTGCCGTCGCGCTCGAACACCATGACGTGGTGCGGGTCGGCGTCGATCAGGCCGGCGAGGTACTGCTTGGTCAGGCGCGCCGACTCATAGGCCTTGAACTCGGCGCTATAGTAGGGCGAGGTCTCGATGGCTTCCTGCAAACGCTCATGCACCAGCCCGATATCGGCATAGGTGGCGGGGCGGTAGATCGGGGCGCGGGGCGCGGCGATCTCGGTTTGCTCAATAGGGGCGGCGGCTACATCGCTCATGGTCGATATCCCGATCCTGTCAGGTCCCGACCTTAGCAGACCTCGCGATTGCCCCGAAGCACAGTCGTTTGGGGCAGTTAATGTGGGATGGGACGCGATACACGCGGAGTTACCCATTAAGTTGCAGAGTCAAGACCTTGCCCCCTCGGGAAGCGGTCATTAGAACGTATGCCGGGAGAGACAATGGAGGATGACTATGAGCGAGCAGCTCGTATTCCAGCCAAGTGCGGCTGCGATCGCACGCACCCACACGACCAAGGAACATTATGATGCGCGTTACGCGCAGTCGGTGAGCGATCCCGACGCGTTCTGGGCCGAGCAAGCCAAGCGCCTCGACTGGACCAAATTCCCCACCAAGATCAAGAACACCACGTTCGCTTACCCGGACGTCTCGATCAAATGGTACGAGGATGGCGAGCTCAACGTCTCCTACAATTGCCTTGATCGGCATCTGGCGACGCGCGGCGATCAAACCGCAATCGTCTGGGAAGGCGATACGCCGGGCACCGATGGCAAGGCCACCTATCGCGAACTGCATGATCGCGTTTGCCGCTTCGCTAATGTGCTGAAAGCCAATGGCGTCAAGAAGGGTGATCGCGTCACCATCTACATGCCCATGATCATCGATACCGCTGTGGCGATGCTCGCCTGCACGCGTATCGGCGCCGTTCACTCGGTGATCTTTGGCGGTTTTTCGCCCGACTCGATTGCCGGCCGCGTCACCGACTGCGGTAGCAAGATCATTCTGACCGCCGATGAAGGCCGTCGCGGCGGCAAGACCATCGCGCTCAAGAAGAATGTCGATGAGGCGCTGGCCAAGACCGAAGGCGTCGAAAAGGTCATCGTCGTCAAGGTGACCGGCAATCCGATCAACATGATCGAGGGTCGCGACGTCTGGTACCACGACGCCGTCGCCACGGTGGGCGCCGATTGCCCACCAGAGCCGATGAATGCGGAAGATCCGCTGTTCATCCTTTATACGTCGGGTTCGACCGGCAAGCCCAAGGGCGTGCTGCACACCACGGGCGGCTATCTCGTTTACGGCTCGCTCACCCACCAGCTCAGCTTCGATTATCGCGATGGCGAGGTCTATTGGTGCACTGCCGATGTGGGCTGGATCACCGGTCACACCTATATCGTCTATGGGCCACTGGCCAATGGCGCGACCACGCTGATGTTTGAAGGCGTCCCGACCTATCCAGATGCTTCGCGCTTCTGGCAGGTGGTGGAAAAGCATAAGGTCAACATCTTCCACACTGCCCCAACCGCGATCCGTTCGCTGATGGGCGCGGGTGCCGATTTCGTCGACAAGCACGATATGCCCAGCCTGCGCCTGCTTGGCACGGTTGGCGAGCCGATCAATCCGGAAGCCTGGATGTGGTATCGCAAGCATGTCGGCAAGGATCGCTGCGGCATCGTTGATGCCTGGTGGCAGACCGAAACCGGCGGCCACATGATCGCGCCATTCCCCGGCGCCATCACCACCAAGCCCGGCTCCGCCACCGTGCCCTTCTATGGCGTGCAGCCTCTCGTGCTCTCGCCCGAGGGCCGTATTCAGGACCAGACCAAGGCCGAGGGCGTTTTGGCGATCAAGGACAGCTGGCCCGGCCAGATGCGCTCGATCTATGGCGACCACAAGCGGTTCGTTGAAACCTACTTCACCCAGTACAAGGGCTATTACTTCACCGGCGACGGCTGTCGCCGCGATGAGGATGGCTATTACTGGATTACCGGCCGCGTCGATGACGTGCTGAACGTCTCCGGCCACCGTCTCGGTACCGCCGAAGTCGAAAGCGCGCTGGTCAGCCATCCCAAGGTCAGCGAAGCCGCCGTTGTCGGCTATCCGCACGATCTCAAGGGGCAGGGCATTTATTGCTATGTGACCCTGATGGCCGGCGAAACCGGTGACGACGCCCTCAAGGCCGAGTTGCGCACCTGGGTCCGCAAGGAAATCGGCCCGATCGCGACGCCTGACCTGATCCAGTTCGCGCCCGGCCTGCCCAAGACCCGTTCCGGCAAGATCATGCGCCGCATTCTGCGCAAGGTCGCCGAAAACGACTTCGGTTCGCTGGGCGACACCTCGACGCTGGCTGATCCAGCGGTGGTGAATGACCTGATCGAGAACCGTCAGAACCGCTAGTCTGAAAACAATCGCGGGCGGGGACCCCAAGATCCCCGCCCGCTCTAGGCAACGGTATCGCTGACCGAAAGGTTGAAAAACGGTCCGCAGCCCAAGTTACCATCCCAACTGTGGCACGAAGTGGTGCCAGACTCATCCCCCAAATGGGGGGTACTGCCTAGAATTTGGGCTCGCCATTGTTTTGGCTGCATTTGCCGGTCATCGTCACGCAACGATTCGAGCTTGGGACGGCACTGTGACCCGAAATTTCCTCCGCCTTGCAGCCATCGCCACGGCCGCTCTCGCCCTGCCGCTGACCGTTCAGGCGGCGACGCTCGAGCAGATGGCCGGCCAGATGATCGTCATCGGCTTTCAGGGCGACGATGTAAGCAGCGCGCCCGTCGTCGCGCTCCGTGATGAACTGGCCGCCGGTCGCATTGGCGGGGTCATGTTCCTCAAAACCAACGTCAAAACGCTCGACGCCGTTTCCAAGATGAACGCCGCATTCCGCGCTGCGTCGCCGGAGCTGTTGCCCTTCATCACGCTCGATCAGGAGGGCGGGGCGGTTGAGCGCCTGACAAAGGCGGTTGGCTTCGAAGAAATCCCCAACGCCGCCAGTATTGCCGCCAACAATACCCCCGAGCAGGCCGAAGCCATCTATGCCAAGATGGCTGCCTCGATTGCCGAACTCGGTTTCACCGTCAATTTCGGCCCCGTCGCCGATGTGAACCTCAACCCCAACAACCAGGTCATCGCCCGGTTTGGCCGTGCGTTCAGCGCTGATCCCGAAGTGGTCGCCGCCTATGACGAAGCGTTCGTTCGAGCGCACCACACGGCGGGGCTGCTGACCTCGCTCAAGCATTTCCCCGGCCACGGCTCATCGACCGCCGATAGCCATGAAGGTTTTGTCGATATCACCCAGACCTGGCAGCCCAGCGAACTCGATCCCTACCGCATCCTGATCGCCGACGACCTCGCCGACATGGTGATGGTTGGCCACCTCTATCATGCCGATTATTCCGACGCCGACGCCAAGACCCCGTCGTCGCTATCGCCGCAATGGATCACCGGCGTCCTGCGTGACGACCTCGGTTTTAACGGCGTCGTGATCAGCGACGACCTCGAAATGGGCGCCATTCGCGATCATTTCACGCTCGAAGAAACCGTCACCTCGGCCGTTCGCGCCGGCATGGACGTGCTGCTGTTTTCCAATACGGCCAAGTATCGCGCCGGACTCGGGCAGGAAATCCTCGATATTTTGGTGGCCGAAGCCAAGGTCGATCCGACCTTTGAGGCCCGGATCGAGCAGAGCTACGACCGGATCGTGGCGCTCAAGGCCCGCATTCGCTGAACGCGGCACGTTGCCACCTTTCCCCACCTTCTCGCGGTGAAAGGTTTCCAGCGACAAAATCCGCGGATAAAGTGCGCCCCATGAAGCAGGAGTCGTTGCTTGATGGCGGATGACCGCGAAGTCCGACAGGTCCGGGCTATATTTATTTCGGACGTCCATCTCGGCATGAAGCCGATAAGGGTCGGTCAACTCATCGAGTTCCTGCGCGCTCATGATGCGGAGACCATTTATCTGGTCGGCGACATCGTGGACGGCTGGCGTCTGGCCAAGGCCTGGCACTGGCCCAGCGAGTATAACGTGCTGATCCAGGTGCTGCTCGACAAGGCCAATGCCGGTACGCGCATCATCTATCTGCCCGGCAACCACGACGAGTTCCTGCGCGAATATCTCGGCACCTATTTCGGCGAGATCGAATTTGTGGACCGTACAGTCCACACGTCAGCCACCGGCAAGACCTATCTCGTCATTCACGGCGATCAGTTTGACGTGGTGGTGATGAATGCCAAGTGGCTCGCCCATGTCGGCGACTGGGCCTACAACGCGGCCCTTCGCATCAATATCGCGATCAACTGGGTGCGTCGTCGCCTTGGTCTGCAGTATTGGTCGCTCAGCGCCTGGGCCAAGCAGAAGGTCAAGAACGCCGTTTCGATCATCGGCCGCTTCGAGGAAGCGCTGGTGCATGAGGCCAAGGAATCGGGCGTTGACGGCGTGATCTGCGGCCACATCCATTTCGCCGACATGCATGATCGCCTCGGCATCCACTATATCAACACGGGCGACTGGGTCGAAAGCTGCACCGCCATTGTAGAGAACCAGGACGGCGCGTTCGAGCTGGTCAAGTGGACCGAAATGGTGGTCGGCGAGCCTCGCAAGTTCCGTCTGCGCCGCGCCGCCAGCTGACATTATTTTTTGTGCGGCGCGACAGGGGATAATTCCTCCTTGCGTTGGATAGCCAAGCGTTGCACCAAGAGTTCCGGGCCCTGATTTGCCCGGAGTCACCATTTCATGCCGTCGGCACTTTCGCGCTGGGCCAGTCCCGAGCTGCGCACTTCGCTTTTTCAGTTCACCGTCTATCTGCCATCGGCAGTCAGCGCGGTCTTTCTCGGCATCTGGCTGAGCGAACACGGTATTCCGGCCGACCAGATCGGTCTGGTCAATTCCATCCCTATTCTCGTGCTGCTCGCGCTCAATATGCTGGTCGGGCGCATCGCCGATCGCGCCCGCGACTGGCGCTACGTGATCATGATCATCTCCCTGTTCGGGGCGGCGGTCACCTTCGCGCTGCTGTTCGTTACCGAGTTCTGGGGCATCATGCTGGTGTGGACGCTGTGCACCTTCGGCAATGGGGCGCTGCCGCCGCTGGTCGACGCGGCGACGGTTCGCATGACCCGGCGCACCGGTGGGGATTTCGGTTCGATCCGCGTCTGGGCGACGGTCGGCTATGTGGTGGGGGCAGGTGGGCTGGGTCTGTTGCTGACCACCTACGGTTCGCAGGCTTTCGTGCCGCTGATCGTCGCCATGTCGCTGCTTCGCGCCATCACGTCACTTTTGCTGCCGCGCTTTCGGGCGCCCGAACAAAAACTGACGCTGGCCAAGGCCGTTCCGACGCGGCTCAAGGATTCCCTGAAACTCTGGTTCGTGCTGCCGCTGATCGCCTTCGCGCTGATCAATTCCGGCAATGCCGTGGTCGGCGGATTCGCGGCGCTGCTCTGGGAGCAGAATGGCATTCCGTCTTACTATATCGGCCCGCTGCTGGCGCTGGCCGCCACGGCCGAAGCAGTCATCATGTTTGGTTGGCGCCGTTTTGGCGGGCGCATTTCGGCACGCAACATGATCCTGGCCGCCTGTATCGCCTCGCTGATCCGCTTCACCATCATGGCCTTCGATCCGCCGGTAGAAGTGCTGGTGTTCACCCAGCTGATGCATGCGGTGAGTTTTGGCGTCGGCTATTTCGGTGTCGTGCACTTCGTCGCAAACTGGACTGATGAGTCCAATGCTGCCGAGGCGCAGGGCTTCGCCAATATGCTGGTGCAGGGGGCATCCTTCGTGCTGCTGACGTTGTTCGGCTGGCTTGTCATGCACTACGGCTCGGCTTCGTTCTTCGTGACATCGATCCTGTCAGTGGTCGCCATCGGCTGCGTACTGCTGTCGCTCAAACTGCAGCCACCCAAAGACGAGTAAGCGCACGCCCTCGTGGTTCGACAGGCTCACCATGAGGGCTACTCAAAATCGCGGTAGACCCGTCCACATTCCAGTAGACCTCATCCTGAGCCTGTCGAAGGACGAGGTCGTGTCACCGAACCCTCCGCACGCTCCAAACGAAGGTCCGCGCTTTCGCGGGAATGACCCGGTGGATCAATCCACGCGGAAATCCTGCGCCACACAGTGTCATTCCCACGAAACCTCCGTTTCCTCCACACCCCCGCAAAAACAAAAGCGGCCCCGGATCGCTCCGGGGCCGCTTTTAATTCATCCGCCAAACCTTAGTTCAGTCGGCCGCTGGCATGGGCCAGGGTGGTGTAGACTTTGCCGCGGTCGCTCAGCAGGTATTCCCGGGTTTCGGCGGCTGGGTTGGACCCGGCGGCGGCGCGCTTTAGCAGCTGCTCGAACTCGGCCATGTAGGCCTGAGCGGTGCGGGCGAATTCTGGCTCGCGCTGCAGCTTCTTGCGGACGTCGTCATAGGTGCCCTGACCGGCCAGCGTATAGATGCGGCGCGAGAACACGTTGGATTCGCCGGACTGATAACGCGACCATGCATCGGCAAGGGCGTTGTCGTCGATGGCATGGGCGATCTCGTCGGTCAGGCCGGAAAGACCTGACTGCTGAGGTTGGCTGCCCTGCTGCTTTGCCGTGGCATTGCGCAGCACGTCACGCAGCCAACCACCATTCTCGGCCGGTGCGGCTTCTGGCTCAGCTTCAGCCACTGGCTCGGGCTGACGCACAGGCTGTGGCTGGCGGACGGGTTCTGGCTGACGCACTGGCTCGGCCTGACGCACGGGTTCGGCCCGGCGTGGTGGCTCGGCAGCGCGGATCGGATCAACCAGGGTAGCGGTCTGCTGGGCTGGCTCACGATAGGTCTCGCGGGCCGGTTCTGGCTGACGGGCTGGCTGGTAGGCCGGGGCGTCATTGCGTGGCTCGGCACGGTAGTCGGACCGTGGGGCAGGGCGCTGCGGACGACGATCGTTGAGATCGTTGGTTGCCGGCTGGCTGCGCACGATGGCGTTGAGTTCGGAGAGCGCTTCGATCTGCTCGGCCACGACGCGGCGCATTGCGGCGGCGCTGGCGCGGGTTTCTTCGGGCAGGTCGTTGACGCCACGGGCCAGTTCGGCACGCGTTGCTTCCAGCTCGCCGCCAACTTCCTTGGCGGTGTCGCGCATGGCGCGGGCGGTGTCGTTAAAGCGCAGCGAGGCTTCTTCGATGGCGCGCTGCATTTCGGCGACCATCTGCTGCTGGGCCTGCTGCAGGGCAGCATTGGCACGGCGGCCTTCGGCATCGGCAGCGCCACGGAACTCGCCCAGACGCTCGGTGACTTCGCCCGATGTCTCGTCCAGTGCCTGGCGGAAGGTGCCGGTGCTCTGGTCGATGGCGTTGCGCAGCTGACCGGTGTTGGAAGCGATGGCGTTGCGCACCGAAACAGTGCTGTCGCTGATCGTGTCGGCCAGCGTGCTGGTCGTGGTGGTCAGCACGTCGGTCACATTGCTTGCCGTTGCGGACAGGACATCGCTGACCTTGTGCGCATTGTCTTCAAGCGTGTTGTTGACCTGAGTGGTCTGGTCGTTGAGGGCCATGCGAACCGACGAAGCGGTCTGGCTGAGAGCCGCGGCGGCGGCTTCGGCAGCGCGCTGCACGGCGTTATCGACCTGGGCCACATTGCCATTGATCGCCGAAGTGAAGCGGTCATTGGTGGCGTAGAGCGCGTTGTTGACGCTGTTGGTCGAGGACTCGATGGCCTGCGTGATGGTGTCGGTGGTCTGGCCGAGTGTTTCGACCACGGTGCCGGTCGTTGCCGCCAATGCATCGTCCATGGCGCGGCGGGCGCCGATCAGGCGGCGTTCCGTGTCGTTGACGGTGTCGGCGATCGACTGGGCGAACATGCGCATCCGGCCGTCGATATCGTCGGCGCGGAGCGTGAAGCTCTGGGCCAGCGCATCCATGGCGCCGCGACGGTCTTCGAGGGTCTGCAGGGCATCGTCGCTGGTGATCGTCAGGGCCGTCGAGGCCTGCTGCATGGTCACGGCTTCTGCATCGAGGCGGCCAAGCACGGTCGAGAATTCGTCCACCATGCTGCGGATGGTCGACTGCAGCGCGGTAACGTGCTGGCTGACCATGGTGCCAGCCTGTTCGGTCTGGCCGATCGCGTCGCGTACGGTATTTGAGTAGTTCGAGGTCTGCTGGGCAACACTGGTTTCGAGGTTGGCCAGATTTGCGGTCGAGGCATCGAGCACGCGCTGCAGCAGCAGGTTGCTGTCGTTGAGCTTGCCGAGCGCCGCGGTGACATCGGTGAGAATGCGCGAGGTCGAGACCGCCATGATGGTCTCGGCTTCCTTGGCATTTTCGCCCAGTGCGTCGCGCAGCAGATTGCCGTGGCTGGCGAGCGCGCCTTGCAGTTCACCAGACTTTTCGGTAACCAGCGCCGCAAAGGCATTGGTGTGTTGTTCGACGCTCTGGTTGATCGTGGTCAGGCGCGTTTCGATAGTGTCGACGGCGCCCACGGCCTTGACCGTCAGCAGCTCGTCGATATCGGTCGCAGCAAGCCGGATCTGTTCAAGCGCCGTGCGAACGGCGTTGTCCATGCGGTTGGCGGTCGACACGATGTCGGTCGAGATATTCTGCGTGGCCGCGGTGATGCGGGTCGCGATGGTTTCTTCGATACGGTCCGCACCGGCTTCGAGGTCGGCCATGGACTGGGTGATCGAGGTGTTGATCGACGAGTTGAGCGCTGCCAGGCGGTCGGCCGTGATATCGGCGCGCGCGGTGATGGCTTCGGGCAGGGTACCAAGCCGGCTGTCGACCATTTCGGTAATGGCCTGGCGGGCCGAGTTGACGCCAGTCTCGATGAGGTCGGCAGCGCGGCGGGCGCTTTCGCCAACCGTGGCGCTGGCGGCGTCGATGCGGGCGGTGACGCCGTTCTCGGCATCGGAGATGCGGGCAATGGCGCTATCGAGCCCCTGACCCAGATTGCTGTTGAGCTCAGCCACCTTCTCGGTGATGAGCGTCGACATGGTCGATACGCGCTCGCCCATGGCGTCGGTGGCAACGCGCAGTGAACCGTCGATCTTGGCACGGGCTTCATCGCCCTGCTGGGCGATGGTGTCGGCCAGTTCGCTGGTGCGCAGGCCGATGGTTTCGCCAATCGAGGCGGTCTGGGTAGCAAGCGTGTCCGACAAGGCCTGCGTGCGCATGCCGAGCGCTTCAGAAAGCTGTTGGGTGCGTGTGCCGACGGCCTGAGCCAGCTGCTGGGTGCCGCCATCAAGGGCCGAACGCAGCTCAATCGAACGGGCGTCAAGTTCGCTGGTCAGCGTATCAGTCTGCGCGCCGATTTCTGCGGCCAGGGCGGTCGTGCGCGCATCGAACTGGCTACTGAAGGACGAGGTACGCGCATCCAGCTGGTCGTTGAACGCGGTCGTCCGGCTGTCTAGCTCACCGGTAAACGAGGAAGTGCGCTGATCGAGTTCATCGGCTAGGGTCGCCGTGCGAGCATCAAACTGAGCGGTCAGTCGATTGGTGCGTGCGTCGAGTTCGCCTGTGAGCGTCGACGTGCGCGTGTCGAGTTGATCGACCAGCGACGATGTGCGTTCGTCGAGTTGGCTGGCGATATTGCCCGTACGTGTCTCGAGTTCGAGCGATAGGGTGGTGGTCTTTTCGGCCAATGTATCGGCGAGGCGCTGGGTACAGCCGGCGATGGCTTGATCGAATGCACTGGTGCTGCCGGCAAGGGTTTCGCCCAGTTCCTGGCTGCGCAGGCGGATGGCCTCGCCCATGTCGCGGCTGCGCGAACCAAGGGTTTCGTCCAACTCGAGGACACGGGTTTCGATCGTGCTGGCCAGCTCGCTGGTGCGGCTTGCCAGGATGTCGTCGATGGCTTTGGTACGGCCATCGAGGGCTTCAGAGATGATACCGGCGTGGCCTTCCAGAGAATCCGCCATTTCGCGGCTGCGATTGGTGAGGCTTTCGGTGACGGCCTTGGTCCGCGCACCGAGCACTTCGCTCATCTCGCGGGTGCGTTCGGCAACAACGTCGTTGAAGCGGCCGGATTCTTCGTTGAGTGCCATTTCGAGCACATTGGCGCGCGCGGCAAAGCTGCTGCCCTGTGCTTCAAGGCGGGCGATCAGGGTGTCACCTTTGTCGCCAATGACGCTATCGAGCGAGTTGAGGCGCGTGTCTAGGGCGCTCGCAATTTCATTGAGGCGCGCGTCGAACTGGCTGAGGGTGTCGATGCCGGCCGAAGATACGGTAATTCGAGCGCGTTCGGAGGTTTCGTCCAGCGCGCCGTTGATTTCGATAACGGCCGACTGCAGGCGGCTATCCATGGCGTTGAGCTGGATGGACACTGACTCGTCGAGCTGGCGAGTGAGGGCGCTGAGCAGCACTTCGGCTTCACGCGAGCGGGCCGAGATATCGTCGGCAATGCGCTGGCCGATCATGTCGAGACCACCGGTCACTTCATGGCCGCGATTGCGCAGCTGATCGAGCAGCGAAGCGCCGCCATCGGTCAGTAGAGTTGAGAGCGATGCGGTGTGTTCGTCAATCGATGCCGACAGGCGGCCCGTGGTTTCGTCCAGCGTGGCAGCCAGCTTGTCGGACGTGCCTTCCAAGAGGCCCGAAAGCTTGGCGGTGCGATCTTCGAAGGTGCCGGCAAGTGAGCCGGTGCGCTCTTCGATCAGGCGGGTGCGCTCGTCCATCGCGGCGGCAATGGAGGTTGCGTGGTGATCCAGAGCGTCGGTCAGCGCCGAAATGCGGCTTTCAACGCCGGAGTTCAGGTTGCCGGCGCGGGCATCGAGGGCATCGGTCAGCGTTGAGGTCTTGTCGTCGAAGGTCAGCTGCAGGCGGCCGGCGCTGTCATCGAGGGCGGAGATGAAGTCGGTGGTGCGGTTGTCGACGAGGGAGACAAAGCCCTCGGTGCGTTCGCCAAAGGCGTTGGTCAGCGTATTGCCAGCCGTTTCAAGCGCGCGGGTCAGGTTGCCGCCGCTTTCCACGATGGTCCCGGAAATGCGCTGGCTGATCATGTCGAGGTCAAACACCAGACCGGTATGGCTTTCGGTGATGGCTTCGCGGACGCGCTCGGTATTGGTCAGCACGCTTTCGCGCTGGCTGGCCAGTTCGGCGATCAGCGCACGCATGCGCGATTCATTGTCCGAATAGGTGCGTTCGAGCGCGGTGACCTCGTTGTGGATCATCACTTCGAGCTCGCCGGCGCGGGAGAGGGCGCGTTCGAGGCCATCGCCCAGAGCGTTGACTTCGCGACGCACGGCCTGGCCAACCGAAGCGACCTTGTCGGCAGCGGTGACTTCAGGCTCGGCTAGGCGAACGGCGGCCTGGGTGATCGAGGACGCGGCGTTGCGCAGGTCCTGCGCGCGACGGAACAGCGTTGCCACGGCAAAGAAGCCGAAGACGGGCAGGAACATGATCGCGATCAGCGCGATGAAATCGATGGTGCCGGCAAACTGGCCGAAATTGCCCAGCTGCGGGCCATAGCGCAGCCACGCGACGGCGCCCGATACGGCCAGCCAGACAACCGACAGCACAATGGCGATCCAGGTTGGGGCGGACGACGAGCGGTTCTGCAGGCTGTACAGAATCTTGGAGGTCGGGAAGCGGTCGTCGTTGGCGACGGGGCCGGCCTGCTGGGCAATCTTGTCGGCTGCGCGCAGCCGTTCCGAGCGCGCGGCGTCCGATGGCTTCTTTTCCGGCGCTTGCGCCGGTGGGGAATCGAGGTTGAACACCGAGTCCTTGAGAGCGTCCTCGACGGCCGAGAAGGCCAGTGCGGCCGGATCGTTTTGTGGGGTCGGGTTCTTCGCCATACTCTTTACAACTCTCGCGTCGGCTTCACAGCAACAAGGCGGATAGAGGAGTTGTCATGACTCCCCACCCGTTTCCGGGTCGGTGGTCAAATGGAAACAATTCGATGCAATTGCCCCGCATCGTTTCCCCAACCGTCGCCGCCGCGCGCTGGTTCAAAGCCCATTAATACATTCAATTTGATGCAAACCGAGCGCAAACTTACCCAAAGGTTAATTTTTTGGGGAAGAAGCTGCGCCATCCAAATCGACCAACAAAGGCATAGGTGTGGCTTAATCAGCTGTTCACCCCCGCTCGCTAGGCTTAGCATCGTGGTATTGTCCGATTGTACGGACGCGTCGCCACGTGTGTGACGGAGTTAGCCAGTATGGCGCAGAACAGTGCAAAGGTCGAAAATCTCGACGAAATCAGCAAGGTGCGACCCTCGCGGCCCATCGATCTGGTGCACCTGGCCAAGCAGTGTCTCGGCGACGAGCATCTGGAATATGAGATCCTGCGGCTTTTCGACACCACGATGAAAATCTACATGGAACGCCTGCAAGCAAGCGAAGCGCAGGCCGATATCGTGATGAACCTGCACGCCATCAAAGGCGCCGCCAGCGGTGTCGGTGCCTGGACCATCGCCGATCAGGCCAAGGCTTGCGAAGACGAACTCCACGCCGACCGCCCCCTCACCCCGGAACGCATCGCCGATCTGGGCATGGCCGTGGAGGAAGTGGGCACGTTCATCACCCGTATGCTGAGCAACGAACCGGCGTAATGTTTCTGGTGTGAGTCTGGTGCCACGCCCTCGTGGTTCGAGGCTCGCAAGGGCTCGCACCTCACCATGAGGGCTGTTGTGAGCACTGCAGCACCAGCAGCCTCAGGAGCGGCCATGAGCACTACGCGCGAGCGCTGGCCAACACCACGCCAATAGTAGCCCTCATGGTGAGGTGGAAGCGTAGCGACCCTCGAACCACGAGGGCGTGCCACTGCAGTTCACCAACCATCTCCACCCTCTATTTGACCCTATCCCCGTCAGCCCTTATATAGCGCGCAACCTTGCCGCGCCTGTGTCGCGGCCCAACAGTCCAGCGATACCGATGACCCTATCCACCGCTGCCGAGGTTTCGCCCCGGCCTTCCGCCGAGCCGTTCCGCACCCGTCGTACGTTTGCGATCATTTCGCACCCTGACGCCGGCAAGACCACGCTGACCGAGCGCCTGCTTGCTGCTGCTGGAGCGATCCAGTCGGCTGGCGCGGTGCGCGGCAAGTCCGGTGTGCGGTCGACCCGGTCTGACTGGATGGAAATGGAGCAGCAGCGCGGCATTTCCATTACCTCGTCGGTGATGACCTTCGACTATGACGGGCTGACGCTGAACCTGCTCGACACGCCGGGCCACTCGGACTTTTCGGAAGACACCTATCGCACGCTGACGGCCGTTGACGCGGCCATCATGGTGATCGACGCCGCCAAGGGCATCGAGGCGCAGACGCTCAAGCTCTTCGAAGTCTGCCGCCTGCGTGACATCCCCATCATCACCTTCATCAATAAGGTGGATCGCGAGGGCCTGTCGCCGCTCGATCTGATCGACGAAATTCAGGGCAAGCTGGCGCTCGATCTGACGCCGGTGCTGTGGCCCATCGGGCAGGGCGTCGATTTCCACGGTTATCTCGACCTGCTCGAAAAGCGCGTGCTGAGCCCGCAGGGCAAGCCGATTGCCGAATACAACGCCATCGAAGACCTGCTCGACAATGAAAAGCTGGTCGATGATCCGGTCTTTATGGTGGCGCTCGAAACGCTCGAAATGGCCCATGCCATGTTGCCGCCGTTCGATCTCGAAACCTTCCATGCCGGTCACCTCAGCCCCGTGCTGTTTGGGTCGGCGCTCAAGGGCATCGGCGTGGCCGAGCTGCTGCGCACACTGGGCGAGTGGGGCCCCGAGCCGCGCCCGCAGCCAGCCATCCCCGAACCCATCGAGCCAAGCGACAAAAAGGTCACCGGCTTTGTGTTCAAGGTGCAGGCGAATATGGACGCCAACCACCGCGATCGTATCGCCTTCGTGCGCCTGTGCTCGGGCACCTTCACCCGCGGCATGCGCCTCAAGAACGTGCGCTCCGGCAAAGACATGGCTGTGTCCAACCCGATGTTTTTCTTCGGCAACGACCGTGAGCTGGCCGAACAGGCCGTGGCTGGCGATATCGTCGGCATCCCCAACCACGGCACGCTCTCGGTTGGCGATACGCTGACCGAAGGCGCCACCATCAATGTGACCGGCATCCCGAACTTCGCGCCGGAAATCATCCGCCGCGTGCGCCTCACCGATCACATGAAGACCAAGCAGATGGCCAAGGCGCTGTCCGATCTCTCGGAAGAGGGCGTCACGCAGGTGTTCCGCCGCGTCGTTGGCGCGGACTGGATCGTGGGCGTGGTCGGTCAGCTGCAGCTCGAAGTTTTGAGTTCGCGCGTCGCCAAGGAATATGGCGTGCCGATCACCTTCGAGAGCCTCAATTATGAAGTGGCCCGCTGGATCGAGAGCGATGATCCAAAGGAAATTGACCGCTTCATCACCGCCCAGAAGATGAACATTGCCGAAGACCGTACCGGCTCGCCCGTGTTCCTGGCGCAAAATGCCTGGTGGGCAGATCGCGCCAAGCAGGATTTCCCCAACATCCGATTCCTCACCACGAAGGAACGGCATTGAGCACCGAGCGCATTGAGGAATTCCTCTCCGCCGTGAAGTCGGCCTTCGCGGCCAATACGCTCGTCAAGCTCAAGCTTGCCGGCTATCACGGCTCCGAGCCCGATCTCAAATCGATCGACGTCAAGAAGATCGTCGCCAAAGGGACGGAGAAGTTCAGCTTCACCTTCCACTACAAGACGCGCGACATCATCAAGAACCAGATCCAGCCCGAGGCCGTGGGCAATCTGCGCATCGCGCTCAAGGATGAGTTCCGCAGCGCGCAGCTGTCGACTACAGAGTTCGACATGAGCTTTGAGCGCAATGGCGACAAGGTGCGCATCAAGCGCACCGAAGTCGAGGGGAGGGACGCCCCCTCCACCGACCACAACCGCGCCAAGAACCGCCCGCTGAGCGAGACCAACAAGCCGTATCTGCATGCCCTCGACATTACCGGCAAGGACGGCGTCGTGCGCAATGATGCGCAGGATAAGTTCAGGCAAATCAACAAGATGGTCGAAATCTTCGCGCCATTGATTCAAGCCATCAAGGCCGACAAGCCGCGCATCCTCGATATGGGCGCCGGCAAGGGCTATCTCGATTTCGCGCTTTACGACTATCTGGCCAATGTCGCCAATCGTCCGGCCGATATCATCGGCGTCGAAATGCGCGACGGTCTGGTCAAGGACGGCAATGCTACCGCAGCGCAGTCCGGTTTTTCGGGCCTCACCTTCGAGCCTGGCACAATTCTCGACTATGACGCCAGCGGCGCCGATGCCGTCATCGCCCTGCATGCCTGCGACACCGCCACAGACGACGCCATCTACAAGGGCATTTCAGCCGGTGCGTCGCTGATCGCCGTCGCGCCGTGCTGCCACAAGCAGATCCGCCGCCAGATGGAAGCCGGCAATCCCAACGCAACGCTGGAAAACCTCTTGCGCCACGGCATCTTCCTTGAGCGCCAGGCCGAAATGGTCACCGATGCCCTGCGCGCGCTGATCCTCGAACTGCATGGCTACAAGACCAAGGTGTTCGAGTTCGTCTCCGATGCCCACACGCCCAAGAACAATCTGATCGTCGCGGAAAAAGACGGCCGGGTCGGTCGCGACCGCGACGCGGTGCTCAAGCAGATCGCTGACACCAAAGAAATGTTCGGCGTCGAGCAGCATTATCTGGAGCGGTTGCTGGGGTTGTAGCCGGTTGACGCCCTCTATTCCTCTCCCCATCGGGGAGAGGGTGGATCGGCCAAAGGCCGAGACGGGTGAGGGGTTTCCTGCCGCACTCACATCCCCCTCATCCGGCGCTGCGCGCCACCTTCTCCCCGATTGGGAGAAGAATAGACGCTTGCTACCATCGCTAGTGGTAAAGCGTCGCCTTTCAAACGGCCGCCCCATCCCCTATATCGGTCTCACACAGCAAGCTCTCCGAGACCCATGACCAAGATCACCTTCGTCCAGCAGGACGGCGAACGTATTGAGACCGAGGCCCAGAACGGGGCAACCGTGATGGAAACCGCCATCATGAACGGCATTCCCGGCATTATTGCCGAGTGCGGCGGCGCCTGTACCTGCGCCACCTGCCACGTCTATGTCGATGACGCCTGGACCGAAACGGTCGGCGGCCCGTCCAACATGGAAGAAGACATGCTCGATTTCGCCTTCGACGTGAAAGCGCAAAGCCGGTTGAGCTGCCAGATCAAGGTCAAGGACGCGCTGGACGGGTTGGTCGTGCACGTGCCGAGCCGGCAGGGCTAGGGAACGCTGAGGGATCGGAGTACCCGCTCCTAACCTCCCCCTGATAGGGGAAGGGACCCTATCGTGTTTGAGGCATTATCTCGGCCGGCCACTTGCCAGATTCCTCCCCCTATCAGGGGGAGGTTAGGTGGGGGTATCCGCTAAAAGACATCTGCCGGCCGCCCCAAGCGCCCCACATCCTGAGCAAAATTTGCTCCCGCCCATTCCCGCAAAGATTCATTTAGCGGCTTTGGGGTATTCCCATGCGGAACGTTCCAAGCGCAGCCCCCACAGGGAAATATAAAAGCGATTGAATTTCAACGCCTTGTCGGGGTGGGCTAAGTTGGCCTATTTTCCGGCTAACTCCAACTTAGGGTTCAAATGGGTTACCTCAACACATTTCCGTTGAGCTACAAAGTACAGGGTCTACGCATCGTCATCGTTGGCGGTAGTGAAGAAGCCCTCAACAAGACCCGGTTGGCCACTAAGACGACTGCGCAAGTCGTGATTATCTCCCGCCATATCGAAGCCGATTTCAGCACCTTTGCTGTCGAGATAGTCGAGCGCGGGTTCGTCCCCTCGGATCTCGATAGTACTGCGCTGGTGTTCGTCGCGGAAGAGAGCGCCGATGCCGATCTGGCCAAGGCGGAGGCCCGCGCCCGCAACATCCCGCTCAACGTGGTCGACGTCCCCGCCGAGTGCGATTTTTACACCCCGTCCATCGTCGACCGCGCGCCACTGACCGTCGCCATCTCCACCGAAGGCGATGCGCCGGTGCTAGCCCGGCTCGTGCGCGCCCGCATCGAGGCGATGCTGTCGCCCCGGATCGGCAAAATCGCCAGTCTTGCCGGTGGGTTGCGCCACAAGGTTGAAAGCCTGATTCACGATGGCGCTGCGCGCCGCCGCTATTACGAAGCGCTAGTCACCTCGCCCGCCGTCGAAGCTGCCGAAGCTTTGGGGCAGGGCGCAGAGGCCGCCGAAGCGCTTCTGGCGCAACATGCCAGCACCACGCAGGCCAGTGGCGTTGTCTGGCTGATCGGCGCCGGTCCAGGCTCTGAGGACCTACTCACACTCCGCGCCCAGCGCCTGCTGCAGGAAGCCGATGTCATCGTGCATGACCAATTGGTGCCTGATGCCGTGGTGCAGATGGGTCGGCGAGACGCCGAACAGATTTCGGTCGGCAAGGCCAAGGGCCATCACAGTTTTTCCCAAGCCCAGATCAATACGCTGATCGTCCGTCTCGCCAATGAAGGCAAGAAGGTCGCGCGCCTCAAGTCCGGCGATCCGATGGTGTTCGGCCGCGCCGGTGAAGAAATCGCCGCTTTGCGTAAGGCCGGCGTCCCCTACCAGATCGTGCCCGGCGTCAGCGCCGCTCTGGCCGCCGCCGCTGACACAGCAACGCCGGTCACCCTGCGCAAAGTGTCGAGCGGCTTCATCATGGCGACGGCCCACGGCGCCGACGATAGCGACCTGACCCACTGGGCGGCGCTCGCGCAATCGGGCCTGACGCTCGCGCTTTATATGGGCAAGTCCATCGCATCCGACGTCGCGGCGCGGCTGATCGCGCATGGTGCGGCGCCTAGTCTGCCGGTTGGCATCGTGGTCAATGCGGGCCGGGCCGACAAATCCACCTATTCCGGCACGCTGGCAGCATTGGCCGCCAACACCATCGCCTTCAGCGATGGCCCGGCAATCATTTTCGTAGGCGAAGCCGTTGAGGCCGGAGACTGGGCGAATGCCGCCCAGCTCGCCGGTATGAGCTTCAAGGTAGCATAAGCAGCATGGAAATTCTGACTGGCAATGAGCTGATATCGGGTGGGACGGTCTATCTCGACACCCACAATAACTGGGTCGAGGACCTGCAGACCGCGCGCCTCTTCGGCAGGGAAGAAGCGGCCGAGCGGGACGCTGCGCTTGCCGCCACCAAGGGCACCGGCCGCATTATCAGCCTTGAGATCGAAGATGTGACGCAGGCCGATGGGGTCATCACCCCCAAGCGGCTGCGCGAGCGTATTCGGGCAGCGGGTCCAACTGCGCCACTGACATTGAACGGCGAGATTTACGACCGCCAGCACCTGGGTGAGGACGGTCATGTATCGATATGACGAATTCGACGCGGCTTTCGTAGCGGGCCGCACCGCGCAGTTTTCCGACCAGGTGAAGCGCCGCCTGTCGGGCGAGTTGAGCGAGGACCAGTTCCGTCCGCTCCGCCTGATGAACGGGCTCTATCTACAGCTCCACGCCTATATGCTGCGCGTCGCCGTGCCCTATGGCACGCTGTCGAGCAAGCAGATGCGCATGTTTGCCCATATCGCGCGCACCTATGATCGCGGCTATGGCCACTTCACGACGCGTCAGAACATCCAGTTCAACTGGCCCAAGCTCAAGGACATTCCGGTGATCCTTGAGGAACTGGCCTCGGTCGAAATGCACGCCATCCAGACCTCGGGCAATTGCATCCGCAATGTCACGGCCGACCATTTCGCTGGCGCTGCCGCCGACGAGATCATCGATCCGCGCCCGATTGCCGAGATCCTGCGCCAGTGGTCGAGCCTCCACCCCGAGTTCAGCTATCTACCGCGCAAGTTCAAGATCGCCGTCACTGGCGCGCCGAACGACCGCGCTGCCATCCGCTTCCACGATATTGGCCTGCAGGCCGCCACCAATGCGGCGGGTGAAATCGGCTGGGAAGTCTGGGTGGGTGGTGGCCTTGGCCGCACGCCGATGATCGGCAAGCTGATCAACAGCTTCGTGCCCAACGAGCATCTGCTGGCCTATCTCGAGTCGATCATGCGCGTTTACAACCGCTATGGCCGCCGGGACAACAAGTACAAGGCGCGCATCAAGATCCTAGTACACGAAGAAGGCCTTGAGACCATCAAGGGGCAGGTCGAAAACGAGTTCGCCCAGGTGCGTGGCGGCGTGCTGACGCTGCCGGCCGAGGAAGTCGACCGCATCACCGCCTATTTCGCGCCACCTCAGTTCAAGGCGCAGGCAGCGACTAAGATTGACGTGGCTTACGAGTCGATCATCGATCCGGCCTATGGCCGCTGGCTCGACCACAATATCAATTCGCATCGCGAACCGGGCTATGCCTCAATCACCATCTCGCTCAAGCCGGTTGGCGGCGCTCCGGGCGATGCGACAGACAAGCAGATGGACGACATTGCCGATATCGCCGAGCGCTACGGCTTTGACGAACTCCGCGTCACGCATGAGCAGAACCTCGTGCTGCCCCATGTCGCCATTTCCGATCTCCGCGCGGTCTATGATGCGCTGGTCGCCACCGGTTTCGCCGATGGCAATACGGGCCTGATCACCGACATGATCTGCTGCCCGGGCCTTGATTTCTGCGCCCTGGCCAATGCCCGCTCTATCCCGATTGCGCAGGAAATTTCGAAGAAGTTTGCCGAGCCGACCCGTCAGGCCGAAATTGGCGATCTCAAGATCAAAATTTCGGGCTGCATCAATGCCTGTGGCCACCACCATGTCGGCCACATCGGCATTCTGGGCGTCGAGAAAAAGGGCGGCGAGCTCTACCAGATCACGCTGGGCGGCGACGCCACCGAAGCCGCGTCGGTCGGCAAGATCATCGGACCCGGCTTTGAAGCCGAAAATGTGCCCGGCGCCATCGAGACGCTGGTCGATACCTATATCGCCCGCCGCGAAAGCGCGGACGAAACCTTCATCCAAGCCTACCGCCGCCTCGGCGAAGCCCCCTTCAAGGAGGCCCTCTATGGTGCAGCTTGATCTTTTTCCTCTTCCCATCGGGGAGAGGGTGGATCGGCCGCTGGCCGAGACGGGTGAGGGGGATACCCTCAGCGTACGCCTGACAGCTTCCCCTCATCCGGCGCTTCGCGCCACCTTCTCCCCAATGGGGAGAAGAATAGAAGCCGAGGTCCACCATGGCCGTGCCTAAACTCGCCCATACCCCCGCTGCCCACGACAAACTCCGCGCCCTCGGTATCCTCGCCCTCAACGGCATGTTCGACGAAATGGACGCTGTCGGCGTCCTCCGCCAGGCGGCCAGCGATGTCCTCGCCGGTGACCTCGCCATCGTGTCGTCCTTCGGTGCGGACTCGGCCGTGCTGTTGCATCTCGTCGCGCAGGTCGATCCAAGCCTGCCGGTCTATTTCCTTGAAACCGGCAAGCACTTCACCGAGACGCTGGACTATGTTGAGACACTCAAAAAGCACCTCGGCCTGATCAATATCCACGCCATCCATCCCAACTCGGAAGACGTGAAGCGTTTCGATCCCGAAGGCACCCTGTGGGAGACCGATCCCGACAGCTGCTGCCACATTCGCAAGACCGAGCCGCTGGAGCCGATCACCGAGCAATATGGTGGCTGGGTGACCGGCCGGAAGCGCTTTCAGACCAAGGAACGCGGCGTGCTGCCGCATTTCGAGCTGACCAGCGATGATCGCATCAAGGTCAACCCATTGGCCTACTTTACCGATGCCGACGTCAACCAATACAAGATCGACCACGGCTTGCCCGAGCACCCGCTGTTCGCTAAGGGCTACAAGTCGATTGGCTGCGCGCCTTGCACTTCGGTGGTTGCCGAGGGTGAAGATCCGCGCGCCGGACGGTGGCGCGGCCTCAACAAGAAAGAGTGCGGCATCCATTTCGATTTCAACGGAGCGATTGCCTCGCCGATGACTGCCGCCACCAAACATACGCTCTGGAAAGACGGCGCCTTCATCGCTGACCCGTTCCATGAATGGACCGAAGACAGCGATCCGACGACGGCCAGCTACAAGCATGTGCCGCTGCCGGTGTTTCTGGCCAATCGCGAAGCCTTCCTCGCCAACCCGCATCCGCTTGGTCTGCTGATCGTGCCGGGCGACCGTGTCGAGGATGTCGAGTTCGATCTGGGACGCTTCGCTTCGGTGGCGATCAAGTTCCCTGCATTCAGCGATGGGCGCGGTTATTCAACCGCACGTCTGGTCGCTCAACGTTACCAGTACGTTAACGAGATCAGGGCCATTGGTGACGTATTGCAGGACCAGATTCCGCTGATGCGTCGTTGCGGTTTCAATGCCTTTGTCGTGACGCATGAGCCCACGCGCGAAGCGCTGATCGAGAACCGTCTGCCAGAGGTGGCGCTGTTTTATCAGCCGGTCGGGACCACAGAAATCCCCGTCGGCACACGCCCCTTCCTTCGACGCGTTCACTGATGTAAGTGGACTGCGTTTATCAGGATATTTTGGTATCCTTCAATCACTGCGTCATTCCCGCGAAGGCGGGAATCCACTCTTGTCAGTGAAGAATGGATCTCCGCCTGTGCGGGGATGACGTCGAGCAAAATTATGGCCGAGCGAGCCTTTGAAAGAGTCTGAAAATGAGCACTGAAATCACCACCGATGTCGTCGTCATCGGCGCGGGCCCTTGCGGTCTGTTCGCCGCATTCGAACTCGGGTTGCTCGATCTCAAATGCCATTTCATCGACATTCTGGATCGCCCCGGCGGGCAGTGCGCCGAGCTTTATCCCGAAAAGCCGATCTACGATATTCCCGGCTTTCCCGTGGTGACCGGCCAGCAGCTGACCGACAATCTGATGGCCCAGATCGCGCCGTTTGCGCCTGAGTTCCACTTCAATCGCATGGTCAACTCCATCGAGAAACAGGAAGACGGCTCGTTCAAGTTATCCACGGACGCCGACGAAGTATTCCACACCAAGGTCGTGGTGATCGCAGCCGGTGGCGGCTCGTTCCAGCCCAAGCGTCCACCGGTTGATGGCATCGAGGAATTCGAGAACAAGTCGGTGTTCTATTCGGTCCGCAAGATGGACGATTTCCGCGGCCAGGACCTGGTCATCGTGGGCGGTGGGGACTCCGCACTCGACTGGACGCTCAACCTTGAGCCTATCGTCAATTCGCTGACGCTGGTGCACCGTCGTCCGGTGTTCAAGGCAGCGCCCGCGTCGGTCAACAAGATGCACGAGCTGGTTGCCGAGGGGAAGATCAACTTCATCACCGGCCAGATCGCCAAGCTCGACGGCGAAAACGGCCAGATCAACCACGTGCACCTGACCACAGATGCCGGCGATCTCTCCGTTCCTGCAACGCGTCTGCTGCCGTTCTTCGGCCTGACCATGAAGCTTGGTCCGGTTGCCGATTGGGGCCTTGAGCTCAACGACAACACCATCAAGGTCGATACCGAAAAGTTCGAAACCTCGGTGCCCGGCATCTTCGCCATCGGCGATATCAACTGGTATCCCGGCAAGCTCAAGCTGATCCTCAGCGGTTTCCACGAAGCTGCCCTGATGGCCCAGGCCGCCAAGGCTATCGTCTCGCCCGGCGAGCGGGTCGTCTTCCAATACACCACCAGCTCCACCAAGCTGCAAAAGAAGCTCGGCGTCGCCTAAGGCCAAAGTAGGCCTCATCCTGAGCCTGTCGAAGGACGAGGCCGTGGCACCCAAGCCGCCACGCGCTCGACCTCGTGGTTCGGCAGGCGAACCGTGAGATCTTTTTGAGCTTGCGGGGGAGACCGCTAGGGCGTTAAGGACGCCTCAAAGTTGAGGAAATGCCCATGATTATCCACGTCACCGATCAGGCAGGTGCGAACCACGAGCTCGAAGGGCTCGAAGGCTGGCGCGTGATGGAAGTCATTCGGGACTGGGGCCTCAACATCAAGGCCGAATGCGGTGGCGCGCTAAGCTGCGCTACCTGCCACGTCTATGTCGACAAGGACTGGATGGACGTTGTTGGTGCGCCCAGCGACGAGGAAGAGGACATGCTCGACAGCGTCGGCGACGTCCGGTCCAACTCCCGCCTTAGCTGCCAGATCCTGTGCAGCGACGCGCTGGATGGTCTCAAGGTCACGCTGGCCGCAACCGCCGCCAAGGACTAATCCCCCACCGCTCACGACACATATCCCGTTGCCCCCGGATCACGTCCGAGGGCAACATTTGGCCAAAACTTACTCAGCCGCTTCGGCGAGTTCCCGGCGCTGGCCGTGGTGGTCGATCCACTCGACATACTTGTCGACGAAATTCTCCAGGAAACCGCGCGATTGGTCGTCGGTGACCTGGAAATTGTCGTCAATCAGGCCGGGCTTGAACTGGAAGTAAACTTCCGGCTGGCCCATCACGACAAAGCCATAGAGCGGTAGCGTCATGCGCAGGGCGTTCTGGCCGGCGGCGGTGCCGATCGCACCCGGGCTGGCGCCGGCGATGGCCAAAGGCTTGCCAGTCCACGAGTTTTTGCCATAGGGGCGCGATGCCCAGTCGAGCGCATTCTTGACGACGGCAGGGTAGGAGCGATTGATTTCGGGCATGACGATCAGCACGGCATCGGCCGCTTCGACCTTGTGCTTGAGGCCGGTCACCGAGGCGGGCGGATTTTCCCAGAGGTCGTTATTGTAGTGCGGCAGGCTGCCGATATCGAGGTAGTCAAACTGCAGCCGACCCTCGGCAAGCTTTTCAATCGCCTTGGCCAGCGACTTGTTGATGGATTTTTCGGTGAGGCTGCCGAGGAGGACGGCGACGTTTTTCATTTCAGAGACCTATGGTATCCGTTGGTAACTGACGCTATATGAGTGACTGGCTATAGTGCTGCAAGACAGCACTTTTTCGATACGCAAGGCACCAAAATGAAACCTGCAGAAACCGAAGTCCAAAACGACTGCCGCCCGGTCGGAGAGATCCTGCATCAGATCGGTGGCAAGTGGACGGTGCTGATCATCAATCTGCTCAGTGCCGGCCCAATGCGGTTCTCCGAGATCAAGCGCGAGATCGGCGGCATCAGCCAGAAAGTGCTGACTGCAACGCTACGCGAACTCGAAATGGACGGTTTCGTCACCCGCACTGTCACGCCCTCCATCCCGCCGCGGGTGGATTACGAACTGACCGAACTCGGGCATGATCTGCAGGGACCGCTCAAGGTTTTGGGCAAGTGGGCGGTGGACAATCGGCCGCGCATTTTGCAGGCGCGTGGCCGCTATTTCGCCGAGAACCCGCATGCCATGCCGCAGCGCAAGGGCCGCGTGGCGCATGACATGATGCAGGCCGCCGAATAGCCGTTAGAGCGTGTTCAGATCAATCGGCGGGAAGCGCAGAGAGTTGGCGTCGCATTCGTGCCATTTCATTTCCGCGCCCGCGTCGTCCTTGTGGCCAAAGCACCAGTCGCGCTCGTTGAGCGCGGCACCATAGACCGAGCGGGCAGCGCAGGCGGCCCAGGTCTTGACGTCATCGCCGCTGGCGCCACGGCAGGTGCCGTTGGTGTCTTCCCAGAGCTGGATCAGTTCGGGCGTGGTTTCCGAGGCGTATTCAAACTGCTTTTCTGCCTGGGCAAAAGCCGGTGTGCTCAACAGACCAATGCACAGCGCCAGAACGGGGATCGAATACCGCACGATTTTCCTCCGAGATGATCCAGCAAAGTTCAGCGAGAATTGCGGCAAGACCGGGTCAGGTCTTGCCGGTGTCGGCGGCCAGTTTGGTCAGCTCGGGGATGAAGTCGCGCACCATCGGCTGCTTCTGCGTTTCAAAGGGCAGGGGCCGCACGACGCGCATTGCAGCGATGCCGACACGGACGGTCATCAAGCCGTTGACGACGCCTTCGCCCAGCCTTGCGGAGAGTTTTGCGGCCAATCCTTGGCCCACGAGCTGTTCAACAATGCCATCGGTGAGCACCAGGCCGCCTGTGACGGCGAGATGGGCCAATACAGCGCCGGTAAGCCTGAAGAAGCCCAAAAGGCCTGGGCGGGCTCCGTAGAGGGCTGCAATGGCGCCGGCGAGGCGGATGCTCTCATAGATAACGAAGGCGATGTCGACCAGTGCGCGCGGCGACACAGCGGTCACCAGCGCGACGCGGCGGGCGGAGGCGGCGGTTAGTGCCTTGGCGCGGGCATCGAGCGGCGCCATCAGGCTGCGTTCGGCCAGCGCAACCATTTCGTGGCCATCAAACAGATGCGGCAGGTTATCGGCCACGGTCTGGCGCGAGCGGGCTAGGTCCGGTCGGTCGGCGTAGATTCCTTCAAGGCTCTGCACGACATGTTTGGCAGCGTGCGAGTCGTTTTCAGCGGTGGCGCGTGCAGCGTCTCGCTTCAGCGCGTCGAGGACGCGCAGACGGCGCAGGGCGAACATTTCGCGCGCGGCGAGTGCGACGACGGCGATGATGAAGAGGCCCAGCACGCCCAGTCCGACCCAGCCCAACCATTCATTGGCGGCGAACAGATCGCGGACCAGTCGGTCGGCGGCGAGACCGAGACCGGCTGAAACCAGAATGCCGCCAGCCGTCCAGGCGAGCCGTCCGACCCAACCCATGCGGCGGGGTGGCGGCGCGATGAGCGTTTCATCGGTTGTTGGATCGAATTCGGTTTCGACGATGTCGACACTGGTGGGAACAAAGGCGCGTGGGGCTCGGTATAGCTCTGTATCGGTGTTGACGGTTGCGGTCGGGCGGGCAATGGGGCGTTTCATTTCAGCCAATCTCCAACCAGAAAATCGAGCGCCCGGTCGAAACGGATATGGGGCAGCACGACGTCGCCATTAGCGTTGCGGTCGAGTTTTTGCGGCGGGGTGAAGCGCAGGAAGTTGAGCGCTACGGGCGTACCGTCCTCGAACAATGAATCGGGCCGCTCTGGTAAGTCACCGGGAAACAAAGCGATTTCGGTTTTGCCGTCATAGCTGGTGCCGTCGAGCGTCTCTCCTTTCATCGGCGTACCGATGATGGTGGGCAGGGTTTCGCCGCCAGCATTGATGGTGCCCTCACGCGTGGCGCGGATACCCGCCAGTGCGATGGACCGCGTCTCGGCGCCGGCGAAGCGCGCCCGCTTGCTGGCATTGGACACCAGCCGGTTGAGGATGGCTTCCAGCCGGTCGTGACTGGTGTGATGCACATGGTCGGCTTTGGTCGCGGCGAACAGGATGCGGTCGATCTTGCGCACGAAGGGGCGAAGCAGCGGATTGGTTTCGCCCTGCCGGAAACAGCCCATGACAGCGGTGAGCGCCGTTTCGAGATCGGCCACCGCGGCGGGACCGGCATTGAGTGCGCGCAGGGTATCGACCAGCACGATCTGCCGATCCAGCCGCGCGAAATGATCGCGGAAGAAGGGGCGGACGATGCGGTCCTTATAGGCCTCGTAGCGGTGCTCCAGCATGGCGTAGAGGCTGTTGCTGCGAATAGCCTGCCTCTGTGGTGGCAAGGGTGCAAAGGTCAGGGCAGGTGAGCCTTCCAGGTCGCCGGGCAAGAGAAAACGGCCCGGTGGCAGGGTGGAGAGCGCTCCATGCTCGCGACTGCGGCGGAGGTAGTCGGTGAAGGCCGCGGCAAGTCGCTCGGCGTCCACGTCATTGGCATCTTTGAGCGGATCGATCTCATGCAGCAGATCGAGAAATGGTCCGGCTTCCTTGCCGGAGCCGGGGCGGTCGGCGCGGTCGAGCGCCTCTGCACTCCACTCGGCAAAGCTCAGGCCGAGCAGGGGCAAGTCGAGCAGCCATTCGCCGGGGTAGTCGACGATATCGAGATTGAGTGTCGTGGGGCCCCGCATGCCTGAGAACCAGCTCTTGGACTGATACTTCAGCACCAGCCGCAACTGCGAAATCCGGCGCGTGCTTTCGGGCCAATGCGGCGCCTTGCCGGTCAGCGCTTCGAGATGCTGCTCATAGGCAAAGCGCGGAATGGTGGCGTCGGGATATTCGGCCAGCTTGGCGCCGATGAAGCGCCCTTCGGCCAGCGGCGCAAAGCCGGGCATGCGGCCGCCGGTCAGCAGGTTATGCACCAGTGCGGTGATGAAAATGGTCTTGCCGGCGCGGCTGAGGCCGGTGACGCCGAGGCGCAGGGTGGGTGTGAAAGCGCCTGTCGCGCTATCGGCCAGGTTGGAAAGGGCAATGCCCAGCTCGTCGACGATCGTGGTAGGAGGCTGGGGCACGTGCGGGTCTCTCTATCTGCCCGCAAGATAGGGATTTGTCCCGCGCGTTCAATGCTTTTGAGAGGGCGTCGAATGTGGATGGCAGTTTCGGAGTGCCCGACCTCGTGGTTCGACAGGCTCACCATGAGGTCTAATGAGGCGGCGGTGGTTCGAGAGACCTCATCCTGAGCTTGTCGAAGGACGAGGTCGAGCAGGCAGATGGCTCCGCCTACCCAAGCCTCCAAGGCGGACTAGCGGGCCTTAGCTCCGCCAATCTCTGCCATGTCGTATGGCGTCGTCTGGTAGATTTCGTTGATCCAGTTCTGGAACAACAGATGCGCGTGGCTGCGCCAGCGGTTTTCCGGTGTCTTTGTCGTATCGCCATTGGGGAACAGATTTGCCGGTGGGGGCGTGTTCAGCCCGGCGCTGACGTCGCGCTCATATTCGTCGGCCAGCGAGCGGTTGTCATATTCTAGGTGATTGAGAAAATGCACCGCGCGGTGCTTCTCGTCTCCGAGCATCGAAATGCCGACATCCTTGTTGTCGATCATCACTTCAAGGTCCGGGCCAAGCGTTTTCCGATCAATGTCGTTGTAACGCGACACCGGGATCATCGGGCTGTCCGAAAAGCCGCGCAGGAAGGGCGAGCGCGGTGCTGTCACTTCATGACGGAAGACGCCGAAGGCCTTCTTGTCCATGCGGTAGCGCTTGGCGCCGTGGAAGTGGTGCAGGGCCGCCTGCGCACCCCAGCAGATGAACATGGTGTGGTGCACATTGGTCTGCGTCCAATCCATAATTTCGAGCATTTCGGGCCAATAACGGACCTCCTCGAACGGAATGTTGGCAATCGGCGCGCCAGTCACGATGAAGCCGTCGAACTTCTTCTCGCGGACCTCTTCCCAGGTCTTGTAGAAGGTCTTGAGGTAGTCTTCCGAGGTGTGCTTGGACTGATGGTCGGTGATGCGGACGAGCGTCAGCTCCACCTGTAGCGGCGTCGAGCCGATCAGGCGGGTGAACTGGGTTTCGGTTCGCTCCTTGTTTGGCATCAGATTGAGCAGACCGATGTCGAGCGGGCGGATGTCCTGGCGGGCAGCGCGCGTCGAGTCCATCACGTAGACGCCCTCGTCTTCGAGGGTCTTGCGGGCAGGCAGGTCGTCGGGAATTCGAATAGGCATATCAGCCTCTTGAACGAGTGGGGTCGAAAAGCGATTCAGGCGGTGCGCGTCTCCAATGGGAGAACGCGCTATCGCATTCGCTTCTCGATCGACGCGGCCATCAGATCGACGAACTCGTCCCCGTCACGCACCATGGCGAGGTCCGAGGCCTCAACGGCATAGCCAAAATTGTCAGCAAGCGCCTGATAGCGCGGCAAGCGATCGTGCAGCAGCGCCTCAAAACCCCAGGCGCCGAAACCGGCTGGATCGACCTGTTCGTCCTTGGCGATGCCGTTGATCTGCTTGTACTCGGCCCATTTTTCGACGAGAAATTCCGGCCGATAATACATCGGCTTAGGGCTTTTCTTAAAGCGCCGTACCAGCTCGGAGGCATCTTTTTCAGTGCCGCGGATGTAGAGCAGGGTGGTCGACGCTGCGAGCGTCTTGATCACCGGATCTTCGGGATCGGTCGGGTCGATCACCTCGATCAGCGAACCGCCGGTATCGGCGATGAAGTCGTCATAGTCATAGAGCACCTTGGCGCGCTCGATGAAATGCGGCACGTCCTGCAGCGCAGCGATCTCGGAAATGCGGTGCTGTTCCTGACGGCGCTGGTATTCCTCCAGCTTGAGCCCGCCCTGTTCGGGATTGCCGGGCGTGCCGAGATAGGTCGACAGCGGATCGAGATTGTCGAAGGTCAGATTCGACGAAATGTAGATGGAATCCGAGCGCAGCAGTTCGGCAAGGAACGGCACCTTCATGGCTTCGCGCTTGAAATTGTCGACGATGTACTCGCCCATGTAGCGCGTGCCGATGCGATAGTCGGCCGAGTAGTGGAACCACTTGCTGGCGCGCAGCATGTTGGACAGCCGGGTTTTGCCGACGCCTGCCATGCCAAAAACGGTCACGGCGCGGCGCGAGGACTTCACAAACTCATCGGCATTCTTGAACAGCATTGTCGACCAGATACGGTTTTCACCGCCCCACGCACCGCAACATACCCCGTTGCGTTTAATGCAAGCTGCGAGGCTTCACAAGCATCCGGCAATTTCTGCCGCAGCCCCGGACTCTATTGCCGGGATGTCGCCACATTTCGGCGGCGCTGCGGCGAAAACACCAACGAATTCAACGTTTCGCGTAGTTGGCATCATGCTTGCATCTGTTCACCGGAATGCGTCGCTGGGCGCAAATGGGGTTTACGGAGTATCAGATGGGCATTTATGGCGCTCTTTCCACTGCGGTGACTGGCCTGCGGGCGCAGTCGCATGCACTGGAAAACATTTCGGGCAATATCGCGAACTCGCAGACCACTGGTTACAAGCGTATCGAAACCAGCTTCGTCGATCTGATCCCAGATGCTCCGCTCAAGGGTCAGGTTCCCGGTGCTGTGCTGGCGCAGTCGCGCGGCACCAACAATCTGCAGGGCGACATTCAGACGTCCGGCACTGAGACCTTTATCGCGCTGAACTCGTCCGGGTTCTTCGTGGTCGAGCCCAAGGTTGGCCAGTCGGACGGCAATGCCGTTTTCGCCGGTTCCAATTTCTATACC
Source organism: Devosia sp. 2618 (assembly GCF_040546815.1). Taxonomy (NCBI): domain Bacteria; kingdom Pseudomonadati; phylum Pseudomonadota; class Alphaproteobacteria; order Hyphomicrobiales; family Devosiaceae; genus Devosia; species Devosia sp. 2618. The sequence goes on from NZ_JBEPOO010000001.1 coordinate 979,275, forward strand.
CGCCGTGGCGATTTCGAAATCGACAAGGACGGCATGCTGGTCAACGGCGCCGGCTTCTATCTCAAGGGCCTGCCGATCGATCCTGCGACCGGCAACGTTTCCGGCTCGGTGCCGGAAGTGCTCAAGCTCACCAATTCTTACCTCGCTGCAAAGCAGACGCAGGTCATCAACTACCAGGCCAACCTGCCGCAATTGCCGAAGACCGCAGCATATGATTCCACTGTTGATAACAGCGAGATCATGAAGGCTGGCGACTTTGCAGGCGGCACCACCGGATCTGCCCTTGCTGTCATTCAGGGGGGCGACAAAGAGCTCTTCGAGAAGAACTCGATCTATGGTGGCGCCATCACGGTCTACGCGGCCAATGGCGCCCCGGCGAACGTTCAGATGCGTTGGGCCAAGGTGGACAATAGCGCAAGTGGTGGCGCCGATACTTGGCACCTCTACTACAACTCCAACAGCACTGCGACCGGGACCCAGCCCGCTTGGACGCGCGTGCCCGAGGAGTACACGTTCGACAGCCAGGGCTCCATGGATCCCCCCGTCGCACAGGCAACGATCTCGAACCTGACAGTCAATGGCGTCAATGTCGGCAATATTACCATCCGCCACAACACGAATGGCATGAAGCAGTTCGCCGACGTGAACGGCACGGCATCGGTGACGACTCTGAACCAGAACGGTTATGGCGCTGGCGAATTCCAGTCGGTGGCGATCAGCGATACCGGTCGCGTTGTGGCGACCTATTCTAACGGCGAGCGCATCGACATGGCGCAGGTGGTGACGGCCCAGTTCAATGGCGTCAACTCGCTCAAGCGCCATGATGGTGGCGTGTTCACTGCGACCACCGAGTCCGGTGAGCCGATCATGGATCTGACAGGCTCAGGCATTTTGGGCGGGGCTCTCGAAGCATCCAACACCGACATTTCCGACGAGTTCACCAAGCTGATCATCACTCAGCAGGCCTATTCGGCCGGCACGCGCATCGTGTCGACTGCTGACGAGATGATGCAGGAAGCACTCAACATGGTCCGCTAAGGCGGGCCAAAAAGTCTTCGGTCGGGGTTCGCCCCGGCCGGTTCCGGGTAAGGAGTAATTGCGATGGGTCTGATCTCCTCGATGAACAATGCCGTAGCCGGCTTGCGCATCAACCAGGATTCGATCGACGTCCTCAGCCGCAACGTCGCCAATGCGGGGACGCCGGGCTATCATCGGCAGTCCATCAATGTTGTCGATTATAACTCGCAGAACAGCTCTTATGCGCGTACCGAAAGCGTCAATCGCGCGTTCAATGCGAGCCTCCAGACCTATTACAACCGGCAGGTGTCGGATACCGCCAAGTCTGGCGCCAAGGCGGACTATCTCAACCAGCTGCAGACCTATCTGGGCAAGCCGGGTTCGGCTGGTTCGCTCGATACGCTGTTCGGTTCGCTGAAGAATTCGCTGCAGTCGTTGGCCACCAGTCCAGATGACTACACGACCCGTGCAGCAGTTATCGCGCAGGCGGATGCGATGGCGCAGCGCCTCAATCAGCTTTCGAATGTCACGCAGGGCCTGCGTCAGGAAACTGAAGCGCAGATCGCCAATGGCGTGAACAATCTCAACGGCATGCTGAGCTCCCTGCAGGAGGTCAATTCGCGCATGCTCGATCTGGGCATGTCCGATACGGCACGCGCGTCTCTGCAGGATCAGCGCGACCGACTGGTTTCGGGCATTGCCGAAATGGTCGACGTCAACGCCACCTATCGCCCAGATGGCACTGTTTCGCTGATGACGCGTTCGGGCGTCGGGCTGCTTGATGTTGGCGTCAGCACGTTCAAGTTCACCACTGCCGGCGCGCTCGGGCCAGCATCGCAGGCATCTTCGGACAGCGCGCTCAACAAGGTTGGCACGCTCACGCTGACCACGCCGTCTGGCCTGATCATCGACCTGTCCCAGCGCGGCGTGTTGCAGGGCGGCGAGATCGCTGGCCTGTTGGAGCTGCGTGACAAGACGCTGGTCGAGTTCCAGAACCAGCTTGACGATATTGCTGCGGGCCTTGCTGCAATCTTTTCGTCCGACACCCGGCAGGGCCAGGCCGCCGGTGCCCCGAGTACTGCTGGCCTCAAGGTTGACCTCACCGGTATTCAGGCTGGCAACGAAGTTCTGCTGTCCTACAAGAATGGCGGCGTCGATCAGCGCGTGCGTCTGGTCAACAGCGCCAATGGTGAGGACTATACCGACGCTAGCGGTCAAAAGGTCATTGCTGTCGATTTCAACGATCCAGCAAGCGTCGCGGCGCTCTCTACTAAGCTGCCGGGCCTCACCTTCGGCTATGCTGGCGGTGAACTGACCGTTCTAGGTGGTGGTGCGGTCGATGTGACCGGGCTCACCGGCAAGGTCACCGCGACGGGTGCACAGCCCGGCAGCGCGGGCCTTAATCTTTTTGTCGATCAGAGCAATTCGGCGTTCACCAACAATGTCGATACCGACCCGTCCCAGAAGGTAGGCTTTGCCTCCCGCATCAAGATCAACCCGGCGATTGTGGCCGACAACAGCCTGCTCGTGCAGGCCAGCGTCGGTGGCACACTGGGCGACGCGGCGCGGGCCAATTATTTCCTTGAACAGCTCAACTCGATGTCTTTCGTGTCTGGCGGTCAGGCTAGCGCGAACAAGGACTTTCCGCTGAACGGCACACTGGGCGATATCATCGGTCAGGTGCTCAACTATCAGGGCAGCAGCATCAATACGGCGCTGTCGCAGAGCTCGGATCGCCAGCTGACGCTCGACACCATCGTGACGCAGATGAAGTCCGAATACGGCGTCAACGTCAACGAAGAGATGGCGCGGCTGCTTGAACTACAGAACGCCTATGCCGCCAATGCGCGCGTTGTATCCATCGTCAAGGAACTGCTCGATACGCTGTTCCGGGCGACGTGAGGGAGTAGCCTAGCATGATCGTCAACAAGCAGATGTTCCCGGCCCAGTCCGGCTACAGCGTCATCTCCCAGATGCAGGACAAGTTCTCGACCCTGCAGATGCAGCTCGGGACCGGCCAGAAGGCGTCTACGCTCTCTGAGATGTCCAAGGACCTGCCGGTGTCGCTATCGGTGCGGGCGCGGCTCAATACGATTGCCGGCTATTCGTCTAACATCGACACTGTCAATCTGCGCCTGACCTTCCTCAATAACGCCATGACCCGCTTCGACAAGATGGAAGCGGAGGCGCGCACCGCGTCCATGCCCGGCCAATACGGTACGGGCGGTATCAATATGGCGACGATGCCGAACCTGGCGGCCGCGCGCTTTGACGAGATCGTCACGATCCTCAATCAGGACGTGGCTGGCCGCTACATCTTTGGTGGCAAGGTCACCGACAAGCCACCGCTGGCCAACACCACCGCTTTGCTCGAAGGGCAGGGCGGTAAGGCGGGCTACAAGGCTATTGCCGGCGATCGCGCCATCGCCGATGGCGTTGGCGGCCTTGGTCGTCTGGAGACTGATGCGTCGACGGCGGGCAAGGTGGTGCTGCGCGAAGATGGCGCGACGCCGTTTGGGTTCAAGGTTTCGACAGTGTCGAGCAGCGGTGGACCGTCCATTACGGTCGACCAGCCGACAGGCGGTGCCATCGATCAGGTTGCCGTCAACTTCAACGGTGCCGTGATCCCCGGGCAGACGGTGACAATCGGGCTGACATTGCCAGATGGCACCGAGACACAGCTCAAGCTGACTGCCACGGCAGATAATCCCCCTGGGGCCGGGCAGTTCACAATTGGCGCGAATGAAAACGCGACAGCTCTGAACTTCCGGACATCGCTGGAAAAGGGACTGACCGAGCTCAGCTATAGCGAACTCAAGGCGGCATCAGGCTTTGCCGCAGCTACAGATTTCTTCTCCGAAAGCGGCATTCCGCAGGTTCCTGTCGGCGGTCCTCCCCCAACAGGCCTAGCCGACGCTGATCCCGCCAAGGTTGTATTTTGGTACAAGGGCGGCACCGATGCCGATCCGCGTGGCAGCGTCACTGCGGCGGTCGAGGACGGCTCGCCCGTTCGCTATGGTATTCAGGCGAATGAAAGCGGTTTTCTAGCCCTGCTGCGGTCGCAGGCGGCCCTTGCAAACGCCAACTTTCCGTCCGAGGACAATGTTCGCGCCGAGGCTGGAAACGTGGCCGCCCGCCAGGCCGCAATGGCACAGCCAGAAGGCGCTGCTCGCGACAGTGCCTTGGCGGCCTATGAAGCCAAGATCCAGACTGAATACCGCCGCTCGCTCGGCTATTTCGACGGCATGGCTTCGCGCCAGCAGTCGGCGCTCTCGGAAGGGCATAATACCGAAAAGGGCTCCATCGAAATCATCACGATGGAGCTCGGGATTGTGGCTGGTCGGGTGCAGAGCGCTACGACGCGCCATACCGACTACAAGGGCCAGCTGGAAAACCTCTTGAGCGATGTCGAGACGATCAGCAAGGAAGACGTGGCCATGCAGATGATGGATCTGCAGACGCGTCTCCAGGCCAGCTACCAGACCACGTCGATGCTGAGCAAACTCAACCTTGTAAACTACCTCTAGCGTCCAAGAGGCCCCGACAAAAAAGGCCCCGCTCAATGGCGGGGCTTTTTGTTTGTCTCATTGGCTCAGGCTGGAACGGCGCGGAGCCCGGCGGCGAGCTGGCGGTTGATTTGCACCAGAGCGTCAATCTTTTTCGCTTCAGGCTCGAAGGTCAGCTCGCGCGTGCGGCTCATGACGAAGATGCCGATATTGGCAATGTTCTGGCGGACTTGAGCGGGGAGGGGATTGTCTTCGCGCGTCGCGGACGTAATGAAGATCGTCCAGAGCTTGCGGTTGTAAGTCAGAGCAGCGTCGAGTTGACCTTCAGGCCATTCGTCTTTCACGCGCTGCAACATGCCCGCAGACTTGATCAGTAGAGCAGCTTCGCGTTCGCGGGGCGATTCAACGGCTTTAGCGACCTGATTATAGGCCTGTGCTCCGTGATTGTGCATTGGAAAGGATTTCCTGTTCGTACTGAATGAGCTGCTTTGCAACCCTCAAAGCTTTGTACAAGGACCCGGTTAATATCTCATTGTTGATCTGGTCGACAATTTGCGTAGTTGAGGGCGCAGCCTGCACCAGGTCATTGACCAGGGTGAAGTAGGTCTCGCGCGTCCCTTCGATATCATCCTCGATATACATCATTTGCACTGCCAGATAAACGCGCTCAGCCGACGTGTTGGCCGTTTCGGGGGTCAGGATGTCTTTTTCGCGCAAGACTGGCGCATTGCCCTCGACGAACAGCCGGGTTCGCTGGTCGGAATTGGTAATAATGCAATTGCCAATCAGCAGTTTTTCGCCTGGCTTGAGTTCGACTTTGAGGGCCATCGGCGTATCTCCTGTGCGATGATGCCACCGCGAATCCTGAATTGAGTTTAGCGCTATTTGCGGCGCTTTTCAGCGTCATCGGCACAAACAAAAAGGCGGGCCGGAGCCCGCCTTTTCAGTTGATGTACAGCGCCGATTAACGGAGCAGCTGCAGCACGTTCTGGTCGGCCTGGGAAGCCATCGACAGCGATGTGGTCGACAGCGACTGACGAGTCTGAAGGGCCAGCAGGTTTGCGGCTTCTTCGTTGGTGTCAGCCAGGGTCAGGTTGGCAGCGCCGGTTTCAAGAACGTTGATCATGTTCTTGGTGAAGTCCTGACGGGTCTGCACAACCGACAGATTCGAACCGAACTTGGAGGACTCAGTGCGGAGTGTTTCGATACCAGCCTTGAGCTTTGCGAGGGTCGCGTTGATGCCAGCATTGGTATCGAACGCAGTGGAAGCTTCTGCTGTCAGGCCCAGACCAGCGGAATTGATATTCTTACCCGTGACGTCGAGCTTGGACGAGCCATCTTCATTGAAGATAACTTGAAGATTATCACCCGTCAGAAGGTTGACACCATTGAACCCGGAGTCCTTGGCCAACTGATCGATCTGGGTCAGCAGATCGTTGTACTGGGTAACCAATTCGGCGCGCTTAGGGTTCGGCCCGCTGACCTCTGCAGTGGGAGGGACGGCCGCAACGGGAGCAGTACCAGTGTTCGTGCCAGCCGCGTGGCCGATAGTGGCCAGGGTGCCAGCTGTCGTGTCCACCAGAGTAATGTTGCCATTGGGGTTGCCGGTTCCAGTGATCGACGAAGTCAGCGTGATCCCGGTGCCGTTGTTAGAGGCAGTAACGCCGTGGGTGCCGGATGCCGCGTTGATCTTGCCGATAATGCTGGTTATGTCGTCTGACGCTGCGGTGGTGATCGTTGTGCCATTGATGGAAAACGAACCGGTGGCAAGTGTACCCAGTGCTCCGCCCGCAACTGGAGCATGCGCAACAGCAGGTTGGGCAGCGGTACCAGCGGAGGCAGGAGTGGTCACAACCTTTTCCGCAGTCTGCAGGGCTTGGCGAGCTGTCGACTGAGCCGATTCAACCAGCTTGGTGATTGCAGAAATGCCCTTGTCAGCAGCGGCGATGGTCTGAACTGCATTGCCGACCGAGTCCATCAGCAGGTTGAGATCGGACGAGCGGCTCTTGAGCGAAGCGGCAGTGAAAAAGTTGGTCGGATTGTCGAGTGCCGAATTGACCTTGTTGCCGGTCGCAAGGCGTTCCTGGGTCTTGCCCATCAGCGAAGCTGTCTGCTGGAGATTGAGCAGGTTGGAACGGACGGACTTCGAGAGAGTGATATCAGCCATTTTCAAGTTCCCTTTCTAGGATACTCGTAGAAATTTTTTGACGCCTCTTCTGAGACCTGCTGATGCTTGCATCCTGCCCGATAAAAAATTCTTAATTTGATTGCTCAATACCGCTGAAAATGCGCGATTTCGTGCCTCGGTTAACAAGCGATGAGCAGCAAAAAGCCCACAGCGTTTGCCGTGGGCCCCAATTGGCGTTCGCTGGCCTTGCTGCGACTAAACCTTGAGATCGCGCAGGCGCAGTTCCGAAGCTTCGGGAATCGAGCTGGTGCCGATCCGGGCATAGAGCTGTTGCAGCGTTTCTGGCCGCGGGGCGAGGGCGCCGGCAAGGACCGCTGCTGCGAACGTCGTGCCGGAACTTGGCGGCTCGAAATCCTGCTTGGCCTGCTCACGCGGCGGACGATCCCGCAATTGCGCTGCTGGCGATTCGACTGGTGGTGGCGGCGCAACGGGTGTCACTTCCAGCGTACGGCTGGGTGGACGAACGGATTCGCTGAGGCTCGTCGAGCTGACCGGGCGGTCAGGTAGAATTGCTGTCAACATAACACTGTCCTTTGACGCCTTTAACGGCAGAAACTAGGACAACGCGCGTTTCAGCCAAATTGATCCAAACAAGCTGATTTGAATCAATTTGTGTGTTGTTTAGAGTGCCCTGTTAATGGCGATGCCGCGCGCGGAATTGGCGTTGTCTGTTGCCATCGTACCGGCTCGGCCATAGGTCTTGGCCTTATTCTGCTGGCCAACGACTTTGGCGACGTCTGTGAGCAGGTCTTCGGTGACGGTGCGGGCTGTTGCCAGCACGCGCAGGTTCTCTGCCATCTGGGTTGCCAAGCGCGCATGGCCAAGCTTGAGGCGTTCGACGGCCTCGGGGGCCTGGGACTTGAGCCGGCTGCCCTGACGCTGCACCGAGCGAGCAAAGGTCACATAGTCCTGTGCGAGGCGGGTCTTGTCGGGCGTCATTGTGCTGGCCTGACGCATGTGGCCGGCGCGCAGGAGCGTGGTTTCCTGGTTCATCACATCGACCAGAGCGGCCAGGGCGATTTCAGCCATCTGGCACAGTTCGTCTGCCGGCAGGCTATCGAGGGCGGCAAGGCGTGAAGCTGCGGTCATTTATAGGCTCCCGGCAAAGTGTTTTGTTTGTTGGCCACTTCCTGCATGGCGAGCAGGTCGGGCAGGAGTTGTTCGGCAATGCCGAGGCCGCCATTTTGGGCCATGGCGGAGGCCATCATTTCCGATTGCATCGAGCGCCAGGTCTCTTCGCCGAACCCGCCGCCCATGGCGCTGTCGTCGGTCTTGAGGCTGGAGAACATTTCCTTGGTGAGGGTGTTGAGGAACACGCCCTCAAATTCCTCGGCCTGTTGGCGCACGCGAGCGATCTGGTGTGGGGTGAGCGTCGAGCCGGCCTGCTTGATTGCGTCGACCATTACAGAACCTCGATTTCGGCTTGCAGGGCGCCCGTGGCCTTGATGGCCTGGAGGATGGCGATCAGGTCGCGCGGCGAGATGCCAAGGGCGTTGAGGCCGTCGACCAGTTGCTGCAGCGTCACCGATTCATTGACCACTGCCAGTGCCGTCTCGGACAGATTGGCATTGAGTTGGGTGTTGTTCTCGACCGCCGTCACGCCCTGACTGAACGGCGCCGGCTGCACGATTTCAGGGTTTTCGGCGATGGTGACGGTGAGGTTCGATTGGGCCACGGCAACGCTCGAGACGCGCACATCCTTGCCCATGACGATAATGCCGGAATTCTCGTCGATGACGATCTTGGCTGTCTGGTCGGTCTGGACCATCAACTGCTCAATGTCGGTCAGCAGGTCGACGATATTGCCGTTAAAGCCCCGAGGCAGGGTGATGCGCACGGTGGCGGGGTCTTCCGGCGTCGCGGTTGGCACGCCGATGAAGTCGTTGACCGCCAGTGCGATGCGGCGCGCTGTGGTCAGGTCTGGATTGCGTAGCGCCAGACGCAATGAGGTCTGCGCACCGAGGCGGAACTCAATTTCGCGTTCGATCAGCGCCCCGGAGGAAATGCGGCCGGTTGTCGGTACGCCGGAAATAATTGTGGCGCTGTCACCCTGCGCCTTGAAACCGTTGATCGACACCGGGCCCTGCGCGATTGCGTAAACTTCGCCGTCGGCGCCGAGCAATGGCGTCACCAGCAAGGTGCCGCCCTGCAGGCTGCCGCTATCGCCCAGCGCGGCAACGGACACATCCATGCGCGAGCCCTGGGTGGCGAATGGTGGCAGGTTTGCCGTGATCATGACTGCCGCGACATTCTTGGTGCGGACGTTCTCGCCGGCGGTGTTGACGCCAAGGCGTTCAAGCATCGATTGCAGCGACTGCTTGGTGAAGGGGGAGTTGTTGAGGCTGTCGCCGGTGCCATTGAGGCCAACCACCAGGCCGTAGCCAACCAGCTGGTTTTCGCGGATGCCTTCGAAATCGACGATGTCCTTGATCCGAGCCGCTGCGGCCTGTGCCTCGATAACGGGCGACATGACGGTAACAAGGGTCAGCGCCCCGGCTATCAGCTTTCGCAGCAGTGATTTGGTCATCGTTCATCCCCGTCGTCGTGCCGCATCATCCCCATGACGCGACGTTCGGCGGTCACATTGCGAAAACCGTGCCACTTTGTGATGGCCTGTCTAACATGCTGATTTCATTGATGATCGTGTGGCATTGAGGTGATTGGAGCCAACCATCCGAGCCTCACTAAGCAATTCTTGCCGGGTTCGTTAATGCGCTGTTAACGGATGTCGGCAGAATTTGCCGGGGACGGCAGCAAACCGATTTGAGTCCCAGCTTGCGCATCGACACAAACAATCGAACATCAGGCGTTGGCCGCAGCAGTGCTGCGCGCCGTACCGGCTTGGGTGTCGATTTCGTGCCGGCCGGGGCAGGGACGCCTGCGCGGGTTGCCGGAAATGCACCAGTTCAGTCCGCTGCCGGCATTGATGCCATCCTTGCCTTGCAGTCCGTTGATGGTCCTTTGACTGCCAAGAAGAAGGCCGTCCGTCGCGGCGCTTCGTTGCTTGATGTGCTTGACGAGATCAAAACAGACCTGCTCGTGGGTAAAGTCAGCCTCGACCGGCTCGACAGTCTAGCAGCCATGTTGGGCGATGTACGGGAGCGTTCCGTGCCCGGTCTTGATTCCCTGCTCGACGATATAGAGCTGCGGGTGCGAGTCGAACTTGCCAAATTCGGGCGCTTTCCGGGCAGCTAAGTCCGGGTCATCAAAATGTTGTCAATCCCGCTTATGCCCCTGCATGCGGGGCCTTTAGCATGTTAATCAGCCTCCAGTATGCGTGCTTGCCGGGGGGTGACTACACGCATATATAGGCGCCAAGGGTGCATTGGAGTTGAGTCTACTGATGTCTTCGATTGCAGAAGTAATTGAATACCGGCCCAGTGACGACGAGCCGTTCATGAACCCGCGCCAGCGGGAGTACTTTCGGGCCAAGCTAAATGCCTGGAAGGAGGACATTCTTCGAGAGAGCCGGGAGACCCTCGAAAACCTTCAGGAAGAAAGCCAGAACCATCCGGACATGGCCGACCGCGCCAGTTCTGAAAGCGATCGTTCGCTTGAACTGCGTACCCGTGACCGGCAGCGCAAGCTGATCTCCAAGATTGATGCTGCGCTGAAGCGCATTGACGACAACACTTATGGATATTGCGAAGAAACCGGCGATCCAATCGGGCTCGCCCGCCTCGACGCCCGCCCCATCGCAACCCTGAGCCTTGAAGCCCAGGAAATGCATGAGCGTCGTGAAAAGGTCTATCGCGACGAGTAAGTCATAGCGTCACACAGATATCAAAGGCCCGCAGCAATGCGGGCCTTTTTGTTTGGCTTGGCGGGTTTAGCTCGCGAGAGAGTCGGTTTACGCAAGCTGTGGGATAACGATCCTAAGCTGTCATCCGCGTTACAATATGTGGCTGCTATTCTCTCCGTGGCCGTTCAAATCCTGCGTTTGTTGCCTTGCTTCGGCCTCAGCTTCGCGGGCATATGGAGCCGTTGAGCTTGGGAGAACAACATGTGTCGCCTCGTCACGAAGCTGGGCTGGTTTGGGCTCGCGGTTGCAATGGCGTTTGCCGCGCCGGTTGCGCAGGCAGCTGACCATAAGGTTACGCTGTTCGAAAATAGCGACCTTCCGGGCTCGGATTATGCCATCGTCAAGAACACCGATCTTGATGCGTGCACGGCCGCCTGCGCCGACGACAACATCTGTCGCGCGTTCACCTTCAATGCTCAGTCCAAGTGGTGCTTCCTCAAGGGAGCCGCCGGCGAACAGGTTCAGTTCAACGGCGCGACGTCGGGTCGGATCAGCCGCGCGCCATCTCCAGCGGTGACCGCAACAGCGCGTCAGGCCGAGCTCCCATTCCCGGCCCAGAGCATCATTGATGATGCCCGCTATTTCTCCGACAACCTGCCACAGACCGACGCGCCGCCGCCCAAGGTGACCTATGCCGATCTCGTTTCGTCGGGCGATGAGGCTGTTGCTGAGGAAAACCTGGCTGGCGCTATCGTCGCCTATCGTCAGGCTCTCGCGATCAATCCCAATGATCGGGGCGTCTGGCAGGCATTGGCACAGGCCGCGTTGTCGCGTGCCGATGCGGTGGCCGGCCAGTCTGAAGGCGACAACAGCAGCGAACTCGCGCGCGTCGCTACATCAGCTGCCATGAACGCATTCCTGCGCTCCACCGAGCCGCAGGATCGGGCTGACGCGCTGGCGACGCTGGCCTATGGCATGGAATATCGCACCATGTGGCGCGAGGTCATCGCGACCTATCGCCTGAGCCTCAGCCTTGCGCCCAATGATGCCGTGGCCGAGCACCTCGACGATGTGGTCGCCCAGAATGGCTTCCGCATCACCGACCATGTGGTCGATGCCGAAGCGGCGTCGCCACGCATCTGCGCCGTGTTCTCCGATCCGCTGCCAACCGGGTCCACCGATCTGTCGGCCTATGTCGTGGTCGCCAATACGCCTCAGGCATCGGTCGAAACCGAGCCGAACCAGATTTGTGTCGATGGCCTGCAGCATGGCAGCCGCTATTCGATCCGCCTGCGCGCCGGCCTGCCATCTGCTGATGGCGAAGCGCTGCTCAAGGATGTGGTGCTCGACGTCTATGTGCCCGATCGCGCGCCCTTCGTCGGCTTTGCCAACAATGCCTATGTGATGCCTGCCGGTCTCGGCGGCGGCCTGCCGATCACGTCGGTCAATGCCGAAACCGCCGAAGTCATGATCTACCGGATTGGTGACCGCTCGGTCGCCACCGCCGTCCGTGACGGCATTTTCCAGGGCAACCTGTCCCAGTACGGTGCTGAAGATATCGCCGATCGCGTCGGCGAGCAGGTCTGGTCAGGCGAGGTCGATCTGGCCCGCAGCCAGCCCAACGCTTTGACCACCACGGCAATTCCGGTTGCCGACGTGCTGGGCGACATGCCGGCTGGCGCCTATGTGATCACCGCCAAGATCAAGAGCGAAGACACCGAATACTGGTCCGACATTGCGACCCAGTGGTTCATCGTCACCGATCTCGGTCTCACCACCATTGCGGGCGATGATGGCGTCCATGCCTTTGTGCGCGGCCTGACCGATGCGCAGCCAAAAGCTGGCGCCACCGTGCGTCTGGTTGCGGTCAACAACGAAATCCTGGCCGAAACCACCACCGATGCCGATGGCCGTGCGGTCTTTGCGCCCGGTCTAGCGCGCGGTACCGGGGGCAGGGCACCACAACTGCTCGTCGCCGAGACCGCCGATGGCGATTACGCCTTCCTTGATCTGTCGCGTCCGGCTTTTGATCTGACTGATCGCGGCGTCGAAGGGCGTCCGTCGCCCGGTCCGCTTGATGTGTTTGCAACCACCGAACGCGGCGTTTATCGCCCCGGCGAAACGGTCTACCTCACGGCCTTGCTTCGCGATGAACGCGCCAATGCCGTCAACGGCTTGCCGCTGACCCTCGAAGTCGAGCGCCCCGATGGCGTTGTTGCCAGCAAGCAGCTGCTCAATGATCAGGGTGCAGGCGGCTACTTCGTTGCTCTGCCCATGGTTGCCGAAGCCATGCGCGGCTCGTGGACGGCGCGTCTTTATGCCGACCCAAAGGCCGAATCGCTGTCGAGCACCAGTTTCCTCGTCGAAGATTTCGAGCCCGAGCGTCTGGCCTTCGATATCACCGCGTCGGAGGCACCGTTTGAAACCGGCGTCGTCACCGATGTCGATGTCGCGGCCAAGTATCTCTATGGCGCCACGGCGCCGGGCCTTGCCATCGAGGCCGATGCCATCATCCGCCCGGTGACCACGCTGGATGGTTTTGCCGGCTACACCTTTGGTCGTCTCGATGACACCATCGAAACCGATCGCGAACCGCTCGGCGTTGTCGGCACGACGGACGAATCCGGCAATGCCGTGGCCGAAATCACCATTCCCGAGCCACAGGTCACCACCCGTCCGCTGCAGGCCCAGTTGCTGCTGCGCCTGGTCGACACCAATGGCCGCAGCATCGAGCGCAGCATCAGCCGCCCGGTGCTCGCGAGCGGCAACCGCATCGGCATCAAGCCGGTGTTCAGCGATGCCACGGGTCTCAGCGAAGGCAGCCAGGCGCAGTTCAACATCGTCGCCGTTTCGCCAGAAGGCAAAGCGGTCGCCAGCACGGGCCTTGAGTGGAGCATCTCCCGCGTTGAAACCACCTATCAGTGGTATCGCAACGGCAGCACCTGGCAGTGGGAAGCCCTGACCACCACGCGTCAGGTCGGCACCGGCAGCGTTGACACGCCAGACGGCGGTCCTGCCACGATCGGCGCCAATGTCGACTGGGGCCTCTATCGCGTTGAAATCAATGGCGATGGCACCTCGTCGAGCTACGAGTTCTACGCCGGCTATTACTACGCCGATGCAGGTTCGGACACGCCGGACACGCTGCAGGTCGCCCTCGACAAGACCAGCTATCGCGTTGGCGAGACCGCCAATCTCAAGCTCGATCCGCAGTTTGCGGGCACGGCGTTGATCATGGTCGTCGACAACCGCGTCATCGCCATGCAGGCGGTGGACGTTCCTGAAGACGGCACCACGGTTCCGCTCGAAGTCACCGACGAATGGGGCCCCGGCGCCTATGTGACGGCGATCCTTTATCGTCCGTCCAATGCTGCCGAAAAACGCATGCCATCGCGTGCGCTGGGTTTGGCTTTCGCCGATGTCGATCCGGGTGACCGTAAGCTTGATATCAAGCTGGAAACGCCGCAGGTCACCCTGCCGCGCCAGAGCTTCACCACCACTGTTGAGGTCGGCAATCTCGCGGCTGGCCAGACGGCCTATGTCGCGGTTGCGGCTGTCGATCTCGGCATTCTCAACCTCACCAACTTCAAGGTGCCCGATCCAGATGGCTGGTATTTCGGCCAGCGTCAGCTCGGCATGGACATCCGCGATCTCTATGGCTCGTTGATCGATCCGACCCAGGGCCTGGCTGGCGCATTGCGCTCTGGCGGTGACGGCGGTTCGTCGCGCACCGGCACGCCTCCGCCGACATCGGTGCTCGTTGCCCAGCATTCGGGTATCGTGCAGGTCGATAGCGAAGGCAAGGCGACCATCACCTTCGACATGCCCGACTTTGCCGGCACCGTGCGCATCATGGCCATGGCCTGGACCACCAATGCGGTGGGTCATGCCTCAGCCGATGTGATCGTTCGCGATCCGGTCGTGGTCACGCTCAGCCCGCCACGGTTCCTGCGTGTCGATGACGCGTCGCGCCTGTTGGTTGAAGTCAACAATGTCGGCGGCAAGGCGGGCACCTATTCCGTCGCGCTGTCGACCGGAACAGGCATTTCGACCGATGCCGAAAAGCAGGAATTCGACCTCGACGAAGGCGCAAGAACGTCCCTTAATCTGGGGCTCAAAGGCGTGTCGATTGGCGATTGGCCGATTGTACTGACGATCACTGCACCCGATGGATCGACGCAGACCAAGGAGTTTCTCCTCGGCGTCCGCCCGATCAGTGCTCCAGTCACGACCAGTCGCGTGCTGCCTATTCCGGCAGGCGAAAAGGTCACTGTCGGCGCCGATTTCTTCGATAGCTACATGTCCAACACCGGTGCGATGACGCTGGCCATCGGCCCGCTGTCCCGCCTCGATGTGCCCGGCCTGTTGCTGTCGCTGGATCGTTACCCCTACGGTTGCGCCGAGCAGCTTTCCAGCCGTGCATTGCCGCTGCTTTACCTCAACGACGTTGCCAAGCTTATTGGCACCGCCGGCGACGACAAGCTCAACGAGACTGTGACCAGCGCGATTGCCAATGTGCTGGCCAAGCAAAGCTCGGGCGGCGGCTTCGGCCTCTGGGGGCCGTTCGACGGCGGCGACATGTGGCTCGATGGCTTTGTCACCGACTTCCTGCTGCGCGCCAAAGCGGCCGGTTACGCGGTGCCGGAGCAGTCGCTAACCCGTGCGCTGGATAACCTCTCCAACCAGCTGTCCTACGCCTCCGACTTCGACAATGGCGGCGAAGACGTGGCCTATGCGCTCTACGATCTGGCCCGCGCTGGCCGGGCCGCCATGGGCGACCTGCGCTACTACCACGAAGCACGTCTCTCGGCCTTCGGTTCGCCGCTGGCCAAGGCGCAGCTTGGTGCGGCGCTGGCGCTCTATGGCGATACGACACGCGCCAACTCGGCCTTTGCGGCCGCGTTGGAAGCCCTCGCACAGCCCGACAACAGCCGGAAATACCGTTCCGATTATGGTACGCGGTTGCGCGATACGGCTGGTGTGCTGGCCCTTGCTGCCGAGTTCAAGCCCGAGGGTGTGGACCTGACGGCTCTGACCAGCCAGTTGGCGAAGCTGCGTGATCGCAAGACCTATACTTCGACGCAGGAAAACAGCTGGACGCTGTTGGCCGCCGCTGCTCTTGGCGCTGCCAGCACCGATGGCTCGGTCACGCTCAATGGCGAGGCCCTGACCGGCCAGACCTATCGCGCCTATGATCAACTCGATTACGCGCCGGTCGAGATCGCCAATACCGGCACCACGGCCACCGAGGCCAAGGTCACGGTCACTGGCTATCCCGCTACTGCACCCAAGGCCTCGAGCGATGGCTTTACGGTGGTCCGGACCTACTATCTGCCGGACGGCACCGAAGTTGATCCGCAGGCGGCGCCGCTATCCCAGAACGATCGTCTCGTTGTGGTGATCAAGGTGACGCCACAGCAGCTTGGCTCTGGCCAGTATGTGGTGGCCGATCCGCTGCCAGCTGGGTTCGAAATCGAGAACCCCGACCTGTCGGCAGGTGGCGGTGCCAATGATTTCAGCTGGGTCACGCTCGATGGCGCAGCCCATGTGGAATCACGGACGGATCAGTATGTGGCGGCGTTCCGCTTCTTCTCTGATCCCGGCAGTTTCACGACGGCCTATCTGGTACGTGCTGTTTCGCCCGGCAAATTCGTCCTGCCAGGCACGACCGTGGAAGACATGTATCGCCCCGAATTCCGCGCCAACGGAGTCTCGGGCAGCATCGAGGTCACCGCGACCGGGCCATGAGGGATGGGTTGCCGTGCCTTTTCGGAATGCTGCGAGTGCCTCGTCCGCTGACGGTCGGGGTTTACACCGGGTCACCTCTGCCTTCGGGGGAGAGGTCGGCGGCAAAGCCGACGGGTGAGGGGGCCTTACCTTGACTCAGAGCGAAGACAGGCCCCCTCATCCGACCCTGCGGGTCTACCTCTCCCCCGAAAGGAGAGGTGAAGAAAAAAGGCCCGCCTCGTGGGCGCGGTGGCTGACGATTGGCGGTTTTTCGCTGTTCGTTGTCGTCGTTGCCGGCATTATCCAGCTCAATTCGGCGATCATCGGTATCGCCGGAACGCTGCCGCCGACGCCTGATCTGGCGACGCTGCCGGTTTCGGTGTCGGTGACCGATCGCGATGGTGCACTGCTTCGTCCGTTCACAACGCGTGATGGCCGCTGGCGGCTGCCGGTCGACCGCACTGGTGTTGATCCGCGCTTTATCGACATGCTGATCGCCTACGAAGATCGCAGCTTTGCCGAGCATGACGGCATCGCCTGGAGTTCGATGTTCCGCGCTGCCGCCCAGTTTATCGGGGCAGGCGGCAATGTCGTTTCCGGCGGGTCGACCATCACCATGCAGGTGGCGCGGCTGGTGGAAGGGGCGCCGACGCGCAATCTCTGGGGCAAGCTGCGCCAGATGGTGCATGCCGACCGGCTCGAGCACGAACTCACCAAGGATCAGATCCTTGATCTCTACCTGACGCTTGCGCCCTATGGCGGCAATATCGAGGGTATTCGCGCCGCCAGCCTTGCCTATTTCGGCAAGGAGCCGACCCGGCTGACCACCGCCGAGGCGGCCTTGCTGGTTGCCTTGCCGCAATCGCCCGAGGCACGTCGGCCGGATCGCGATCCGCTGGCCGCACAACGCAGTCGCGATATGGTGCTGGATCGTCTCTTTGCGCTGGGTGCATTGGGCGAAGAGGAGGCCATCGCCGCCAAACGTGAACCCGTTCCTATCGCGCGCCGCGAATTTCCGATGCTGGCCGCCCACATGGCGCAGCAGGCCGTGCGCCTCCAACCCACCGCTCGCAGCGTGGAACTGACCATCGACAAGCGTCTGCAGGATGCGCTGGAACGGCTGGCCGCTGGCCGGGCGCGTCTGCTCGATCCCCGCGTCTCCGTCGCCATTGTCGCCGCCGATATCGACACTGGCGAAATTCTTGCTTCGGTCGGCTCCGCGGGCCTGTTTGCCACGCAAAGCGCTGGTTTTGTCGATATGACCACGGCCATCCGCTCGCCGGGGTCGACACTCAAGCCGCTGATTTACGGGCTGGCCTTCGAGCTGGGTCTGGCCCATCCGCAAAGCCTTATCGACGACCGGCCAACTGCCTTTGGCTCCTATGTGCCGGTCAACTTCGATGGCTTCAGCCGCGGCACCGTCACCATCCACGATGCGCTGACGGAATCGCTCAATATCCCTGCCGTGGTCGTGCTTGATGCCGTGGGTCCGGCGCGCCTCGTGTCCCGCCTGCGCCGCGCCTATGCCGATCCGCGCCTGCCGGTTGATACGGCCCCGAGTCTCGCCGTAGGCCTTGGTGGCGTTGGTATCACGCTGCGCGATCTGGTGTCGGTCTATGCCGCCATCGGCAATGGCGGTGTGCCGGTGCAACTGCATGACGGCGTCCGGCCCGTGCCCGCCGTCACAAATTCGGCGCCGGTGCTTGACCCGGTTTCGGCCTGGTATGTCTCGGACATTCTTGCGGACGTGCCGCCGCCGCTCAACGGTTCGCCGGGGCGCATCGCTTACAAGACTGGCACCTCTTATGGCTATCGCGACGGCTGGGCGATTGGATTTGATGGCAAGACGGTCATTGGCGTCTGGGTCGGACGTCCCGATGGCGCGCCGGTGCCCGGTCTCTCCGGCATTGTCGGCGCTGCGCCAATCCTCTTTGAAGCGTTTGACCGTCTCGGCAATCGCAAGGCGCCGCTGCCACGAGCGCCGCAGGGCGCGATTTTTGCGTCCAACACTGAATTGCCTATGCCACTGCGCCGGTTCCGCCATCCCAACGAGTCCATTGTCGCCCGTCAGGCCGCGCCGCAGATTGCGTTCCCCACTGATGGCGTCGACCTCGATCTGGGCCTTGCCTCAGGCTATGGCGCGCCATTGACGGTCAAGGTGCGCAATGGCGTGCCGCCCTTCACCTATTTCGCCAATGGGGCGCCGATTGGCCGCCCCGACTTTGCCCGGCAAAGCGCCTGGGCGCCCGATGGTCCGGGCTATGTGACGCTCTCGGTGGTGGATGCCGAGGGGCGAGGGGATACGGTTACTGTGTTCCTGAACTAGCCAATAGATACGGGCCCCGAAGGGCCCGATGGATAGTCGCGCGATGTGTGTTCCCGACCTCTTGGTTCGACAAGCTCACCATGAGGTCTCAAGGCGCTCTCAGAACCCGAACACGGTGGTCAGGCTCGACTGGCCATTGCCGTTCTGGGCGCAGGAGGCGTTGGTGTTCTGGCCGAACTGGAACAGGCCGCAGCTATTGTTGTTGCCGTTCTGGTTGACGGTGCCGGTGTGGCCATTGCCGTCCTGCAGGATCACGCCATTATTGCCAGAGCCGTTCTGGCTGCCGCCAGCGTGGTTGCCATTGCCGTTCTGAATGACATTGGCGCCGGTCGAATTCATGCCCTGGAACAGCGAGAACAGTCCAAGCCCGAGGCCGAGGGCCTGTTGCTGATCTGGGTCGGTTGGGGTGAAGTTTACCGAAATCTGGCCACCGGCCATGGCTGGTGCGGTGAGGCTGGCGGCGCCGATCACGGCGGCAGCAAGGGCGGCTACGAGTGTCTTGGTGAACTTGGTGGTCATGGCGTCTCTCCTGTTGGGTTCTGATCTGTGTTTGCTGGGGTGTTCCAGCCGATGACCAGAGATTAGGAGCCGCCGGCTGAACCGATCCGGAGCGGCGTATTCATAATTCGTTCACCGCGAAAATTACCTCTGCGCGCGCAATAAAAAGGGCCCCAGTCGCCTGGAGCCCTTTTAAGTGGTTGATGTTGTTGAGCTCAACGCAGGTTTGCAACCTCCTGGTTGCAGTCGAACGCTTGGCCGTTGGCCGATACGCTGAAGTCGACCTTGTAGTTTGAGCCGGCATTGATCATCACCTTGCCCAGAGCTGTCTGCTGATTGGCTATGGCGGTGAAATTGCCGCCCTGGCTGATATTGGAGCTGCCGCCGCCGCTCGAGCTCTGCAGGCGGAAGGTGTAGGAGCCCTGCAGCGGAACAGCGCTCAGCACGGCGCCTTCGATGACCAGCATGCCGTTCTGGGTGCTGGTGACATAGCCGCAGGTGTCTGACGGGGCGCCTGCATTGGCCAGGCTGGTGGTTGCGACAATGGCGGCGAGGCCGAAGCCGAGCAGGCCGATCGCGCTGATAGTCTTGATACTTGTGGTCATGAGATCCTCCTGGAATGGGGTTTTGGATGAGCGTTCAGCCGGAAGGGTCAGCCCTTCCGGCTATCCGCAATTCACGTCAGAACCGATCAGGGGCAGGCCTGCACGAAGGCGGTGACATTGCCCGAACCAGCCTGGTTCACATTGGCGTTGCAGTTGTTGCCGACCTGCACACCGGCGGCGATGTTGCCGTTGCCGTCCTGGGTGATCATCGTATTGTGGTTGCTGCCGAACTGGCCGACGCCTGCTGCGTTGCCATTGCCCTGCTGCCAGACATCTGCGCCGTTGTTGAAGCCGTTCTGGCCAACCGCGCCAACGTTGCCATTGCCGAACTGCTTGACGATAGTGTCATTCCAGATGCCGGTCTGGTCGATGCCGATAGTGTTGCCCGAACCGCTCTGCTGGCCACCGGCGCTCTGGCCGAAACCGAACTGGTTGACGAAGATGCCTGCGGCCATTGTTGGGGCTGCGGAGATGGCGAGGAGTGCGGCGACTGCGGTGGTGATGACGATGCGCTTCATTTTGTTTCTCCTGTTTGGCTACGTTCCCTCAGAACGCTTCTTGCCGATGACTGTTGGTTTAAACAGGTGAGCCGGAACCGGGTCTGAACCCGGAATTCAGAATTCGTTCATCATCAAAAAAATGTGCGGGCAGGGCAGAATAAAAGGCGAAATCCCCGCATGGACGGAGATCTCAAACTGGATGGTTCTTGATTTAGTATAAGAAAATCAATGACCTATGGAACGGATAGTTCAATCCGCCGCTCAACGCCTATGGCATCAAGAAAATCGGCGTCATGGCTCACAATCAGCAGCGCCCCATCAAACCCGCGTAGTCCAGCCTCGACCTGTTCCACCGCCTCGATGTCGAGATGGTTGGTCGGTTCGTCCAGAATAAGCAGCTGCGGCGGGTTATTGCCGCCAATGGTGCAGGCGAGCCCGGCGCGCAGCATTTCGCCACCGCTCAGCGTGCCCACGATCTGCAAAGCCGCGTCGGCGCGGAACATGAAGCGCGCCAGCGCAGATCGACAGGTCTTTTCGTCGGCGTCCGGGTTCAGCGCGCGGAAGTTGTCGCGAATGCTCAGCGTTGGATTGAGCAGGCTCACGGTCTGGTCCAGCATGGCAAAGTGCACGAGGATTTTCGCCACGCCGGAACTGGCGGGCAGGGCGCCCGTCAACAGGCGCAGCAACGTCGTCTTCCCGGAGCCATTGGGACCAGTGATCGCCACCCGTTCTGGGCCGATAACCGTCAGGGACAGATTGTGGATAATTGGCGCCTCGGCATCGGGCCCGCCGCTCAGGCCATCGACCTGCAGCACTGTGCGCCCGGTCGGCAGGCCACTCGGCGTCAATGCGACGGTCAATGGGGTCAGCACTTCAACGCGGGCGCGTGCTTTGCTGGCGGCGTCTGCCGCATCACCGCGCAGGCGGCTTGCGAGCCTGGCATTTTCTCCACTGGTCGTTTCGGCATTGTCCTTCATGCCACCGAGCAGGATTTTGGGCGCGCCCCCCTTGGCCGCACTGCGTTTGCCTGCACTGTCCTTGCGAGCTTTCTTTTCGGCTACTGCCTGAATCTTGCGGTCGAGTTCGGCCACTTTGCGATCCGCGGAGGCCAAATCCTGGGCGGCCGTTGCGAGTTCCAGTGCTTTGCGCTCGGAATAGTGGTCCCAGTTGCCGCCATAGACCTTGGCACCAAGCGTCGTCAGTTCGACGATGGCGTCCATTTCGCGCAGCAAGGCGCGGTCGTGGCTGACGACGATTGCCGCGCCGCGCCAGCGATGCAGCAAGTCGACCACGGCCTGCCGTCCATCGGCGTCGAGATTGTTGGTTGGTTCGTCGAGCAGGATAATGTCGGGCTGCGCCAGCACGAGTTTGGCCAGCGCGAGACGCGTGCGTTGACCACCGCTCAGCGTCGCCAGCGGTCGGTCAAAGGCATAGTTGGGCAGGCCAACGCTGGCCATCGCCGCTTCGATATTGCTTGGCAGGCTCCAGTCTGCCTCGCCGGCATCATCGATCGAGCCGAGGCCTTGCTCCAGCCGGTCCAGCATGGCCAGACCCTCTCTGACTCCGAGCAGGTCAGCAACAATTGAGTCCTCTGTGACCTGAACCGATTGACCAAGCATGCCAATGCTGCCCTGCACCGATACCGAACCGGCAGAGGGTTTGAGCTGATCGGTGATGATGCGAAGGAGCGATGATTTGCCCGTGCCGTTTCGGCCAATCAGCCCCGTGCGTTCATTGCCGAACGAGAGGTCGAGACCGGTGAAAAGCGGCGTGTTATCGGGCGTAGAATGAGAAAGCTGGTGCAGTGTTACGGAGGCAAACATAGGCGGAATCCAGGTGAGCGATGCAAGCGAAGCAGTCGTTCAACGTGGAATCCATAAATACCGTCCGGTCAGTGCTGCGGGTGGGGCAAAGATAGGCTGCGGGGCTGGGATGTCAAGTTTGGCTGCTTCACCTCTCCCTTTGGGGAGAGGTCGGCGCGCAGCGACGGGTGAGGGGGCCTTTTCCCACGCACCTCATTCAGTGAGGCCCCCTCACCCGACCCAAGAGGGTCGACCTCTCCCCCAAGGGAGAGGTGAAGCAGCAGAAACCTAAGCCAAATACCGCTTCTTCAGATGCGCCTTGAAGAAGTCAGCGTTCAGCGGCTCGCCCGTTGCGCGGGTGATCAGGTCTGGTGTCGACCAGCGGGAGCCTTGGGACCAGATATTGTCGGCGCGCCACTGGTTCACGCCGCCGAACTCGCCCTTGCGAATGTCGTCGCGCACGCCCGGCTGTGCCTTTTCCAGCGCAGCCCATTGCTGGGCGGCGATCATGGCGCCGAGGGTATAGCTGGGGAAATAGCCGAATGAGCCGGCCGGCCAGTGCACGTCCTGCATCGGGCCATCCTTGGGGTCGTTGATGGTCGAGATACCGAGATATTCGGTCATTTTGGCGTCCCAGGCTTCGGGGATCTGGCTGGCTTCGAGCTTGCCGTTGACCAGGTCCTGTTCCAGTTCGTAGCGCAGGATGACGTGCAGCGGATAGGTGACCTCGTCGGCATCCACCCGGATATAGCCGCGTTCGACATAGTTCACTTCGTTCAGAATATCGGCCGCTTCCCAGCCTGGGATCGCGTCTGCGCCCAGATGCAGATGCACGAGTGGCAGCGCGAAATCCCAGAATTCGGGGCTGCGCGACAGCTGCATTTCAACGAACAGGCTCTGGCTTTCGTGGATGCCCATGCCGCGCGCCTTGCCCAGTGGCCAATGCGACCATTCCTTGGGCAGGCCCTGCTCATAGAGCGCGTGGCCTGTTTCGTGCAACACGCCCATGAGCGAAGACAGGAATTCATCGGTGCGATAGCGCGTCGTCATGCGCACGTCGGTCGGCACACCGCCACAGAATGGGTGGTGCGACACCGCCAGCGAGCCATGCGTGAAATCAAAACCAACGGCGCGCATGGCGGCGAGGCCAAGCTCGCGCTGTTTTTCGATCGGGTAGGGGCCGCTCAGTGCCTTGCGCGGGCGCTTGGCGAGGCGTTCTTCCTGTGCGGCTAGCGCCTCGGGCACAAAGCCCTTGAGGAAACCCTTGAGATCGCCGAATACCTTGTCCAGCTCAACCGTACGATTGCCGGGGTCGAACTGCTCCATCAGCGAGTCGTAGGGCGCAAGGTTCATTGCCTCGGCGCGCAGCTGGGATTCTTCGCGGACCAGCGCAACGACGCCTTCAAGCGCCGGCAGGAAGCTGTCCCAATCGCCCTTGGCGCGCAGCTCGCGCCACAGCTGCTCGGAGCGCATGGTGGCCGCGGTCTGGCGCTCGACAAACTCGGTCGGCAGGCATGTCGCGCTGATATATTGGCGCTTGAATTCACCTAGAGCCAGTGTCTGGTCTTCGCTTTCGGGCTTGGCGGCTTCGATCCAGTCAGCGATCTCGGGTGCTGTGGCCTGCGCGTGATACATGCCGGCCAGATTGGCCATGGCCTCGGCCCGCTTTTCGCCGCCACCGACGGCCATATGGGTTGCCTCATCGGCCCCCAGGATCGACAGCGCATGTTCCAGCGCTTCGAGCTTGCGACCCAGTTGATCGAGTTTTTCAAAAGACATGACGGCTCCTTGTTCGGCGCAGATGTTCACACGCTGCTGCCAAGGGTAATTGGAGGTTGGTTAGATCAGAATTTGGGCCAGAACAGGCCCGCCTGCTGCCGATAGGCGGTATAGGCCTCTGCCATGCCACTACGGCCCAACAGGCCCTCTTCGTAGCGGGCGGCGATAGTGTAGAGCACCGCCATCAGGATGACGGGCAGCAGCGACCAAAGCGACCAGGTCGACAGCGCCCAGCCGAGCCAGAACACCAGATATGACGCATAAAACGGGTGCCGGATGCGGCGGTAAGGCCCGATGGTGACGAGCGACTGCGGCAGCGCTTCGTCGAAGGCAAAACGCAGCCGGGCTTCGGCGGAGGCGCGTACGGCCGACCAGAACAGCGTCAGGCTTGCCAGCATGATGGCGATACCGGCGATCTGAGCGCCAATCGGCTGCGACCGCGTCCAGACCAGGGCTAGCATGATCAGGCATGACAAAAGCGCGCCGCCGGAAATGGCGCGGGCGCCGTTGGTCATGTGGCTGGAAGCGAAGTGCCCGCGCAATGCCCACACATGCTGGGCAAAAACGCCGAGGCCGACCAGGCTCACCAGTAGATCAAGGACAAAGGCCACGACGCAACTCCGCTATTTGTTAACGCTATTCACAAACCGCCTCTTAGAGGTCCCTCGGTATGCTGAGGCGAATTCAACAGCCTCGGGCACCCATGTCCACCTCCGATTTTGCGATCCACGTCGACGACCTTGAAATATCTGTGCGTCAAAGCTGCGGTAAGGGCATGCCGCTGCTGCTTTTGCACGGCTCTGGCGCGTCAAAGGATGTGTTTCAGCGCCAGTTCGATAGCGAGCTTGCCGATATCTATCAGATCACCGCCATCGACCTGCCGGGGCATGGCCAGTCAGATAATGCGACCCAGCCAGACGCGACCTACACCATTGGCGGCCTGGCGCAGGTGGTTGATTCCGTCGTTTCGCAGTTGGAACTGTCTCGTCCGGTGGTGTTTGGCTGGTCGCTGGGCGGCCATGTCGCCATCGAACTGGCGTCTCGTCGCAATGACATTGCCGGCCTTGTGTTGGCCGGTACACCGCCTGTCGGGCGTGGCGCGCTGGCGAGCCTGATCGGTTTTCATACCCGTTGGGACATGCTGCTGGCGTCCAAGGCGCGGTTCACCGCCCGCGATGCGGAGCGATATATGCGGCTGTGCTTTGATCAGAGCGGTTCGCCGGAGGTGCTGGCCTCGATTCTGCGCAGCGACGGCAATTTGCGGAGCAACTTCCTACGCAGCATGTTGCGCGGCGATGGGGTGGACCAGAAGCGCGAAGTCGAAACCAATCAAATCCCCATCGCCATGATCAATGGCGAGAACGATCCGATTGTGCGCCGCAGCTATATCGAGAGCATCCACTACGCCAATCTGTGGCGCTCGGCCTGCCAATCGATCACGGGCGCCAGCCACGCACCATTCCTCGAACAGCCCATGGCGTTCAATCGGCTGCTGCACGCATTCCTCAAGGACGTGGCCATCATGCCCGCCGTCGACGGTGGTCGCCGCGCAATCAGCGCCTGAATGGGGAAGAGGCGCAGCCGGGGGACTGCGCCTCTTGGAGGAGCCGAAATCTATTCTGGATTCGGCGAGAGCAAAGCCTTCTGGCTTTGCCCGTAACAACCCTGCCGCACCATTGGGGGAATGTGCGACAGGGGATGGGGATTTGCTGACTAGAACGGCAGAATGGCGTCCACGACCTGCTGGCCATAGCGGGGCTGCTGCACGTCGGTGATCTGGCCACGACCACCATAGGCGATGCGGGCTTCGGCGATCTTGGACGAGGCGATGGTGTTGTTGGCCTGAATATCGGATGGGCGGACGATGCCGGCAACGATCAGATCGCGCACTTCAAAGTTCACACGCACTTCCTGACGGCCTTCGATCACCAGATTGCCGTTTGGCAGGATCTGGGTGACGACGGCTGCAACCGAAGTGGCGAGGCTTTCCGAGCGATTCACCGAGCCATTGCCGCGATTGCTCATGCCGGAGTCGAACGCCACGGCTGCCGCTGGATCGATGCTGCCACCGCTGAGGTCTTTGACGGCAGAGCCGAGGATGCCACCCATGCCGGCAGTGTTGCTCGAGGTGCGGCCCGACTGGGTGGTGTTGGCGATCTTGGCGCTATCGTCGATGGTGACCATCACGGTCAGGATGTCGCCGACGCGGTGGGCGCGCTCGTCCTTGAAGAAGCCGCGTGCCGAGGTGCGATAGAGCGAATTGGGCTGATAAGTGTCAGCAATCGCCTCAGGCATTGGCATGTGGATTGGCTGGTAGCCGGCGGTAGTCGTTGGGTCGGTGATGGGGGTCAGCGCTGGCGCGCGGCCCACATTGGCCAGACGGTCCGTCGTGTTGCAGGCTGCGAGGGCAGCTGTCAGCGTCAGGAGGGTGGCGAGTTTGAAGAGGTTCATTTGTCTGGTCTCCTGAAGACTTAAAGGCCTGCGACGGACAGCGGATCGGCGCTGACTTCGACGGCGCCGGCGGCAATGGCGGTGGCGCTGATGACGCGCCGGGACATGAGGTTGAGAACTTGCACCGGGCCGCCCGAGGCGGCGCTGGTGATGGCCTGCCCCTTGACGGTGAGCGTCATCGGACCCTGGCGGAAATAGATGGTGACGAGGTCGTTCTTGGCGATCATCTGCGGGATCGCGACATCGGCGGGCTTGAGCATCATGCCTTCGCGGCTCTGGCGGATCAGCGACTTGCCGACCACGTCAGCCAGTTGCGCCACGCCGGTGCTTTCGGCAAAGCGCAGCGGCACCGGGCGCATCTGCACGTTTTCGGCCGAAAGGATCGTGCCAGCGGCAAGGTTGGCGGTGATGTGTGGCGCATCGATCATCAGTTCGATCGTGCCGCTGACGTCGAGCGGCTGGTCGACGCCGACAATGGCGAAGCGGGCAGTGAAGGCGCCATTGCCGGGCAGATAGCGCAGGCTCACCACGGTTGCGGGCGTGGCGACGGCTTCGGCATTAAAGGCCGGGATCGGGCGCGAGAACAGCGTATCGACGCTCATGCCGCTGCTGATGATGCCGCGCGATGCGAGATCCTGCGCGATGAGGTTGGACAGTAGTTCTTCGTCCACAACCGAGGCAGCGCGAGTGACGCGCACTGTGTTGAGGCCATTGGCATTGAAGGCCACGATGCCGACTCGGGCGAGCGCCGCGTTCACATCCGACAGGCTGACGACACCGGTCGTGCCGGGCTTTGGCGCACGGAACAGCGCCTGTTCAGCGGAGACGCCGGCATCGTCGAACATGTCGCCGACAGTGACGACGGAATTGTTGACCAGGATGTCGGACTTGAGCACAGGATTGGCCCAAGCGACGCTGGTGAAAAGCAGGGTGGTTATGGTGGCGATAGCTGAGCGCAGGATCATGGTCAGGGCTCCGATCAACGCAACTGGCTGGTGGCTTGCATCATCTGATCGGCGCCGGAGATAACGCGGGCGTTCATCTCGTAGGCGCGCTGGGCAGCGATCAGGTCGGCGATTTCGGTCACGGAATTAACGTTGGCCATTTCCAGATAATTCTGCAGCAGGTTGCCGGTGCCATCGGTATTGGGCACGCCAACCTG
This sequence comes from Devosia sp. 2618, assembly GCF_040546815.1. NCBI lineage: Bacteria > Pseudomonadati > Pseudomonadota > Alphaproteobacteria > Hyphomicrobiales > Devosiaceae > Devosia > Devosia sp. 2618. The sequence continues at coordinate 1,006,578 of NZ_JBEPOO010000001.1, forward strand.
GGCCGGGCCGCTGGCGCCGGTTTCGAGGAACAGGTTGTCGCCCATCGACTCAAGGCCGGACTTGTTCACGAAGCGGGCGAGCTGGAGCTGGCCAAGCTGGGTCGGCAGCGCGTCTGTGTTGAGGAGGGCGCTGACCATGCCGTCTGGCGAAATGGCGATGGATGTCGCCGTGCCGGGAATGGCAATGCCGGGATCGATCGAATAGCCGGAGGAATTGACCAGCTCGCCCTCGGGTGAACGCTCGAACGAGCCGTCGCGGGTATAGGCAGTGCGGCCGTCTGGTAGCTGCACCATGAAGAAGCCTTCGCCGCGAATGGCGACGTCGAGTTCGCGGTCGGTCGGGTTGACGCTGCCCTGGCTCATGACGCGCGGGGTCGACACTGTGCGCACGCCAGAACCGATTTCGAGACCAGCTGGAACCATGCTGCCCTGATCCGAAGTGGACGAACCGGCGCGGGTGATCTGCTGGTAGAGAAGATCTTCGAACTCGGCGCGCTGGCGCTTGTAGCCAGTCGTGCGCATGTTCGCGATATTGTTCGAAATGACTTCGACGTTGCGTTCCTGAGCGCTCATGCCGGTCGATGCGATATACAGGGCTTTCATGGCGGATCCTCAGGTTACGCGTTGGCTTCGCCGAGGCGCTGGATGGCCGAGCGACGGAGCTCATCCTGCTTCTGGGCGAGGTTGGCGGCAGACTCATAGGCACGGGTGACGCGGATCATTTCAGCCATTTCGGAGACGCCCGAGACGTTGGAGCGTTCGATAAAGCCCTGCATGGCGCGGGTATTGCTCGCTGCAATCGGGGTGCCGCCGCCGAACAGGTTATTGCCGAAACGGTTCAGCGCCTGTGGGTTCTCGAACTCGACCAGGCGCAACCGACCCTTGCCGCCCGCGCTGGAGCTGACCGAACCATCAGCCGCGATCAGGATATTGGTTTCTTCGGGGCCAAACTGGATTGGGCCGCCATCGCCGAGCACTGGATTGCCGTTGAGATCGACCAGCGTGCCGTTATTGCTGAGCTGGAAAGCGCCCGAACGGGTAAAGCGCTCGCCGCCTGCGGTTTGCACGGCAAAGAAGCCGTCGCCATTGAGCGCGACGTCAAGATCGCTGCCGGTCTGCACCATTGCGCCGCCGGACAGGTCGTGGATGGTCGCCCAGTCCTGCACGTAAGAGAGTGGCTGGTCGGCGCGCTGGAAATCCTTGTCGCGAGCGACAGGCATGACGAACTCTTCGAACAGCAGCTGCTCGCCCTTGAAGCCGGTCGTGTTGATGTTGGCCATGTTGTTGGCCACCACATCCATCTGCCGCTGTAGCGCGATCTGCCGGCTGAGGCTGATCAGTTGCGCGTTCTCGGTCATCGCCGGTCCCCGGAAAGTTAACGTCCCCGAAACCGCCTGCTTCCCCAAGCCTGCGATCTCGACGTTTACATTGCAGAAACCATGCCAAGGTGAGAAATTGAATAAAATCAGATGCTTAAGCTGGCGCTCCGGTTAAACGTGCCGGGCTAGCTTTTCCTGATGGGGCAAAAGCTGCCCGGCAAATATTGCCGCCTTGGGGTGTTTTGTAACCATTCGTTAACCATCGGGCGCTTAGCTGGACAAAGAGCCGGAATCGTCCGGATTCCCGCGCATTTGGCAGGTAGGCATGGCCGCTGAAACTGAAATCGGTGAAAGCGCCCCCGTCAAAAAGGGTATCCCGAAGCTCTTCATCATTATCGGCGCCGCAGCGATTGTTGTGCTGTTGGGTGGGGCGGGGCTGTTCTTCTTCCTGTCGTCGGGTTCGGCATCGGCCGACGCGGAGCACGCAGCTGCCGCGGATAGTCATGGCGCGACAGCTGCCGCTGCCCACACTTTCATCTTCAATCTGCCGCCGATGATCGTGAACCTCAACAATGCAGGCGATTCTGGCGCCTTCATGAAGCTGACCGTGGCACTCGAAGTCGCCAACGAAGCCATGATGGTCGAAATCCAGCCGCGCATGGCCAAGGTCGTCGACGCGTTCCAGGTATATCTGCGCGAGCTGCGCAAGTCCGACCTTGAAGGTTCGGCTGGCGTTTATCGCCTCAAGGAAGAGCTGCTTCGGCGCGTCAATGTTGCGATCTATCCATCGCGGGTTGAGTCGATCCTCTTCAAGGAAATCCTGGTGCAGTGATGGCAGGGCCAACCGACCAGGACAAACTCGCTGACGACTGGGCCCTCGACGGGGCCGCTGACTCTTCGGATGGCTCCGAAGAGGAAAAGGCAGCTGCCGCCGCTGCCGAGTGGGCGGCGATGCTCGAAGGCACCAGCGGCGAAGATGGCGGTCCCGACCGCGTTCTTAATCAGGACGAAATCGACAGCCTGCTCGGCTTTGACGCCAGCGTCGGCAGCAATGTCGAACTGACCGGCGTTCAGGCGCTGATCAATTCGGCGCTGGTGAGCTACGAGCGCCTGCCGATGCTCGAAATCGTCTTTGACCGCCTCGTGCGGTTGGCGACGACATCGCTGCGCAATTTCACGTCCGACAATGTCGAAGTCACCATGGACTCGATCTCGTCGGTGCGTTTTGGCGACTATCTGAACTCGATCCCGCTGCCCGCCATTCTGTCGGTTATCAAGGCCGAGGAATGGGAGAATTATGGTCTGCTGACCGTCGATTCCAGCCTGATCTACTCGATGATCGACGTGCTACTCGGCGGTCGTCGCGTCGGCGGCAATATCCGCGTCGAGGGCCGTCCCTATACGACCATCGAAATGGCGCTGGCTCGCCGGATGATTGAGGTCATTCTCGAAGACACCCATCGCGCTTTTGAGCCGGTGACGCAGGTCAACTTCAAGCTTGAGCGCATGGAAACCAATCCGCGCTTTGCCGCGATCTCGCGGCCCGGCAACGCGGCTATCCTGATCGAGCTGCACATCGAGATGGACGATCGCGGCGGCAAGATCGAAATCCTGCTCCCTTACGCCACCATCGAGCCGATCCGCGAACAGCTGCTGCAGATGTTCATGGGTGAAAAGTTCGGCCGCGACCCGATCTGGGAAGGCCATCTGGCGACCGAGATTTATTCTGCCGAAGTCGAAATCGAAGCCGTGCTGCATGAGCAGGACCTGCCGCTGTCGCGCATGTTGGGCATGAAGCCCGGCGATACGGTGATGTTCGAGCGCGCGCCCAGCGATCCGGTGCGCCTGCGCTGCGGCGATGTCGATCTCACCGAGGCCATCATGGGCCATATCGGCAATCACGTATCGGTGCGGGTTTCCCGCCCACTTAATCCGCCCAAGGTCACGATGGCCGCGTTTGAGGCGTTAGACGAGAAAATGGAAGGTCGATGATGTTCGGTTTGCCTCTGGGGCTATTTGTCGAGAGCGCTGTCGCGGTTCTGCTCGCGCTGACAATCGGATACTGCATTGTGCTCAACGGCCGCCTCAAGCGGCTGCATGCGGACAAGGACATGATGCGCCAGATGGTGGCTGACCTGGTCAGCGCTACCAATCTGGCTAATCAGGCGATCAAGGAACTCAAGCACACGGCCGTCGAAGCCGATCTGGCGCTCAATTCCCGTCTGGAAGAAGCCGAGCGCTTTGGCATCGAGCTGGCCAACCACGTCAATGCCGGCACGGTACTGATGGAACGTATCGCCAAGATCACCAGCGTTGCCCGCCATAGCCAGGCCATCGAGCCTGTCGAGCAGCCAAACAAGGTGCAGTCGGCGCTGGAGCAGCTTTCTGCCCGCGTGCGTAGCCGTGGAGCCGCCGCGTGACCCGTATTCGCCTGCTGCCCGTTGTCGTGATGGCCGTTGCCGCGCTGCTGGTGCTCAAGACCCTCGGTCTTGTCACCAATGGCGGCTATGTGCTGACCGGTATTGGCGTGGCGCGGGCGGCGGGTGGCGGTAGCGCCCCAAGTGCTGCGGCCGATCACGGCGATGGTTCCGCCACCATGGCGGGCGAGCCGACCATCGAAGATACCAGTCCAACCCTGTCGGATTCGGCACCCACCATTGGCGCGCAGGCCCCGGCCGCAGCTGCCGGTGGGCACGGTGCTCCGGCCGCTGGCGCCGAACAGGCTGCCGCAACGCCGGTTGCCGTTGCGCCAACGCCAGTAACGGCGCTGGCTGCTGGCACCAATTGCTTTGTGGCCAACGCCACCCTCAGCGAAACCGGCGAGCTGGTGCTCGCCCCGGCTTCGTCGGCCGCGGCTGGTGATCATGGCGGTGCCGCTGCAGAGCCTGCGCCTGCCGCACCGGCCGATGGCAGCTTTGCCCCCGGAATGACCGCAGATTGCCTGCCATCGGGTGACGCTGTGCCGATGCAGGTCAACCTCAATGGCCAGCCGACGCCACTGGCGAACAATGACGGTACCTCGGCTACCGAACAGCAGCTCCTGGCGCGTCTCGCCAATCGTCGCAACGAGTTGCAGCAGTATGAGCAGGATCTGGCCCTGCGTGCGTCCATCGTTGATGCCGCTGAAAAGCGCATCGAGGAACGCAGTGCGACGCTGCAGGCGCTTGAAGCCCAGATCTCCTCTCTGGTCGACCAGCGCACCGAAATGGAGAGCGGCCAGTTTGCCGGCATTGTCTCCATGTACGAGACGATGAAGCCCAAGGATGCGGCCAATATCTTCAACAATCTCGACATGGATGTGCTGCTGCGCGTCGCCAAAACCATGGCGCCTCGCAAGATGGCACCGATCCTTGCCGTGATGGATGCGCCGCGTGCGCAGGAGCTGACGGTCAAGATGGCGGCGCTGGCTGATCGTCCGTCCACCGAGATGACACCGGCCGATCTTGCGGCCCTGCCACAGATCGTGGGTCAATAAGGCTTTCACCGCCGGAGTAAGGCGCCGTTAATGGCGAGACGCTAGGGTCTGCACCAGAGTATTGTGTAACCCACGCGTTTTATGATCCCGAAGCTGAAGCTTCGCCATAATACGCGTCATATGCGTCGGGCGGGCAGAAGCCAGTGAAGACCGCACTCATGACCGGAAAGCGACTCGCGAAGCGTGTCGTTCTGGTCGGCGTCGCCCTTATGGCGTTCGCCTCAGCATTGCCCGTATTTGCCCAGGAACAGGGCCAGCTTTTTGCTACGCAGGAAGAGGGCTATGGCCGGCTGGTCATCAGCTTTCCGGGCCGCGACGATCTGCCGAAATATACAATGCGCATGGAAAACGGCGTGCTCTCGATCAATTTCGATGAGCCCGTTTCGATCATTCTGCCCGACGTTGGCGTCACCATGGCGCCCTATCTCTCCGCCGCGCGCATCGACCCGGATGGAAGGGGCGTGCGCATGGCGTTGCGCGCGTCTTTCAATTTCAACCGCACCGAAGCGGGCGAAAAGCTCTTTATCGACTTGATGCCGCCGACCTGGCAGGGCTCGCCGCCGAAGCTGCCTCAGGAAGTGGTGGACGAGCTGGCCGAGCGGGCCCGTGTCGATGCCATCGATGCCGAGCGCGAACGCAAGGCGCGGCAATTGGCCGATCTTGATCCGCGCGCCAATCTGCGCGTCGGCCGCAACCCGACTTTCCTGCGCCTGCAGTTTGACTGGACCATTCCCACCAAGGCCGAGTATGTCCAGGAAGGTGAAGCCAGCCACATCGCATTTGAGTGGCCGGTGGCAGTCGATCTGCGCGACGTCGCAATCAATCTGCCGCCCGAAATTATCTCGATGGACAATCTGGTGACGCCGGATGGCTCCATGGTCACGCTCAAGCTGGCCAAAGGCATCACGCCGCGTTTTTACCAGAACACGCCAAACCAGTATGTCGTCGATGTCGACATCGCCGGGCAGGGGCTCCCATCGCTCAACGCCGCCGATATCGCGCAAGGTGTGTCCGAGCAGTTGGCGGCTGAAGAAGTCGCCATTACTGCCGCCGAGCCAAATGTGGGTATGCTTTATCCCGAGAACGGCAGCAAGACCGTCACTCCATTCATCAGCGTGCTCGGCTCGACCGTGCGCGTGGTATTCCCATTCGAGCAGGATACGCCCGCCGCCGTGTTCCGGCGCGGCGACACCGTCTGGATGATGTTTGACACCGTGTCTGGCATTGCTGCGCCGAGCGACACGCGTGAACTCTATGCCCTCGCCAGCGATTTTGCCATCTCCACTTCCGGTGACACGCAGGTGGTTCGCCTCGATCTGACGCAGGATCGCTTGGCCACGCTTGGCTCCGAAGGCATGGCCTGGGTGCTGTCGCTGGGTGACATCATGCTAACCCCGACCGAACCGATCGAACTCACCCGTCGCCGCGATATGGAAGGCGATTTTGAGGTCGTCGCCAATGTGGTGCGGCCGGCACGCGTGCACGACTTCCGCGACCCGATCGTGGGCGACCTGCTCAAGGTTGTGACTGCGTATCCACCGGCGCGTGGCGTGACGCGGACCCTCGACTATGTCGAGTTTTCGGCCCTGCGCAGCGTCCATGGCCTGGTGATCAAGCCGGAAAGCCCTGAACTGGGCCTTGGTCTCGAAAACGAATATGCCGTGCTCTCGACGCCGGGCGGACTGACTGTGTCCAACAGCGATACGCCACGGGCGTTGGGCAATACGATGACAGATAGCCTGCGCGGAAGCTTTGTCGATCTGGCGCGGCTGGAAGAAAAAGACTTCGGTACCCTTAATAGCAATATCGATGCGCTGCAGGCGGTGGCCGCCGCTGCCGAGGGCAGGGCACGTGACAAGGCACGCCTCGATCTAGCGCAGTATTACATCGCCAATGGCTTCGCCTATGAAGCACTGGGCGTGCTCAATGTGCTGGCGGGCGATCTCAAGACCGACGACCTGACCCGCATCGTGCGCGTCACCCGCGCCATTGCCGACACGCTGGCGGCGCGTCCCGCCGATGCGCTCAGCATTCTCAACTCCTCGACCATGTCGCAGGGAGTCGATGCGCTGTTGTGGCGGACGATTGCCCGCGCCGACAATCACGACTTCAAGGGGGCGCGGCTCGATGCCGTAGAAGCCAATAGCATTGTGCCGAACTATCCTGTCTGGGTGCGCAACAAGTTCAACTTCGCAGCAGCCCGTTCCGCTGTCGAAACCGGCGAACCCGGCATGGCCGAGCGCTTCCTTAATCAGGTCGAGTTCAGCACGCTCGACAAAGAGGGCGCGAGCCTCTTCCAGTTGCTGTCTGCGCGTATCGATGAGGCTGGTGGCCGCGTCACCGAAGCCATCGACACCTATGGTCAGGTCATCGCCTCCGACGTACGTCCGACCCGGGCCGAAGCGATCTACCGCACTTTGAAACTGCTCGATGGGCAGGGCACGCTGAACCTTGAAAAGGCGGCCGAAACGCTGTCTGCCGAGGCGCTTTTGTGGCGTGGCAATTCGCTCGAAGCCTCGATGCAGACCATGCTGGCCGATTTGTATTTCCGCGATGGCGACTATCGCCGCGGTTTTGAGACCGTACAGCAGACCGTCGCCAACTACCCTGACACGCCGTCGGTCAACGCCCTCGGCGATGAGGCCCAGCGTATGTTTGGCGAGCTGTTCCTCAATGGCGTCGCGGATCAGCTTGGTCCCGTCGAAGCCTTGGGCCTCTATTACGATTTCCGCCAGCTTACCCCGCCGGGGGCGCGCGGCGACGAAATGATCCGCAATCTGGCGCGCCGTCTGGTGCGCGTCGATCTGCTGCCCCAGGCGGCGGAACTGCTGGAATACCAGCTCGACAACCGCCTGCGCGGCGTTGCCAAGTCGCAGGTCGCCACCGATCTGGCCGTTATTTATCTGGCCGACCGCAATCCGCAGAGCGCCATGCGTGTGCTCAATGCCACCCGCCTGCCAGACCTGCCGGTCTCGCTACAGCGCCAGCGCCGGATTCTGGAGGCCCGCGCGATGATCGATGGCGGTCGCGACCAGCTGGCGCTCGATCTGTTGCGTGACGTCAACGGGCAGGACGCCGATCTGCTACGCGTCGATGCGCATTGGAAGGCCCGTCGCTATGACCGGGCGGGCGAAATGCTCGAAGCCATGTATGCCGAACAGCCGACCGGTGGACGGCCGCTGCCGCAGACCACGCGCATGGGCATCATCAAGGCCGGTGTTGGTTACGTGCTGGCGGCCGACGCGCAGGGCTTGGCGCGGCTGCGCTCCAAGTTCGGCGATGCCATGTCGACGACGCCGGAATGGCCGATGTTTGACCTGGTGACCGGTCGGGCAGAGGTGACCAGCCTTGAGTTCAAGGGAGTGGCCAGCCAGGTTTCGGGCGTCGACGGTATCAACGCGTTCCTTGCGTCCTACCGTGACAAGTATGGCGGGGAGGGCTTGGCGCCGATGACTGCGTCGCCGCAAGGCGCTGGCGTCGCCAGCATTCGCTAGCTATCCGCTGACGAAACTTCGGACCAGCGATCCGGCGACGAGATACCACCCGTCGACCAGCACGAAAAAGATCAGCTTGAACGGCAAGGAAATCACCACCGGGGGCAGCATCATCATGCCCATGCTCATCAGCACCGACGCCACCACCATGTCTATGACGACAAACGGCAGGAACAACAGGAAGCCGATTTCAAAGGCGCGCCGCAGTTCCGAGATCATGAAGGCCGGGATCAGCAGCTGGAGCGGAATGGCTTCCGGTTCGTCCGGAACTGGCGCGTCCGTCAGGTCGAAGAACAGCATCAGGTCCTGTTCACGCACATTGGCGCGCATGAACCCGTGCAACGGCTGGCTGCCAAGCTCGAAGGCCTCGGCAAACTCGATCTCGCCCCGCAGGAGCGGCGCAATGCCCTGATCGTAGGACGCCTGCAAGGTGGGCTGCATGACGAACAGCGTCAGGAACAGCGCCAGCGATACCATCACTGAGTTCGGTGGCGCAGTCTGCAGACCGATCGCCGTACGCAGCAGCGACAGCACCACGACGATACGGGTAAAGCTGGTCACCATCACAAGGATGGATGGCGCCAGCGACAGCAGGGTGATGAGGCCGATGATCTGGACGGCGCGCTGGGTCAGCGTCGTGTCGTCGCCAAAATCAATCGACAGGTCTTGCCCGAAGGCCAGGCTCGGCGTCAGCGCGAGGACGGTGAGGGCCGCCACCAGCGCATAAGGCTTCAGCCGCCGCAAACGCGACGGCGCTCCCTCATTTCCGGTTTGCCTCGTTATTGTCGTCGACAAGGTCGGTGCCTTCTACGTCACGCCGCGCACCCTCTTCTTTAGCTGAGTCGGTGGCGGACAAGACGGGTGCGGCTTCGTTTTCAGGGGAAACCGGGATTTCTCTGTCGGCGACGGGCCGTAGCAGACCGGTATGGCGCAGCGAGAGGTGCGCGCGCTTGTTGGTTGGCTGGCCCAGTTCACGCAGGCGGGCGATGGCTGTGCCGGGCGCTTCGACGGCTTCTGGCTGCACAGCGGGAGCCGGTTGTGGCGTCGGGGCCGCTGCGGCAGGCTGGGCCTTGACGGCAGGGGCGACTGGCTTGCGCGCCGCAACCATTGGCACCGGACGGCGGCTTGGCTGAGCCGGCGCGTCATCGACGGGGATGCCGGTCTCAACCACCACATCATGCGGGCCACCGGTGAGGATCAGGTGTTCGACATTATCGCGGCGGATGATCAGCAGCTGCCGCTTGGGATCGAGCGCCAGCGAGTCGACCACCGACAGGCGGCGATTGCGGCCGCGCGCGACATTGCCAGAGGCGCGGAACAGCAGCTTGAGCAGCCACAGCACCAACACGATGGCTATGATGACGGCGCCAAGCGCGAAGGCGGCGGTGACAAAGGTGTTGCCCGAACCGCCAAAAAGGCTGGTGATGAACTGCATAACGGCTCCCAAACAGGTCGCGCCCGAATCCGGGCGGCATATATTGCCTACCAAAACCCCTCAATTGTGCAGAATGCGAGGCTGACACCGCCCTAAACCGCGTCGGTTAACGCTTGATTAACCATAGGTCGGCAAGAATTGCCCATCGCGCATTTTGCAGACTCGCGGGGGATTTCGGCCAATGGGCCTCTTGAATATGCCGGTTTTCGCGGCACTCACCGACAAAATGCGCTGGCACCAGACCCGTCAAGGCCTGCTCGCCGAAAACGTGGCCAATGCCGAGACCCCGGGATATCGCGGTCGCGACCTGGCGCAATACAATTTCTCCGACCAGATGGGCGCCTTTTCGTCGGCGAGCGTCACCACATCGGCCACCCAGCCGATGCATTTTTCGGTGTCGAGCAGCGAGGGCACCAGCTTTGGGGCCCAGCGCATGGCCAATTTCGAGATCACGCCCGAAGGCAATGGCGTGACGCTCGAAGACGAGATGATGAAGGTCACCACCAATATGATGGACTATCAGGCGGCGACGACGCTGTACCAGAAGTCCATCAAGATCATCAAAACCGCACTGGGCAAGTCCGCCTGATCGGGCTGAGGGAAGCGTCATATGGATTTCAATTCTTCGCTCCGCATCGCCGCAACGGGCCTGCATGCCCAGACCGCCCGCATGCGCGTCATCGCCGAAAACCTTGCCAATGCCGACTCGGCCGGTAAGGCGCCGGGCGATGAACCCTATCGCCGCCGCATCCCGACCTTTGAAACCACGTTCGACCGCGAAGTCGGTGGCCAGGTCGTCGAAGTGGGCAAGCTTGCCTATGACATGAGCGATTTCACCAGCCGCTACGAGCCTGGCCATCCGGCCGCCGATGCGACAGGCTATGTGCAGTATCCAAACGTCAATCCGCTGATCGAGGCGATGGACATGCGCGAGGCCCAGCGCACCTACGAGGCCAATCTCAATGTCGTCACCGTCACACGCCAGATGCTCGGGCGCACGCTCGACATCCTGCGCGGCTGATCGGACAGGAACCAGTAAATGGCCATCAACGCGCCTTTCAACGCCGCCACTGCCGCCTATGGCAATGCCAGTCGCCTGATCAATCAGGCTGCCAAGCCACAGACCGATCTGATGGCGCTGGCCGGGCCCACCAGCGGCCCGAACTTTGCCGACATGCTCGCCAACCAGGTGCAGGGCGTCGTCGATGCTGGCAAGACCAGCGACTCCATGGCCATGGATATGGTCAACGGCAAAGCCAATGTGGTCGATATGGTGACCGCCCTCAGCGAAACGGAAATCGCCATCGAAAGCATGGTCACCATCCGCGACCGGGTGATCTCGGCCTACGAAGAAATCATGCGGATGCCGATCTAGGTCTATTACAGGTCGGTCCCCTCTCACCTCGGCGGAGAGGGCTAGGGTGAGGGGTTCAGTGTTCGAACAACCTCATTGCCTCAGCCAGCCTCTGAACCCCTCACCCGGCGCTGCGCGCCGACCTCTCCCCCTCAGGGGCGAGGTGAAGAAAACCAATGTGCGGGCCCCGCAATCATTCCCCACGCCGCCCATCGCCGAAGCTCTGCGTTAGGATTATCTTAACCCTGCGCGATTCGTGCGGAACGAGACCAATATGACCGGCGCAGAAGTGCTCGACATTGCCAGTGATGGCATCTGGACGCTGATTATCGTTGCCGCGCCGATGATGATCGTGGGCCTTGTCGTCGGTGTGATCATCGCGCTGTTCCAGGCCCTGACCCAGATTCAGGAACAGACGCTGGTGTTTGTTCCCAAGATCATCGCCATCTTCCTCACCATGCTGCTGACCCTGCCATTCCTCGGCGCCACCATGGGCGGCTATATGAACCGCGTGGTCGATATGATCATCGTGGGCGGCTGACGGTGACGATCAGCCTCGACTGGCTGCCCAATACGGCCTTTCTCTATCTGCTGTTGTTCAGCCGGATCGGCGCCATCCTGATGCTGATGCCCGCACTGGGCGAAGACATGATCCCGGCGCGGATGCGGCTGAGCTTCGTGCTGGCCTTTACGCTGGTGGTGTTTCCGTTACTCTCGCCCAGCCTGCCGAGCATGCCAGAAGACGTGATGTCGATCATCGGGCTGATCTTTCACGAGATCGCCATTGGCCTGATCCTTGGGGCCATTGCCCGCATCACGGTGATGGCGACGCAGGTGGCAGGAGCCATCATTGCGTTCCAGACAGGGCTATCGAGCGCCATGGCGGCCGATCCGACTCAGACCGGTGTGCAGGGCGCCATTTTTGGCAGCTTCCTGAGCTTTTTGGGCATGGTGCTGATCTTTGCCACCGACCTGCATCACATGGCGCTGGCTGCGACCTATGACAGTTACATGGTCTTCCCGATCAATGCGCCGCTGATGTTTGATGACGCGGCGCAGCTGGCCATACGCACCGTCGCGGGAGCCTTCACCGTCGGCGTGCAGATGGCCGCGCCGTTTATCGTTTTCGGCCTGGTGTTCAACCTTGGCGCCGGCATTCTGGCGCGGCTGATGCCGGCGATGCAGGTGTTTTTCGTGCTGATGCCGGCCAACATCATGATCGGGCTGTCGCTGTTTGCGCTGCTCCTGATGATGATGATGGGCTGGTATCTCAGTGCCTTTGAAAACCATCTTGCGATGTGGAGGGGCTAGATGAGCAGCGAAGCCCCCGACCAGGAATCAAAAACAGAAGACCCCTCCTTTAAGAAGCTGGAGGACGCCCACAAGAAGGGCGACGTAGCCAAAAGCCAGGAGGTCGTTACCTGGTTCATGCTGTTGGGTTCGGCTGCGATCTTTGCCATGATGGCGCCCGGCACCGCGGCGCATCTGGCTGAGACGCTCAAGATGCTGATCATGAACGCCGATCAGTTCGATCTGAGCGGGGCAGGGTTCGGCGCCTTCGTCAACAATCTCGCGTTCACGCTGCTCGGCACCATTCTGATCCCGCTGGGCATCCTCTCGACCTGTGCCGTGCTGGCCAATCTGATCCAGCACAAGCCGCTGCTGTCGGTTGAACCGATCACGCCAAAGCTGTCCAAGATTTCGCCGCTGGCCGGGGCGAAACGCCTGTTCTCGGGCGAATCCCTGTTCAACTTCCTCAAGGGCGTGCTCAAAATCTCCATCGTCGGCACGGTGGTGGTGATGGTGGTGTGGCCCGAACGTGACCGGCTCGACACCATGATGACCGCGGACCCGCTGGTGATCCTGGCCGACTTCCAGGAGATTGGCATCAAGATCTTCATGGCGGTGCTGGCTGTCGTCACCCTCATCGCCTTTGCCGATTACATGTATGTCCGCCAGAAATGGTGGAAGAAGCAGATGATGACGCTTCAGGAGACGCGCGACGAATACAAACAGATGGAAGGCGACCCGCACATTAAGGGCAAGCTCCGTCAGTTGCGTCAGGAGCGGTCGCGCCGCCGCATGATGGCCGCCGTGCCCGATGCCACCGTCATCATCACCAACCCGACCCACTTTGCCGTGGCGCTCAAATATGATCGCGGCATGAAAGCCCCGCTCTGCGTGGCCAAGGGTGCCGATGCCGTCGCCTTGCGCATCCGCGAACTGGCCAAGGACAATGACGTGCCGATCGTCGAAAACCCGCCACTGGCGCGAGCCCTGTTCGCCAGCGTCGATATCGACGACACCATCCCCAACGAGCACTTCAAGGCGGTGGCAGAAGTGATCGGCTTCGTGATGCGCCTCAAGCAGGGCGGCGGGTGGAAGTCCGGATAAGGCACACTGCCGGGCTGATCCGTGTTGAAAACCCGGTTCACCCTCCCGCAGCGGCTGGCCATTTGCTAGACCATAGCGACGTGCCTGATTCGGCCCGACTCACCGGTTACGGAGCACCCTGAACCATGGCAGTTACGCCGCGCGGCGAGGACAGTTACCCCGATCCACTCGTAGCGGCCGGGCGCGGAAGCGCCGGGCTGTGGCGCGTATTGGTACTTGGCCTCGTACTGGTCGCAATTGCGGTCGTGGTTTCCTTTTTCAGCCACCTGATCCCGCCCGATCTCATCATGACCATGGTCGGCGTGCTGGCGGTTGTCGGGGTGTTTTGCCTGTTCGGTCTGGCGGCGGGCCTGTTCCGCATTGCCAATGGCGAAGAGCGCCGCACCATTTCCAATGCCGTGGTCGATAGCCTGACCTTTGGCGCAGTGGTGTCGGACCGCGATGGCAAGATTTCCTACGTCAATTCGCACTACGGCAATTTCAGCGGCGCCATGACCAATGGCGTGCCCGTTGGCGTGCCGCGTCTGTTTGCGGGCCAGTCCGACGCCAGCGAAGCAATTTATCGCCTGTCGCGCGCCGCCAAGGATGGCCGGTCGGCAGTGGAAGACATTCGCATCATCGGCGGTCTGGGCGGTTCGGTGGCCGATAGCGCCAAGGCCTTCTGGTATCGTGTCTCGGTGCGTCCGTTGCCCGAGTCCGACGAAGCCAACAAGCCGCTCGTCATCTGGTCCGTCGAAGACACGACCCGGGACAAGGACAATAACGAAAGCGCCTTCCGCGACCTGCAGCGCGCCATTGACTATCTCGATCATTCGCCAGCGGGTTTTTTCTCCGCCGACGCGCAGGGCCGCATTCAGTATCTCAACTCTACGCTGACCGACTGGCTGGGCTATGACTTGGCCGAGTTCAATTCCGGCCATCTGGGTCTGTCGGACCTGGTGCGCGGCGATGGCGCTAGCCTTTTGATGCGCGGCCGCAGCGATGGCGAAATCCGCACCGAGATTATCGACATCGACCTCGTCCGCCGCAACGGCACCAGCTTTCCGGTGCGCCTGCTGCACCGCGCTGCGCGCCTTGCCGATGGTGAGCTGGGCGAAACCCGCACGCTGGTGCTCGACAAGTCCAATGCACCCGACACCGAGGAAGAACTGCGCGCTGCCGAAGTGCGCTTCTCGCGTTTCTTCAACGACACGCCATTCGCCATTGCGACGCTCGATGGGGAAGGTCGGATCATCCGCACCAACGCTCCGTTCGGTCGCATTTTCAAATGGTCGGGCGAACAGAAAAGCCTTGAGCTGCAGCCGCTGGCCGAACTGATCGGCGAGGGCAGCCGCGAAAAGTTTGGCCGCGCCATCGCCGATGCCGCAGCACATCGTTCCGAGGTCGAGCCTGTCGATGCGCTATTGAGCGCCGAAGGCGATCACGCGGTTCGCCTCTATCTGTCGTCGTCCGAGATGAGCGCCGGTTCGCCCGAGCAGGTCAATGTCTATGCGCTCGACATGACCGACCAGCGCAAGCTCGAAGCCCAGTTCGCCCAGAGCCAGAAAATGCAGGCCGTTGGCCAGCTTGCCGGCGGCGTGGCGCACGATTTCAACAACCTGCTGACCGCTATCATCGGCTTCTCCGATCTCTTGTTGCTCAAGCACAAGCCCGGTGATCCATCGTTCAGCGAACTGATGCAGATCAAGCAGAACGCCAATCGTGCGGCGGGGCTCACCCGCCAGCTATTGGCCTTCTCTCGCCGTCAGACCCTGCGTCCGCAGGTGCTGGAGCTGCCGCTGATCGTTGACGATTTGACTGTGCTGCTCAAGCGCATGATCGGCGAAAAGAACACGCTGGGCGTCGAACACGGCCGCAATATCTGGCCCGTCCGCGCCGACGTCGTGCAGCTCGAACAGGTGATCATCAATCTGGTCGTCAACGCCCGCGACGCCATGCCGGAAGGTGGCTCGATCACTATCCGCACCCACAATGTCGAGCGCTCCGAAGCCGAGCGTTTCAGCTTTGAAGGTATGGCGCCGGCCGATTACGTGCTGATCGAAGTGCAGGATACCGGTACCGGCATGAGCCAGGAGATCATCGAGAAGATCTTCGAGCCGTTCTTCACCACCAAGGAATTGGGCAAGGGCACTGGCCTCGGCCTGTCCACCGTTTACGGCATCGTCAAGCAGACCGAGGGCTTTATCTACCCCGTCTCCACCGTCGGTGTCGGCACCACCTTCAAGATATTCCTGCCGCGCCACGTCGCCAATGCATCGGAAGTCGCGGCCAAGGTCGCCGCTGCCGCCGCGCCCGTACGCGATCTGACCGGCCATGAACGTATCTTGCTGGTCGATGACGAGGAAAGCGTCCGCGCATTCTCGGCCCAGGCGCTGCGCGCCACCGGCTATGAGGTGTTCGAGGCTGACGGCGGCGAAGAGGCGCTGGAAGTGCTGGAGGATGAAAACTTCAAGATCGACCTGATGATTTCCGACGTTGCCATGCCGGAAATGGACGGGCCAACGCTGCTCAAGCATGTCCGCCATAGTATGCCCAATCTAAAGGTCATCTTTGTCTCAGGCTATGCCGAGGAAAGCGTGCGCCGCGACATTGAGGACGACAAGTCGGTCGAATTCCTTCCCAAACCCTATTCGCTCGACCAGATCAATTCCAAGGTCAAGGAAGTGCTGCAGATGCTGGGCAAGGATGAGGTGAATTGAACGAGCAGGGGCGCTTTCCCGGCCCCAGCGAACTCAATGTTCTGGGTGAGCCGCTGCAGCCCTGTTCGTCCGATCCGCTGACCGGCTTTTTCCGCACGGGGTTCTGTGCGGCTGGGCCCGAAAGCGCTGCGATGCATCTGGTCTGCATCGAGGCGACGGACAAATTCCTCGCCTATTCCAAATCGGTCGGAAACGACCTCTCGACCCCCATGCCACAGTTCGCGTTTCCGGGTCTCATCGAAGGCAACCGCTGGTGTCTGGTGGCCCTGCGCTGGCTACAGGCGCATGAAACGGGCCAAGCGCCACGGATATTCCTCCGCTCCACCAATCAGGCCGTCCTCGGCCTCGTCCCCCTCGAAATCCTCAAGCCCTATGCGCTGGATCTGAACTGATTTCTTCCTTCACCTCTCCCTCTGGGGGAGAGGTCGGCGCAACGCGCCGGGTGAGGGGCCTTCAGAAGCCAGATCATCGCGAAGCTGAGTTCAAACACACATAGGCATTGCAGCTTCCGCGGGAACGCCTCTGTGTGTTTTGCAACTCCTAGAGTGACCTAAGCCACGCCACCCGGAATTGGCGTACCCTTCGCCAGCAGCCCCTTGGCGGCCAGCGTCGTCCACAGCTCGTCCGGAACCGTCACGTCCCACCACTGCAGGATGCCGTCGAGTTCTGCTGGCGAACGCGGGCCGGGCAATACGTTGCACACGGCAGGATGCGTTAGCGGGAACTGCAGCGCTGCGGCCGGCAGAGGCACGTTGAACTCCTGGCACACGGCATTGATCGCCTTGACCTTGGTGACGATCTCCTCTGGCGCCTTGGCATAGTTGAACGTATCGCCGCCCACCAGAATGCCCGAATTGAACGGTCCACCGACCACAACCGACGAACCTCGCTCGACGCAGGTGGTGAGGAATGGATCAAGCGAGGTCTGCTCGAGCAGGGTGTAGCGCCCGGCCAGCAGGAAAATGTCCCAGTCGCCCAGTGCGAAGGCGTCCATCAGGACTTCCCATTCGTTGACGCCGAGGCCAATGGCCTTGACCGCTCCCGAGTCGCGCAGTTCGCGCAGCGCCTTGTAGCCGCCGTCGGCCAGTTGCTGCCAAAGCGGCTTGTTGGCCTCGGCGCCGTGTGTCGCGACACCGATGTCGTGCACATAAAGGATATCGATACGGCTCAGGCCCAGCCGCTGCTGGCTGTCCTCATAAGAGCGCATGACGCCGTCATAAGAATAGTCATAGAGCTGGTTGAACGGCAGCGGATCGACCCAGTTTCCCTTGTCCTGCTGAGCCGGGTTCACGGGCTTGAGCAGTCGGCCGACCTTGCTGGACAGCACATAGTCGACCTTGCTCTCGCGCAGCGCGTCGCCCATCACGTGCTCGGACCGGCCGAGGCCATATTGGGGCGCCGTGTCGATGTAATTGATGCCCATATCGAGGGCGTGGCTCACGGTTGCGCGGGCCTGATCGGCCGGAACACCGTTAAAAATGCCGGCGAGGGAAGCGCCACCCAGCCCTAGAGTCGTCACCTCCAGATCGGTGCGACCAACCCGGCGTTTTTCGAAAGTACGCGCAGCCATATTATCCCTCCACAGAGCGGAGGGATAACTGACATGTTAGTGCGTCGGCTTCAAGATCAATAGAGATTGCCGACGATGACAGGATGCTCATTTTCCTGCCGGATCAGATTGCGCAGCGCCGCGCCGAACTGGGTCTCTTCGATTTCGAAGATATCGTTGGGCTCGGTCTTGATGCCATCGGCAAAGCTCAGCGTTGCCGTACCGAACATGTGGATGTGCACATCGCCCGGATTGCGAAACAGCTCATACTTGAAGTGATGGTATTCGAGGTTGGCGATGGTGTGGCTCATATTGTCCTCGCCGGACAGGAATGGCTTTTCCCAGATCACCTGGCCATCGCGCTTGATGCGCGACATGCCCTCGATATGGGCTGGCAGATCGCCAACCCGCAGTTCTGGCCCGAACGAGCAGGCACGCAGCTTGGAATGGGCGAGGTAGAGGTAGTTCACCCGCTCGGTCACGTGGTCAGAAAATTCATTGGCCAATGCAAAGCCAAGGCGGCGCGGCTGACCGTTGTGATCGATCAGATAAATGCCCGCGATTTCAGGCTCTTCGCCAGCGTCGAGCGCAAAGCCGGGCGAGGGGATGGGATGGCCCGGATTGACCACCGAATAGCCGTTGCCCTTGTAGAACCATTCCGGCTGCACGCCCTTTTGCCCGTCGGTCGGCTTGCCGCCTTCAAGGCCCATGCGGAACATCTTCATGGTATCGGTCAGGCCGGTTTCGGTCGTGCCGGTATTGGCCGTGTGCATGGCGTCGCGGGTGGCGGCCGAGCCGAGATGGGTGAGGCCGGTGCCGGTGACATAGAGGTGTGCCGGATCGGGGTGGCTGATTGGCGCCAGCATGCGGCCTTCGGCCAGAATGGCGTCGCGATCGACGGTTTCGCCGAGGCCATGTTCGGCCACGATTGCGGCGAGCCCGCCTTGGCCGGAAAGGGCGCTCATGGCGAGGTCGTAGACACTGGTGGCGCCGATGACGACGCGGGCGACACCGTTGTCGACGGCGGCCACGGCGCGCTCGCCATTGCGGTCAAAAAACTGGATGAGATTCATGGCAAGGCTCCTCTGCTGGCCCGCTGGGCGCAATTGCAGGCATAAAGCGCAACATGCCGCAGACTGGCAAGTCAAAAAATCATACTTATTGGAAGGTGCGTGGGGTGGTGTTGGCCGATTCTCCGTGGATTACTGAATGTTCTCATTTTGTCCCTTGACATGGCGAGAACAAGATGAGAACAAATAGCGCACATTCAATGCATGGCCACCAGCGGTGTCGGCGCGTTGCGCAGCCTCCAAGAGCGTGGAATAAGGAGAGACTAAATGGCTAACGCGCCGCTTCGTGTAGTTGAAGGTGGATCTATGGATAAAGACAAGGCACTCGCCGCGGCGCTCAGCCAGATTGAGCGCAATTTCGGCAAGGGCTCGATCATGCGTCTCGGTGAGGCGTCCTCGATTGAAGTCGAATCGATCTCCACCGGTTCGCTTGGTCTCGACATTGCTCTCGGTATTGGCGGCCTGCCGAAGGGACGTATCGTCGAAATTTTCGGGCCCGAAAGCTCGGGCAAGACCACGCTGGCGCTGCACGTTATTGCCGAGGCCCAAAAGGCTGGTGGCATCTGTGCCTTCGTCGACGCGGAACATGCTCTTGATCCCATCTATGCCCGCAAACTTGGCGTTAATGTTGACGACCTGCTGATCTCCCAGCCAGATGCTGGCGAGCAGGCTCTCGAAATCACCGACACTCTGGTCCGCTCCGGCGCCATCGACGTGCTGGTGGTCGACTCGGTCGCCGCTTTGACGCCACGCGCCGAACTTGAAGGCGAAATGGGTGATTCCCTCCCAGGTCTGCAAGCTCGCCTGATGAGCCAGGCCATGCGCAAGCTGACCTCGTCGATTTCCAAGTCGAAGTGCCTGGTCATCTTCATCAACCAGATCCGCATGAAGATCGGCGTGATGTATGGTTCGCCAGAAACCACGACGGGCGGCAACGCGCTCAAGTTCTACGCTTCGGTTCGTCTCGACATTCGCCGTATCGGTGCGCTCAAGGATCGCGAAGAGATCGTGGGCAACCAGACCCGGGTGAAGGTCGTCAAGAACAAGCTGGCGCCGCCATTCCGCCAGGTCGAATTCGACATCATGTATGGCGAAGGCATCTCCAAAACCGGCGAACTGCTGGATCTGGGCGTCAAGTCGGGCATTGTCGAGAAATCCGGCGCCTGGTTCTCCTGGGATAGCCAACGTCTGGGGCAGGGCCGTGAAAACGCCCGCCAGTTCCTCAAGGACAATCCGGATGCAGCGGCCACGATCGAGCGCGGTGTTCGCGAAAGCTCGGGTCTGCTAGGCGAAGTCCTGCTGGTCTCTGGCGGTGAAGACGAAGCCGCTGGCGACGACGAATAATCACTCCTCCCATGCAGGGATTCTATGAGGCATCGCGTAAGCGGTGCCTCTTTTTGTTTTGCTGTGCCAGATCTCCGCAGCAATGCTGGACATTTCGACAAGGCACACGATAGAAAGCCTGCCAAACTCGTCTGCGGCGCACCGCGCCATTTTCCGCAATGAAAGCCTTGTGATGACCAGCGTAAACGATCTCCGTTCGAGCTTTGTCGACTACTTTGCCCGCAATGGTCACGAGGCGGTGCCGTCGAGCCCATTGGTGCCGCGTAACGATCCGACGCTGATGTTCACCAATGCGGGCATGGTGCAGTTCAAGAACGTCTTCACCGGCCTTGAGAAGCGTCCCTATTCGCGCGCAACAACCGCGCAGAAATGCGTACGCGCCGGCGGCAAGCATAACGACCTCGACAATGTCGGTTTCACCGCGCGTCACCACACGTTCTTTGAAATGCTCGGCAATTTCTCGTTCGGCGATTATTTCAAGGACCACGCGATCGAACTCGCCTGGAACCTGCTGACCAAGGACTGGGGTCTGTCCAAGGACAAGCTGATGGTCACCGTCTATGAAGACGATGACGAGGCGCTTGAGCTCTGGAAGAAGATTGCCGGCATCGGTGAAGACCGCATTGTCCGCCTCGGTGCCAAGTCCAACTTCTGGCAGATGGGCGATACCGGTCCATGCGGTCCATGCTCGGAAATCTTCTACGACCACGGCGAACATGTCTGGGGTGGCCCTCCAGGTTCGCCCGAGGAAGATGGCGATCGCTGGATCGAGATCTGGAACCTGGTGTTCATGCAGTATGAGCAGCATGCCGATGGTTCGCGCACGGCACTGCCACGTCCATCGATCGACACCGGCATGGGCCTCGAGCGCGTTGCCGCCGTCATGCAGGGCGTGCACGACAATTACGACATCGACCTGTTTAAGGCCCTGATCGGCGCTGCCGCCAATGCAACCGGCGCTGACGTCAACGGCGAAGGCAATCGTAGCCTGCGCGTGATCGCGGACCATTTGCGGTCGATGAGTTTCCTGATCGCCGAAGGCGTGCTTCCATCCAATGAAGGCCGTGGCTACGTGCTGCGCCGCATCATGCGCCGTGCCATGCGTCACGCAACGCTCCTCGGCAGCAATGAGCCGGTCATCTACAAGCTCGTCCCAACCCTCGTTCGCGAGATGGGGCAGGCCTATCCAGAACTCAGCCGTGGCGAAGCGCTGATCGCCGAGACCGTTCGTCTCGAAGAAGGTCGCTTCCTCAAGACGCTTGGTCGTGGCCTGCAGATCCTGGCCGACGAAACCCGCGAGATGGGCGAGGGCGCTGTTCTCAATGGCGCCAGCGCGTTCAAGCTCTATGACACCTATGGTTTTCCGCTCGATCTGACGCAGGACGCCCTGCGTCTGCGCGGCATCACCGTAGATCAGCCTGGCTTCGACACCGCTATGGCCGCCCAGAAGGCCGAAGCCCGCAAGAGCTGGTCCGGTTCAGGCGAAGCTGCCACCGATACCATCTGGTACGGCCTGCTCGACAAGGTCGGCCCGACCGAGTTCCTTGGCTACGAAACCGAGACCGCCGAAGGCGAGATCAAGGCCCTGCTCAAGAACGGCGCTGAAGTTGCCTCGCTCGAGAAGGGCGACGAAGGCTTCGTCGTGGTCAACCAGACGCCATTCTACGGCGAAAGCGGCGGCCAGGTTGGCGATACCGGTCTGCTCAAGGGCGACCATGTTGCCGCGACCGTGCTCGACACCCAGAAGTTCCACGGCGTGTTCGCGCACAAGGTTAGCATCACCGAAGGTAGCCTCAAGGTCGGTCAGCCCATCGCGCTTCTCGTCGATCACGACCGCCGTTCGTCCATCCGTGCTAATCACTCGGCAACCCATCTGCTGCATGAAGCGCTGCGCATCGTGCTTGGCGATCACGTCGCCCAGAAGGGTTCGATGGTGTCCCAGGATCGTCTGCGCTTCGATTTCGTCCACACCAAGCCTGTCAGCGAACAGGAAATGGCTGAGGTCGAGGATATCGCCAATGCCATTATTCTGCAGAACACCCCGGTGGAAACACGCCTGATGGGCGTTGAGGAAGCCAAGGAATCGGGGGCGCGCGCGCTGTTCGGCGAAAAGTACGGCGACGAAGTTCGCGTCGTTGCCATGGGTGAGCCCACCGGCAATGGCCTGGGCTGGTCGGTGGAGCTTTGCGGCGGCACCCATGTACGCCGCACCGGCGATATTGGCCTTGTCTCCATCGTCGCCGAAAGTGCCGTTGGTGCTGGCGTGCGTCGTATCGAGGCGCTGACCGGCAAGGCTGCGCGTCATCGCGGCAATACCAACGTCAACATCGTCAACTCGGCGGCTGGTCTGCTGCGTGCCGGTAGCCATGAAGTGCTCGACCGGATTGGCGCGCTGCAGGACAATATCAAAAAGATCGAACGCGAACTGACCGACGCGCGCAAGAAGCTGGCGCTTGGTGGTAGCGGCGCCGGCGCTGTGGCCGGTGGCGATGAAGCCGTCAACGGGGTGACCTTTGTGGGTCGCTCGGTCGAAGGCATTGCCGCGCGTGACGTCAAGGCTCTGGTCGATAGCGAGAAGAAGCGCATCGGCTCGGGTGTCGTAACCGTCGTGCTCAAGGGCGAAGACGGCAAGGGCACCGTGGCGATTGGCGTGACGCAGGACCTGACCGAGCGCTTTGCTGCCGGTGACCTGATCAAGCTAGCCACAGTGGCGCTGGGTGGGCAGGGCGGCGGCGGCCGTCCGGATATGGCCCAGGGCGGCGGGCCAGACGGGTCCAAGGCGGCCGAGGCCATCGCAGCTGTCCGCGCTGCGCTCTAAACCAAACACAAAAATCCCCGCGAAAGCGGGGATTTTCTTTTTGGGCTACTGCCCGGTGCGGAAGAAGAACAGCCGCGGCTTCCAGACGATCTTGAGCTTTTCGCTCATGACATTGGCCAACCCTGCGCTGAGCACGATGATCAGCCCGATCACGGCGACATAGTCGGGATACTCGCCAAAGAATGCCGCGCCAAAGATAATGGCCCAGATTAGCTGGCTATATTGCACCGGCGCCACGAGGTTTGCTGGAGTGCGCTTGGCCGCGGCGATGATCAGCAGGCCGCCCGTGCCCCCCAGAACGCCGATGCCGAGGAACACGGCCAGTTGTTCGAGCGATGGCATGATGAAGAACGGGATCATCACCAGCCCGTTGACCAGGCCCGAATAGAATACCTGCAAACCCACGAGGCTCACGCGCCGTTCGCGCGGTGCGACGTGACGCAACACGATGGTGGTGATCCCGCCAAAGAACACGCTGCAGAGGATTGCCAGATGCCCCAGCTGCAGGTCGCGCACGCCCGGGCGGATCACCAGTATGACGCCCAAAAAGCTGATCAGCAGCAACAGCCAGCGGTGCACCGCGACATGCTCCTTGAGCACCAGCACGCCCAGCACGGTCACCACCACCGGCGTCAAAAAACCGATGGCATAGACGTCGGCAAAGGGGATGTGGGTGAAGGCATACATGACGCATGCAGTGCCCGAAATGGCGGTTGCGCAGCGCAGGTGCACCAGCCAGGGATGGCGTAGCTTATAGAGGTCGCGCCAGCGCTCGCCGCGCTTGGTCAGCATGGCCGGAATGATCGAAAAACTGGTCGTAAAAAAAGCGACCTCGAACACCGACATTGTCGGGCCGGTCGCTTTGATCAGCGCGTCGCTCATGGAAAAGCTGGCATAGGCCAAGAAAGCCAGGATCACCCCGACTGGCATCGCAAAACCCGATAACTGGAGGAAGACTCAGAAAATCTCGCTTCCATACAAGCGCGTTCTGCGCGCCAATGCCAGCCTAGATTTCCGGTCCCTGTACTTCTGTGATGTTGGTTGGCGGGCCAGGGCGGCTGGCGCGATATTCGGCGAAACGCCCGGCAATGCGGGTCTTGGCGCCGTCCATGAAGACGTTGACCAGGCCCGACAGCACGACGACGCCGAGGCCGACATAGGCGAGCAGATCCGGATATTCGAAATAGAAGAATGCGCCCAGCCCGATGGCCCAGACGATCTGCACATACTGGATCGGCGCCACTTGGCTGGCTGGCGCGTTGCGGGTGGCGGCGATCAGCAAGAGATGGCCGATGCCCACCATGCTACCCGACGCGGCGAGCAGCGCCAGCTGCTGGATATTGGGCACGACGAAAGTCGGAATCATCACCACGGCGTTGATGACGATGAGATAGATGGCGGGCAGGGCGATCAGGCTGACACGCTTTTCGCTCGGCGCCACGACGCGGAGAACTGTCGTGGTGATGGCGCCAAAGAAGGCGCAGCACAAAGCGGCCAGATGGCCCAGTTGCAGGTCGCGGAAGCCGGGACGGACTACCAGCATGACGCCGATAAAGCCCAGCGCCAGCATCGCCCAGCGCATGCCGTCGACCCGTTCGCGCAGCAGCAACACCGACATGATGGTGATGAACATCGGCATCAAAAAGACCAGCGAATAGGTCTCGGCAAAGGGGATGGTCACGAAGGCATAGGTGATCAGTGTCGATGAGGCGACGCCGCTGAATGAGCGCAGATGCACCAGCCCCGGATGCTTGAGGCGGAAGCTGTGGCGCCAGCGTTCGCCCTTGGGTTTTACGAAAAGGGCCGGGATCAGCGAGAACAGCGCGATGAAGAAGTTGATCTCAAAGACCGACAGGCCTTGCCCGAATCCCTTGATGATCGCGTCACCGCAGGAATAGACCGAGTAGGCGACAATCGCGTAAAACACGCCGACCGGCATGGCAAATCCACAAAAACGGGGTTGGAGGCAATCTCGCCAGCCTAGTGTGCAATGGCATTGCCGTCGATGGGGCGCAAGCATTGTTCGGCGCTATTGCTTGGGCTTGCGGAGGTTTTTCTCTGGCTTGTGAACAATTTGCTGAAAACTGATGTCTCCAGCCGTCCGCAAAGTTGATCGGCAGGCTGAATGAAGCATTCATGCCCGCGTCATCGGCCCCATGATTTGAGTTGTGCTCTGTTCTGCGGCGCTCGATAATCGAGGCCGCGATTGCTGGAGGGCAATACTCATGAGGGTTATTCGCAAGTTGGTATTGGGCGCCATAGTGGCGCTCAGTCTGGCGCTGCCGGCGGTTGCGGCCGAGCGCGCCATTATTGTTTTGGACGGGTCTGGCTCGATGTGGGCGCAGATCGATGGCAAGGCGCGCATCACCATCGCGCGCGAAACGCTGGCCTCGGTGCTGTCTACCCTGCCAAAAGACCTCGAACTCGGCTTCATGACCTATGGTCATCGCGAGAAGGGCAATTGCGCCGATATCGAGATGCTGGTCGAGCCGGCGGCGGGCACCGGGCCGGCCATTATCGCGGCCGCCAAGGGCATCAATCCCAAGGGAATGACGCCGATTTCCGACGCGGTGCGGCTGGCCGCCGAAGACCTTCGTTTCACCGAAGAAAAGGCCACCGTGATCCTGATCACCGATGGGCTGGAAACCTGCGAGGTCGATCCGTGCGCGCTGGCGTCCGACCTTGAGGCACAGGGCGTCGATTTCACCACCCATGTGCTTGGCTTCGGGCTGTCCGACGAGGAAGGCCAGAAGGTCGCGTGCCTCGCCGAAAACACCGGCGGTCAGTACCTGTCGGCGGCCGATGGTGCCGCCTTGGTCGATGCATTGACGACGACGGTGGCCCAGGTGGTGCAGGCCGCACCCGCGCCAAAGCCCGCCCCGGCGCCCGCTGTGCTTGATTACAATATCCTGCCCACCGCATCGTTCAGCGAAGGCGGACCTGATCTGAAGGACGATCGCGCCGATCTGATCTGGAGCATTCACGAAATTGGCCCCGATGGAAAAGCCGGGGTCTGGGTCAAGAACGAATACAATTCTGGCGCCAAGCTCAGCGTTGAGCCGGGCGACTACATCATGCGGGCCGAATACGGCAAGGCAAGCGTCGACCAGACCATCACCGTGGTCGAAGGCAAGCTGCTTGAGCCCCATTTCGTGCTCAATGCCGGCATCGTAACCGTCCGCGCCTTTGCGGCCGAGGGCCAGCCGGTCAATACCGACGCGCAGATCCAGATGACCTATCCGGGCGGCAGCACGTCGGGCTGGGGCGAAGAGACGTTCCGCCTGCCCGCCGGTGAGCAGACCCTGACCATCGATCTGGGCAAGGCCCATTACGAGGAGACGTTCACGCTGGCTGCCGGTGAATCGCTAACGCGAGACATCGTCGTCGGTACCGGCGTTGCGGTTGTCGACGCGGTCTATGTCGAAGGCATGGACGTGACCGACGGTGATCTCAGCATCCACATCTATGGCGCCAAAAAAGCCATCGACGGTTCGCGTGAAGAGTTCGGCTATGGCTTTGGCCCCGGCTCAAGCTACGACCTGCCAGCAGGCGATTATGTGGCCCATGTCGAGATGGATGCGGCGGTCGCCGAAGTGCCGTTCAGCGTCAAGGTCGGCGAGCGTGTCGAGGTTGTCGTTGTGCTCAATGCTGGTGTTGCCGCCTTCACCACGCCGGGTCTTGAGATCGCCCGCATCTATGGCGCCAAGCCTGGCATTGACGGCACGCGGCCCGAGTTCGGCTATGAGTTCGCGACCGAATGGCAGACGACGCTCACCGAGGGCGACTATGTGCTGGCCGCCGAGTTCAAGACCGGCGCCACCAAGGAAGTCCCGTTCTCCGTTGTTGCCGGTGAACGGGTCGAGGTGACTGCAGCCCCCGGCAGCGGCAAGGTCAAATAGACCTGTCGCAACCGCGCAAAAGCAAAGGGCCGAAGCAATGCTTCGGCCCTTACTTCATTCAGTCGTCCGGATTGGCCTTGCGCATCTGGCGCTCGATCATCCAGCCGGGATATTCGGTGGGCAGGGCGCTGACAGCGTCGAGGCGCTTGAGCTCGTCGTCGCTCAGGGTCACATCGACCGCCGCCAGATTGTCGTCGAGCTGTTCGACCGATTTGGCGCCGATGATCACCGACATCACGTGCTTTTGGTGCAGCAACCAGGCCAGCGCGATGCGGGCCACCGACACGCCCTTGGCGTCGCCGATTTCGCGCATCATGTCGATGCTGTCAAAGGCGCGGTCCTTGTTGACTGGTGGGAAGTCGAAATTGGCCCGGCGCGAGCCGTCCGGTGATGTGCCGTCGCGGTTATATTTGCCGCTCAGCAGGCCGCCGGCCAGTGGGCTCCACACCATCAGGCCAAGCTTTTCTTGGCTGATCATCGGCACGATCTCGCGTTCGAGGTCTCGCCCGGCGATGGTGTAATAGGCCTGTAGCGTTGAAAAACGGGCCCAACTGTTGTTGTCGGCCACGCCCAGCGCCTTGGAGATGCGCCAGGCAGCCCAGTTGGAGACGCCGACATAGCGGACATGGCCCTGACGGACCAGGTCTTCCAGCGCCCGCATGATTTCCTCGACCGGGGTCAGGTTGTCCTGCGCATGGATCTGGTAGAGGTCGATATAGTCGGTGTTCAGACGCTTCAGGCTGGCCTTGACGGCGTCCATGATGTGGCCACGCGAGGAGCCGCGATCATTGGGGCCGGGGCCCATCTGGCCGTTGAGTTTGGTCGCCAGCACCACATCGGTGCGCTTGCGGCCCGAATTGACGATGGCGCGGCCGGTGATTTCTTCGCTGAGGCCTTCGGAATAGACGTCGGCGGTATCAATGAAGTTGACGCCGGCATCGAGCGCGCGAGCCACGATGCTGTCGGCCACGCCCTGATCGAGCTGGCCGATTGCGGTCCAGAAACCGGCACCGCCGAATGTCATGGTGCCAAGGCAAATTTCGGAGACGAGCAAGCCCGATCCCCCAAGGGATTTGTAACGCATGGAAGCGTCCTCGATGAAATAATGACAATGCGTCGACGCCTGAAAGGGCGGGGCAAGACTTCAAATAAGGTGAAGCGCCGGGCAGGAACGGTGTGCCGACAAACAAACATTAGCACGAAACCGGTATTTCCGCGAAACGAAAACTGCTTCTGCTGGTTGAGCGCAAACAAAAAGGCCGGATCAAATGATCCGGCCTTTTCCAATTCATTGGGCTGGCGTTGGTTACGCCATGGCCTTCTGCAGGTTCTGGTCGATGGCGTCGAGGAAGCCGATGGTCGAGAGCCACTTCTGGTCTGGACCGACGAGCAGGGACAGGTCCTTGGTCATCTTGCCTTCTTCGATGGTGTCGACGGTGACCTTTTCGAGCGTCAGGGCGAACTGAGCCAGTGCTTCGTTGTCGTCCAGCTTGGCGCGGTGCGCGAGGCCACGGGTCCAGGCGAAGATCGACGCGGTCGAGTTGGTCGAGGTTTCCTTGCCCTGCTGGTGCTGGCGGTAGTGACGGGTCACGGTGCCGTGGGCAGCTTCGGACTCGACGATCTTGCCATCTGGCGTCGCCAGAACCGAAGTCATCAGGCCCAGCGAGCCAAAGCCCTGTGCCACGATGTCGGACTGCACGTCGCCGTCATAGTTCTTGCAAGCCCAGACATAGCCGCCGGACCACTTGAGGGCGGACGCGACCATGTCGTCGATCAGGCGGTGCTCGTACCAGATCTTCTTGGCTTCGAACTGTTCCTTGAATTCGCGGTCGTAGATTTCCTGGAAGATGTCCTTGAAGCGACCGTCATAGACCTTGAGGATGGTGTTCTTGGTCGAGAGGTAGCACGGCACGCCACGAGCCAGCGCGTAGTTGAAGCTCGAATAGGCGAAATCGCGGATCGAGTCGTCGAGGTTGTACATGGCCATGGCCACGCCAGCGCCCGGAGCCTGATAGACTTCGTGCTCGATGACCTTGCCATCTTCGCCGGTGAACTTGATGGTCAGTGTGCCCTTGCCGGGGAAGGTGAAGTCGGTGGCGCGGTACTGATCGCCGAAAGCATGACGGCCGACGATGATAGGCTGGGTCCAGCCGGGCACCAGGCGCGGCACGTTCTTGCAGATGATCGGCTCGCGGAAAATCACGCCGCCCAGGATGTTGCGGATGGTGCCGTTTGGCGACTTCCACATCTTCTTGAGCTTGAATTCTTCAACGCGCTGCTCATCAGGGGTGATGGTGGCGCATTTGATGCCGACGCCGTGCTTCTGGATGGCATGGGCTGCGTCCACGGTGATCTGGTCGTTGGTCGCGTCGCGGCTTTCAACCGACAGGTCGTAGTATTCGATCGGCAGATCGAGGTAGGGATGGATGAGCTTGTCCTTGATCGCCTGCCAGATGATCCGGGTCATCTCATCGCCGTCGAGATCCACCACCGGGTTGGCGACTTTGATTTTGCTCATCGTATGGGCTCCCTTGCCATTGGATATTGGCACGGGAAAAAGCCCGCGCCGCTTGGTGTGCCCCTATATCATCGGCGCAGTCGACCGCAAAGCTGCGTTACGGCATGGGGGCTTGCCGTTGACGCCGTGTATATGCACGACTATATGGCGCTCATGCAGGACGATTTCAGCCAATGCATGGTGCTCAATACGCGGATGGCGGCGCGCGCGGTAACGCGGCATGCCGACCACCGCTTGCGCCCTTTTGGCGTGACCGCCGCGCAGTTCAATATCCTGACGACGCTCAACGACCATCCCGATCGCTCAGTCACCGAAATGGCCAGCAGCATCGCCATGGAGCGCAGCACCCTGTCGCGCAATCTCGACTTGCTCGAGCGCAAGGGCCTTGTTGCCAAGCAGGCCGCCGAACACGGCAATCGCCGCATTGTGGCGCTGACCGAGGCGGGGGCCGTGCTGGTCGAAAAAATGCTGCCCGAATGGCGCAAATGGCAGGCCGAACTGCGCGACAGCCTCACCAACCCAGATTTCGCGGGCGTCATCGCTGGCTTGCAACAATTGGCCAAGCTTTAACGCGGCCATGGCTTTGCCACACACCACCTTATAACGTGCATATACACACTTGGAGACTTTCATGCTGAAGCCTGATCCCGCCGATCCCATCGTTGTCACCGGCATGGGCGTCGTTTCGCCCCTCGGCGTGGGCGTCGCCACCAATTGGGACCGCCTGATCGCTGGCCGCAGCGGCATCGTCCATAATGATCGCTTCGACACTACCGGCTACACCGCCTCCATTGCGGGCCTGGTGCCCGGCAAGGACAAGGATGCCGAGGGTTTTGACCCGCTGGTGGCGATTGACGCCAAGGACATCAAGAAGATGGACCTGTTCATCCAATACGGTCTGGTTGCAGCGGCCGAAGCCATCGCTCAGTCGGGCTGGGAGCCGGTGAGCGAAGAAGACCAGCGGGCCACCGCAACCATCATTGGTTCGGGCGTTGGCGGTTCGCCGGTCATGGCCAAGGCTGCGCAGTTGATCGCCGAAAAAGGCCCACGTCGCCTATCGCCGTTCACCGTGCCGTCCTTTCTTGCCAATCTGGCCGCCGGCTGGATTTCCATTCGCTATGGCTTCAAGGGCCCGATTGGCGCACCGGTGACCGCTTGCGCCGCCTCGGCCCAGGCCATTGGCGATGGCATGCGCATGATCATGACCGGTGAAGCCGAAGTGGCCATTGTTGGCGGTGCTGAAGGCTCAGTCGATCCGATTTCGCTGGGCGGCTTTGGCGCCGCACGCGCGCTGTCGACGGCTTACAATGACGATCCGACCAAGGCCTCGCGGCCATTTGATTCCAAGCGCGACGGTTTCGTGCTGTCCGAAGGCGCGGCCATCCTCGTCATCGAAAAGCTCAGTCACGCCAAGGCACGCGGCGCAACGCCACTGGCCATTCTGGGCGGCTACGGCACCTCGGCCGATGCTTACCACCTCACCTCTGGCTCGCCGGATGGGGCAGGCGCACAGGTCGCCATGCGTAATGCGCTGGCCATGGCTCGCGTCACGCCTGCCGAAGTCGATTACGTCAACGCCCACAGCACCTCCACCGAAGTCGGCGATGCGGCCGAGATCGCGGGTATCGGCGCCGTGTTTGCCGGTCGTGGCAAGGACCTGGCCGTCAGCGCCACCAAGTCGGCCACCGGCCACCTGCTCGGCGCTGCCGGTGCACTCGCTGCGATCATCTCCATCGAAGCGATCCGCCACGGCACGCTGCCAGCCACGCTTAATCTGGACGAGCCCGACGAAGCTGCCAATGTGTTTGACCTTGTGCCCAACACGGCCAAGCCAAAGGACATCAAGCATGTCCTCGCCAACGCCTTCGGCTTTGGCGGCGTCAACGCATCGCTGGTGTTCAGCAAGATCTAGACTTGCGACCGCTCGGCTGGGACCATCTCAGCCGAGCGCCATCATTTCGGCGGCAGTGTCGAGACGAACACCCGCGCCCGCTCGACCCATTCCTGCAGCACGTCATCGTCCTCCAGCACATCGCCGCTGACTTCGACAAAGCCGCTCATGGTCTTGCTGCCCATGTTCATCGCGCTCGCGCCGGGCAGGGACAAGATTTCCTCGTAGCCACCCTTGCCGACACGCACCAGCAGACCGCCTTCCTTGAGCGGACACACCACCATATTGCCGTCGATCATGAAGCAGCGCCCGCCGAACATCTTCTTTTCGGTGATCGACCGGTGCCGCGCCAGAAGGTCGCGCACGCGGTCGGAGAGTTCTTCCGATGCCAGGCTCATGTTTGGGCTTTCCGATAGGTGTCGTGCTGGGGCAGGTGGTCGTCTATCAGGTCCCAGGCCTGATGGCTGCGCGCAAAAATCAGCTGATTGGGCGCATACCAGTCATTTTGCACGGCAAAGAACCCGACCAGAAACATTCGCAAATC
Source organism: Devosia sp. 2618 (assembly GCF_040546815.1). Lineage (NCBI taxonomy): Bacteria > Pseudomonadati > Pseudomonadota > Alphaproteobacteria > Hyphomicrobiales > Devosiaceae > Devosia > Devosia sp. 2618. The sequence continues at coordinate 1,038,381 of NZ_JBEPOO010000001.1, forward strand.
CGGCGCACGCGACGATTGCCCGTATAGTCCGGTGCCGCATTGCGGGCAGAAGTGCCGGGTGAACGTTGCCCCCGAGTCGCTTGGCCGGTCGAAGGATTTTGTCGGACCCGTCACCGTCAACGCCGATGTGCGCACCGTCGCCACAGTGGCGTGGCCGCTCCCGGTCGAGCGCTGGCAATCAAGGCATGAGCACATCAGCATCGACACCACTTCGCCGCGCACCGCCATGGAAATGGCGCCACAGGCGCAGCGGGCGGCAATGTCGATATTGGGTCGGTTGGGGCTGTTCATCGCAAAAGGCTGTCATGTCGCCAAGGCCTGGGCAAGGCCCTCGCACTTGCCTTTGCATCCAACACTGGCAAGAGTGCGCGCCGCCAGATATGGGGGGGATGGCATGGCTCTTTATCCAGACTACCCAATTCGCACGTCCCGACTTCTCCTGCGCCCGTTTACGCGCGGCGATGTCGAGGCCGTCTATTCCTATCGTCGCCGCGAAGATGTGGCGCGCTACCTGTTCGATGTGCCGCTGAGCAAAGAAGAGTGCGCTCTGGCGGTGCAGCAGCGCATCAGCCAGGTCGGCCTCGAGCGGCTCGACGACAAGATCGTGCTCGCCGTCGAGTTGGCCGCCAACAGCGCGGTAATTGGCGAAGTGTCGCTGATCTGGCGCAGCGTCGATGCCCGGCAGGGCGAAATCGGCTGGATTTTTGATCCTGCCTATCAGGGCCATGGTTATGCCACTGAAGCAGCCGATGCGCTGCTCGACCTTGGCTTTGGTCCCGGCGACATGCACCGGATCGCCGCGCGCTGCGATGTGCGCAATTCGTCCTCGTGGCGGCTGATGGAGCGTTTACAGATGCGTCGCGAGGCCCATTTCCGCCAGCACGCGATCTTTAAGGGTGAGTGGGACGAGGAATTTGTCTACGCCATCCTCTGGCAGGAGTGGCAATCGCTTCGGGCGCAAATGCCTGAAGCCTAACGGCTATTTCCAATGTTTCTGCCGGGATACAATTTTTCTTCGGCGTGACAGGAACTTCCCTGAATCGGATGACGTTGTGCCCACAGGGCTAAGGCGGATCAGGGAGAGGAAGACATGTCGTCATTGACATTGCCAATTGAGACGGAGCGGCTCGTGCTGCGCACTTTCGAGCGCGGGGACGTGGAGAGTCTGAGCGCGTATCACTCGCTGCCTTCGATGCAGCGTTATGTGTTTACCAAGACGCGCGACAAGAGAGATGTGGCTGGCGCCCTCAGCATTTTGCGCCATCATGTCAGTCTGCAGCGTCCGGGTGACACGCTCACTCTGGCCATGGTGCGCCGGGGCGACCACGCGCTGATTGGCCATGTCTCGCTGCACTGGTCGGATGCCACTGCCGGGCAGGGCGAGATTCGGTTCCTCATCAACCCGACCTTCGCGGGTCAGGGCTTCACTCGTGAAGCGGTCAGCGCCATGTTCGATCTGGCTTTCGATCATTTCCACATTCACCGCGTTTCAGCGCGCAGCGATGGCCGCAACCATCACTCCATCAAATTGATGCAGGAACTGGGCATGCGGCTTGAGGCGCATTATCGCGAACACGCGCTGTTCCAGGGCGAATGGGACGAGGAAATGCAGTTCGCAATCCTTGACCGTGAGTGGCAGCGCTCGACCAAAGTTCAGGACTTCCCCTTTCGTCACCGCGTCGCCTGAATTGCCCTAAGTGGTCAAAAGGGGCTATGAGCGCCTGATCTTACAGGATTGGGCGACATGGCCGGCACAGACACCTCCATCAAAATTGAATTTCTGCCATCTCCGGCGGTGATCCTGTGTGAGCCGCAGCTGGGCGAAAACATCGGCACAGCCGCGCGCGCCATGGCCAATTTCGGGCTATGGGACCTGCGCCTGGTTCGCCCCCGCGACGGTTGGCCCAATGAACGCGCCATCGCCGCCGCCTCGCGCGCCGACCACGTCATCGAACGCGTCCGCGTTTTCGAAACGCTCGAAGAAGCTGTTTCCGACCTCAATCTGGTGCTGGCTACCACCGCCCGTTCGCGTGACCTGCAAAAGGAAGTCATCGGCCCGGACGAAGCCGCGATCCGCATGTCTGCGACGATTGCCGCCGGGCAGGGCGTCGGCCTGCTGTTCGGCCGCGAGAAATGGGGCCTGCTCAACGAGGAAGTCGCCCTCGCCAACACCATCGTCACCCTGCCGGTGGAACCAGCCTTTGCCTCGCTCAATATCGCGCAGGCCGTGCTGATCCTCGCCTACGAATGGCGCCGCCACGCCGGACTCTCCCAAAAGCTGCCCTTCGATAGCGGCCTGCTCGACGCCGCGCCCAAAAGCGAACTTGTGGGCCTGTTCGAACATCTCGAAGGCGTGCTGGACCAGTCCGGCTTTTTCACCACCCCTGAGAAAAAGCCGGGAATGGTCGACAACCTCCGCACAGCCCTTTCGCGCGGCAACTTCTCTTCGCAGGAAATCCGCACCCTCCGCGGCGTCATCTCCTCCATAGACCGCCGGCATCTGCGACCAAACCCAAACCGGCAGAAACCTGCGGTGAAGAAGGACGTGGGCGAAGAGTAGCCGGCTCTTCACCCTCTCCCTTGGGGGAGAGAGCCTGCCCTCGGGCTTGACCCGAGGGTCGGCGTGCAGCGCCGGGTGAGGGGGCCTTGGCTGGTTGAGGTGGTCGGAAAACCCCCTCCCTCCGCAACACCACCATCACAATCGTCACCACCGAACGCTTCCGCCTGATTCCGCCTTTGACTGCGACAATCTGTCGTGTCACAGCCCGGATATGAGCACCGCCGCCCCCGCCGACACATCCCGCCTTGCCTTCACCTATATTGGCTTCCGCTTTTTCTGGCTGACCACTTTGCTGGTGAGCTTTGCGGTCCAGATTATGTCGGTGTCGATCGCCTATCAGATTTACGAGGTCACCCGCGAACCGCTGCTGGTTGGTCTCGTGGGCCTCTGCCTCTTCGCACCGGCGCTCGTGCTCATCCTCATTACCGGCCTCACCGCCGACCGGTTCAACCGCCGCCGCATCATGGCGATATGCCTCAGCGTCGAACTGCTGTGCGCCATTGGCTTCCTGCTGTTCACCGAAGCGCAGGCGCATGAAATCTGGCCGCTGTTCGGCATTCTCGTCGTGCTCGGCACCGCACGCGCCTTTTGGGGCCCCGCAGCTCAATCGCTCGCACCCAATCTGGTGCCCGCCGAAGCGTTGAGCAACGCGATCACCGTTAATGCCTCGGCCTGGCAGTTCGCCTCCATCGCCGGCCCGGCTTTGGGCGGCGTTCTCTATGCCTTTGCGCCTGCCATTCCATTCGGTACCGGTGCGGCGCTCCTTGTCTGCGCGGTTGTGACGGTGTTGATGATCCCCAAACCCGTGCAGCGCGAGGCGGCGCAGACCACCAGCATGGAGACGCTGTTGGGCGGTTTCCGCTATATTTTCAGCAATAAGGTTGTGCTCGGCGCCATCTCGCTCGACATGTTCGCGGTGCTGATGGGCGGTGCCGTGGCCATGCTGCCGATCTATGCCACCGACATTCTGCATGGCGGCTCCATCGCCAATGGCCTGCTGCGTGCCGCGCCGGGAATCGGAGCCATCGCCATGGCTTTGTTCCTCACGCGATTCCCCATTCGCAACTTCGCCGGGCGCATCCTCTTCGTCTTCGTCGCGCTATTCGGGGCCTTCACCGTCGTCTTTGGTTTCTCGACCTCGATCTGGTTGTCGATCCCCGCGCTTGCCATGGTGGGCGCGTCCGACATGGTCAGCGTGACCATCCGCGAAACCATCATGCAGCTCTGGACGCCTGAGGAGGTCCGTGGCCGCGTCAATGCCGTGAACTCGGTGTTTATTGGCGCCTCAAACGAATTGGGCGAGTTCCGTGCCGGTACCGTGGCGCACTTCATTGGGCCGGTGGCGGCGGTAGTGATCGGTGGATTCGGGGCCATGGCGGTGGCTGGTGTGTGGAGCCTGATCTTCCCGGGCCTGCGCGAACAGCGCTCGCTCGACCACAAAATGGTCGCCGATGGCGTCGCCGAGCCCTTGGCCAAGCCATAATCAGGCGTCGTGCTTGACTCCTTGGCACGCCCTCGGTATCACGCGGCCACCTATTCGGGCCTCTGGCCCATAGGCGCACCCGGGATCTCCTAATCTATTTGGGGTCTGTCGGTCATCCGCAAGGGTGGCAGAGGAGGGCGCGATCCATTCAACTGTTAAGAAGGATACGCGATGTCGAAGCGTCATTCAGCCAAGTACAAGATCGATCGCCGTCTTGGCGAAAACATCTGGGGCCGTCCGAAGTCCCCACTCAATGCCCGTGCATATGGCCCCGGCCAGCATGGTCAGCGCCGCAAGGGCAAGCTTTCGGACTACGGTCTGCAGCTCCGCGCCAAGCAGAAGCTCAAGGGCTATTACGGTTCGGTCACCGAAAAGGCGTTCAAGCGTCTTTACACCGAAGCTGCCCGCGTTAAGGGCGACACCGGCGAGAACCTGATCGGCCTGCTCGAGTCGCGTCTCGACGCGATCGTCTATCGTGCGAAGTTCGTTGCTACCGTGTTTGCTGCGCGCCAGTTCGTGTCGCACGGCCACATCCTGGTCAACGGCCAGCGCGTGAACATCCCATCCTATCAGGTCAAGGTCGGCGACAAGATTGAAGTGCGCGAGCGCTCCAAGCAGCTGACCGTCCTGATCGAAGCAACCCAGCTGGCCGAGCGCGACGTTCCTGATTACGTCGATGCCGACCACAACAAGATGACCGCGGTCTTCGTGCGCGTTCCGGCTCTGTCGGATGTGCCATACCCGGTTCAGATGGAACCAAACCTGGTCGTCGAATTCTACTCGCGTTAATCGCAGTACAATTACAGAATTGGAAAGGGCCGCTCCTCGGAGCGGCCCTTTTTGTTTGTGCTTGTCCCTGCGCCATTAGTCGTCCCCTCTCCCCTGAGGGGAGAGGGTCGGGGTGAGGGGGCGGCGACCGGTCGATCGCAGTGGCGGAACAGCCCCCGATCCAGTCACTTCAGGTCCCAATAGGTGGCTGAATTGGCATGCCATCTTCGCGGAGATCGAGTGGCGGGAAGCCCGCTTCGGTCGCGAGGAACCGCGGATCGTTGTAGTCCACGCCCGAGATCGCATCGCCTGGAATGTGGGACTCAAACGCCCGCAGACGTTTGTAGACCGAGATCAGCGAGATGATCGTGGTCCACGAATTGGCAAGGAAGCGGAACGAGTCCTCCACCTGTCCGAAGGCGTTGCTGACCTGCTGGAACAGACCAAACGTCAGAGTACCCGCAACGATTGACGGCGCCATCGCGATCAGCGGCACGAAATTGGCGCCCTGCAGGTAAACGTAGCGTGCGACGTTGAAGTAGAGATAGTGCCCATAGAGGGTGAAGTAGTTGCGCTGGACGCCGAGGAACAATTCCCGCGCCGTCACCGGCCGGGCGCGTCCGGCATTGTCTTCGCCATAGACCAGTTCCTTGCGGAACGCTGCCTCGACCCTTTGGTTCTGGAACTCGAGCCCCGGTAGCTTCACGCCGACAAGGCCAAGCAACACGGTGCCGAAAATGGCCGACATCAGCGCCACCCAGACCAGGCTACCATTCACCGCGCCCACTAGCGGCAGCTCGGTGATGTGTGTCGACAGCTCCCATAGCAGCGGCAGGAAAACCAGCAACGTCATGATGGACGACACGAAGGCGACCGCCAGGCCTTCCACGATATTGGCGAAGCGCTGCGCGTCCTCCTGAATACGCTGGGACGAGCCTTCTATGTGGCGCAGGCTCTGCCAGTGGGTGAGGTAGAAGAACGTCATGGCCCGGCGCCAGCGGAACAGATAGTGCGCGATGAAGAACGCGTTGAGCACCAATACCGCGATGCGCGGCAGCAAAACGTAGAGCACCGTTGTCAACTCGCCATACATGGTGTCGAGCGAGACACTACCGGGCGTGGTCATCGCGCCCTGGATGAGGTTGAAGAACGCGCCATACCAGTCGTTCATCCAGGCGCCGATCTGGACGTCGAAATAGACCACTTCGATGATGGTCACGGTCCCGACCACGGACCACCAGTACCAACGCTTGTTGTCGTTGAGGAAATACCAGGGCACGCAGAACAGATAGCCCGACATCAGGATGAACTGGTACAGCCAGACCTTGTCGGGGCTGAAGAACGGGTCGGGATTGGCTTCGCTGGGCACAATGCCGAGCCACGGACCAAGGCTCAGGAAGCGCTGCAGGGTCGAGCCGAGGCCGAACCACAGCGCCATGCACAACACCGTCCAGGCGACGGCTGATGTGAAGAAATATTTGGGATTGGGGAAGAAGGACCGAAACACCACGAGTCTCCAGGGTGCCGAGTGAATGAGGTCAACTAGCTGCCGTAATTTGGCCTAAAGCAAGAGTGCGGAATTAATCTTTGGTAAGGTTTGCACCGCCCGGTTTTGCTTCCCCTCAAGGGCAGGGGGCGCTATCAGCTACGCCATGACAGCAAAGAGAGTTTCGCCATGAGTGAGGTCATGGAAGCCGCGCCAGATGCGGCTGACGACATCGAGAGCGGCGGGCACCCGATCTATGGCAATGCCCCGCGCAGCGGCGAGTTCAACAAGCTGCGCAAGCGCCTGATCCGGAACACGCGCGAGGCGCTCGAAAAGTTCGCCATGGTGCGGCCGGGCGAGAAGTGGCTCGTCGCCCTTTCGGGTGGCAAGGACAGCTATGGCCTGATGGCGCTGCTGCTCGATCTGAAATGGCGCGGCATGCTGCCGGTGGAATTGCTCGCCTGCAATCTTGATCAGGGCCAGCCCAATTTCCCCAAGCACATTCTGCCCGAATTTTTGACCGGGCTGGGGATCGCGCACCGCATCGAATACAAGGACACCTATTCGATCGTCACCAGTAAGCTGCCGGCCGGGGCGACCTATTGCTCGCTCTGCTCCCGCCTGCGCCGTGGCAATCTCTATCGCATCGCGCGCGAAGAAGGCTGCACCGCGCTGGTGCTGGGTCATCATCGCGACGACAGCCTCGAAACGTTCTTCATGAACATGTTCCATGGCGGCAAGCTCGCCGCCATGCCGCCGCGCCTGCTCAATGACGAGGGCGACATCGAGGTGCTGCGCCCGCTGATCTACTGCGCCGAGGAAGACCTGCAGCGCTTCTCCGACGCCATGGCCTTCCCGATCATCCCCTGCGATCTCTGCGGCAGCCAGGATGGGCTTGAGCGCAACGCCATGAAGGCCATGCTCGGCGATATCGAAAAGCGCATGCCGGGCCGCAAGGACGTCATGATCCGCGCGCTGGGCAATATCAATGCCAGCCACATGCTCGATACCAAGCTGTTCGACTTCAATGCCCTGTTCGACAAAAGGACTGCCTCGTGACGTTTGATGTGATGGACCTCGCCAATATCCTGCGCGACGCGGCGCGGGCCGAAGCCCTGCCGCGCTTCCGCCGTCTCGATGGCTCGATGGTCCACATCAAGACCGAAGCCATCGATCTTGTCACCGAGGCCGATATCGCCACCGAAAACGTCATCAAGGCCCGTATCGCCAAGTGGATGCCCGACGCCCTGTTCGTCGGCGAGGAATCGGTGGCTGCAGATCCGGCTCTGTTGCCCAGGCTCGCCCATGCCGATCTGGCGGTGGTGGTCGATCCGATTGATGGCACTGCCAACTACGCCGCCGGCCTGCCGTTGTTTGCCACAATGGCCTCGGTCGTCTCCAAGGGCGAAACTGTCGCCGGCATCATCTATGACCCGATGGGCGATGACTGGATCATGGCCGAAAAGGGCGCCGGCGCCTGGCTGCGCCGCCCCAATGGCGAAGCCGTGCGTCTGCATGTCGCCGCGCCCCTGCCACTGGCCGAAATGGTCGGCTGCGCCTCGGTATCCTACATTCCTGCTGATGTTCGACCGACCGTTCTGGCAAATCTCGCCAAGGTCCGCGTCGTCTCCAATTTCCGCTGTGCCGGCCACGAATACCGCACCTTCGCCTCCGGCCACGCCCAGTTCGGCTGCTGGAACAAGCTGATGCCCTGGGACCACCTCGCCGGCGTCCTCATCAGCCAGGAAGCCGGCGCCTATGCCGCGCGGCTTGACGGCACGGCCTATCTCCCCAGCCACGTCGATGGTGGCCTGCTGGTCACGACAGATCGCGACAGCTGGGATGTGCTGCGGCGTGAGGTGTTTACGTTCTGAGGGGTGGGTCGGTAGGGCACCGGTAAGAAAAGTATTCCCCCACCCAACCTCCCCCTGAAAAGGGGGAAGAGCCTATCCAGTTTGCGGCGAACCCAGCGGCAATCACCGCACGTATTCCTCCCCCTGAAAAGGGGGGGGGCTAGGTGGGGGTATTCCGATCCCACCGTTGCCCACTCAATCCCGTTCGTCCCGCACCAAGCAGGGGAGTCCACTCCGGCTTTAGACTGGAGTGGAGTTCACCCTCCCCCTTGAGGGGAGGGAAGTGAGATAGGACTTAGCGTTTGCTAAGTCCGTCCATCGAGCAGGGTGGGGGTATCTATCCGCAAACTCGGTGCCCGTGACTCACCCCCTCCCTTGATCCCTCCCCTCAAGGGGGAGGGTGTCGACTGAAGCCATCTGACCCTAAATCTTATCCCCACCCCAAATTCCTCCCGTATCCTTGCTCCACCTTCACGCCAGAGCCGGTCATGACGAGTGAATGAGCGTGAAGGCAGCCGGGGATGGGAGGTCGCTCCTGTCACGCGGGGGAAATGTGTGCTGCCGAGGTCTGCGAAATGGCCCGCCATGCCCGACCCGTGAAAAGCCCCGGCGTGATGGCGAGACCTTGGTCTCACATTTTACTACTCCATTCGGGATCAAGGTCTCGCCATTGCAGCTCATGACAACCGCATTTCAGGCGGCGCTTGCGCATGGCCCTTGCAATGACACATAAGTCCGTGCTTATGTCTCTGCATGAGCGAAGTCGATATTTTCAAAGTGCTGTCCGATCCAACCCGCCGTGCCGTGCTCGAACGGCTGGCGAGTGGCGAGATGACCGCGACCGATCTGCGCGAGGGCTTTGCCATCAGCCAGCCGGCGATGAGCCAGCATCTGGCGGTGCTGCGCTGCGCCGGGCTGATCAGCGAGCGCCGCGAGGGGCGCTACGTCAACTATCGCGTCGCGCCCGAGGGGATGGCGCCGCTGCATGATTGGTTGGCCCGTTACCGTGCCTTCTGGCCGAGCCGCATCGATGGCCTCAAAGACCTGCTCAAGGAGATGGATCAATGACCGATACCGAAGCGCTGGTGTTTGAATGTGAGCTCGATGCGCCGCCGGAAAAGGTCTGGCGGGCGCTGACCATCCCCGAATATCTGGCGCGCTGGATCAAGCCTGACCAGAATATCGATCTGGCGGTGGTGACGTCGGAAGAAAATCGCAGCCTCACCTATAGCTGGCGCGAGGCCGGGCAGGGCGCCATTGTCGGTGCCGAGGATAGTCTCGTCACCTTCGAACTGACGCCCACCAATGACGGCGGCACCTGGTTCAGGCTCACCCACGAACCGGTCACCGTCCCGTCCGCCGCCAACAGCAATCAAACCATGCTGCTGGTCGCCTAACCCCCAAGTTTCAAATCAGTCCCTGAACGGAGATCGCCGATGCGCGACATGATGCAACTCGTCCCTATGGTCGTCGAACAATCCTCACGCGGGGAACGCTCGTTCGACATCTACTCGCGGCTGCTGCGCGAGCGGATCATCTTCATCAATGGCGAGATCGAGGAGGGCATGTCGTCGCTGGTCTGCGCCCAGCTGCTGTTCCTTGAGTCGGAGAATCCGAAAAAGGAGATAAGCCTTTATATCAACTCACCCGGCGGCGTCGTGACAGCGGCGCTGGCCATGTATGACACGATGCAGTTCATCCGCTCGCCGGTGGGCACTCTATGCATGGGCATGGCGATGTCGGCGGGGTCGTTCCTGCTGATGGCGGGCGAAAAGGGCAGCCGCATCTGCCTGCCCAATGCCTCGATCATGCTGCATCAGCCCAGTGGCGGCTTTCAGGGCAAGGTCACCGATATTATGCTGCATGCCGAAGAAAGCATGCGCCTCAAGCGGCGCATGAACATGCTCTACGCCAAGCACTGCGGCCGCACCTATGAAGAGGTCGAAACGGCGCTCGAGCGCGACAACTTCATGACGCCCGAACAGGCCCGCGACTGGGGTCTGATCGATCAGGTGGTCAGCGACCGCGGCCAGTTCGAAGGGCAGGCCGCACCCAAACCGGATTAGTGGCCTGGGTCCTGGGCGAGCGTTGGGTGGGCATATTGCTCGCCCACGCCAAACAGCCGGCCGCGTTCCGCGACGAGAATGCAGACCAGTGCCAGCACGCCCATCAGGAAGTAGCCTGTCGCGGCGGGAACGGTGGTGCCGTTGAACATCTGGCCGGTATAGCCACCGATCAGCGCGCCACCAACGGTCTGGATGAAGCCGAACACGGCCGCCGCCGTCCCTGCGACGGCGCCCAGTGGCTCCATCGACAGCGAGTTCATATTGGATGCCGACCAGCCGAAGCAAAACATGATGACGGCGAGCAGGCACAGGAACAGCCAGAGCGGCATGAAGCCGATCAGCGCCAGGATCAACCAGATGCCGCTGAAGGCGGTAAAGACCAGCATGGCGCCATGCGACAGCCGCCGCATGCCGAAGCGGCGCACGATCTTGGAATTGGTGAAGGACGAGATGCCCATCAGGCCTGCCATGCCGGCAAAGGCGATGGGGAAGTAAACGCCCAGCCCATAGATATCGACATAGATCTGCTGACTGGAGCTGATGAAGCCAAACAGCGCGCCAAACAGGAACGTCCCGGCAAGGCCATAGGAGAAGGCGACGCGGTTGCCAAAGACCAGCGCAAAGCCATGTACTACGGCCTTAAAGCTCAGCGGACGGCGATTGGCCAGCGGCAGCGTTTCGGGCAGGCGGAAAAAGGTCCAGGCCCAGAAAGCGGCAGCCAGCAGGCCCATGAAGATGAAAATATTGTGCCAGTCGCCGACCAGCAGGATCACCTGGCCGATGCCAGGCGCAATGATCGGAATAGCCATGAACACCATGAAGACCAGCGACATGACCTCGGCCATGGCGCGGCCCTCGTACCGGTCGCGGATCACGGCGGTGGAGATGACGCGCACGCTGGCTGCGCCCATGCCCTGAACAACGCGCAGGGCAAGCAGGGCGCCAAAGCTCGGGGCGAAAATGGCGGTCAGCGCGGCAACGACATAAATACCCATGCCGAACAGCAGTGGCGCGCGGCGCCCGAAGCGGTCGGTCAGCGGTCCGAAGGCCAGCTGCGCCACGCCCATGCCGAGCATGTAGGACGAAATCACGAACTGGCGTTCGTTCTCGCTCGTCACGCCAAGCGATTCACCCATGTAGGGCAGCGCCGGCAACATGACGTCGATCGCCAGTGCATTCAGCGCCATCAAGGCAGCCATAAGGGCAATGAATTCGTGGCGGGGAAGCACCCGCGTAAAATGATCGGACATCAATGGGACCTGGAATTAATCGCCGCGAGAGCATGGGCGCAGGAATAATGCGCGGACCATGACCTCGCGGGTCAACATTTGCAAGACTTTATCGGCGGTAACCGATGGATCAGGCGGCGGCGGTCTTGGGCGTAAAGTGTGGCGCCTTGCGCTCGTTGATCGGGATATGGACAGCTGCAGAAGCCAGGCCCAGCACGATGCTCAGATACCAGACGAGGCTATAGGAGCCGGTCACGTCATAGACGTAGCCGCCGAGCCAGACGCCGACGAACGAGCCGAGCTGATGGCTGAAGAAGGCGAGGCCATAGAACATGCCGAGATAGCGTGCGCCAAAGAACAGGCTGACCAAACCGGCCGTCAGTGGCACAGTCGACAGCCAGAGCAGACCCATCGACGCCGCAAAGGCATAGGCGGTGGTCTCGCTGACCGGGATCAAAAGGAACGCCCCGATGGCCACAGCGCGCAGCAGGTAGATCGAGGCCAGCAGCAACTGCTTGGGCAGGCGACCGCCGAGATAGCCGGCCAGCAGCGAACCAACGATATTGAACAGGCCGATGACCGCGATGGTCCAACTGCCGACTTCAGGCGACAGGCCACACTGCACCAGATAGGCGGGCAGGTGGACGTTGATGAAGGCCAGGTGGAAACCGCAGACGAAAAAGCCGATGACCAGCAGGCGGTAAGAGCCGTAGCCCCAGGCCTTGGATAGCGCTTCCATGAACGGCAGGTCGGCCTCGCCGGTAGTATTCTCGGTGCGGCCGCGCAGGGCATAGCTGAGCGGAATGATCAGCAACAGCGCGAAGGCCAGGTAGATCAGGGCAGACTGCCAGCCAAAGGCATTGATGAAGCCCTGGCTGATCGGGGCGAAAGCAAACTGGCCGAAGGACGACGCAGCGGTGGCAACGCCAAAAATCAGCGAGCGCTTCTCGGCCGGAACAGAGCGACCAAAGGCGGCCATCACGACCGAGAAGGAACAGATGGCAATGCCGACGCCGGTGACGATACCGGCCGTCAGGGTCATGATGCCCGCGTCTGGCGAAAACGCCATGCCGAACACCCCGAGCGCGTAGATCGCAGCGCCGGCAGCGATAGTCCGGCCAGTGCCGACTCGGTCGGCAAACGCCCCGGCGAATGGCTGCGCGATGCCCCATGCCAGGTTCTGGATCGCCATCGCCATGGCCCAGCCCTCGCGGGTCAGGCCCAGATCGGTCGTCATCGGGAGGGTGAATAGGCCGAAGCTGGTGCGAACACCGTTACCGATGGCGGCAATGGCGCAGCCGGCGATGATCAGCACAATCAGGGGGACTGCGGGGCGAAGGGCGGTCGCGTTCATGAGATTTGTCCAGGTGGGACATTCTATTTACGCCCGGCCCACCATTCCGACTAGTGATATTGCGGAATGGCAGTATCAATTTCAGTGATGAGGCAGCAAAAAGCCCGGTCACTGACCGGGCTTTGAAATGCGCTGAAATCAGGCGGTCTGCTTGACTTCGATACCGGCGCCCTGGAGATGCGTCTGCAGCTCACCGGCCTGGAACATTTCGCGAATGATATCGGCGCCGCCGATGAATTCACCCTTCACGTAGAGCTGGGGAATAGTTGGCCAGTTGGTGTAGGCCTTGATGCCGTCGCGCAGTTCAGCGCTGTCGAGCACATTGGCGCTACCATATTCAACGCCAAGATAGTTCAGAATCTGGACGACCTGACCGGAGAACCCGCACTGCGGAAAATCTGGCGACCCCTTCATGAACAGGAAGATGTCGTTGTTCTTTACCTTGTCGTCGATGAAGGCGTTGATATCGGTCATGGGAAAAACCTTTCGATGGGCGGGGTCAAGGCCCGCTTGCTGCTGCCTTTAAATAGGGTAGCAAACATGCGCTGTCGAGATGCTTGCGCCATGCTCACTGTGTCGTGCTGCAGTGGCTTTGTCCTGTGGCATGGACGTCGCCCGTGGCAATATCGAGCACCACTTCATTGGCAATCACGGTGCCCCATCCATTTGCAACAGCGTCTGCATATCCGGGGCAATTTTCCGCGGTCCCTTCGACGCCTCGGGCCCAATAGGTGACTGAATCATTGTCTATTGTGATCTCGTCGTCCGCCGGGACCTCGATGTAAGGCGTCACAGGATCGCCATTCGCCAGGTCGTAGATCACCACGTCGCCATCAGGCCCGGTGGAGCGGGTGAGAACAAGATAGCGTCCGGCCAGCCCCTCATACCAAAACGCATCATCGGGGCCGCCGATGGCCAGATCGCCGGGCTGTTGCTCAAAGATGCAGGCGATCTTGCCCTTGGCCGGCGCCCGAATGAGGAAATCGGTGCCCACTTCGTCAAGGCGTTCCTGGCCTATGACCAGAAACTGATCGTTCTGAAAACATTGCGCCTCCTGCGCCAAGGCAGGGGTGGCGATAATACCGAGCAGGGCGGTCAGCAAAATGGTGCGCTTCATAGGTGCGGTGTCTCCAGGTAAATCAGGTCAGTCGTGCAGCGATCCAGGGATGATTGACGCAGTCGTCGATAGTGTCGAATTGGACTGCGTCCCAGCCGTATCGGCGCGCGCCGTCGACCACCTTGCGTGTGTCGTCGAAAAACAATGGCGGCTCGCTTTGCGGGCCGATCCGCTGCTCGATGAAATCGAAATAGGCCGGTTCGGGCTTCCGGACGCCGATACGGGCCGAGTAAAAGATATCCTCGAACAGCTCGCCAAGGCCTAAAGTTTGCCAGAGCCACAGGGCGCGCATGTGGTCCTGGTTGGTGGCAATGAACAGGCGGATGTCGTTTTTCTGTTTTAGGCGTCGGATGAGATCGAGGAGGGGAAGGTTGAGCTTGCTGTCGTGCGTCAGCCAATAGTGGGCGAACGCCATCGACGAGCCTTTGTATCCGAGCAAGGGCAGGACGCGGTCAAGTGCGGTGATCAGCGCCATCTGGCCGACGACGACCTTTTTGATGAAGACGCCGTAGATGAATTCGGCGCGGAAGCGTTCAGGGTCGACACCAAGGTCGGCCAGCAGGTTTTCGTCCCAGCGCTGCTGCAGGTCGGGCCGCGCGTGATAGCCGTGGACCAGCACGCCATCGACGTCGAAAAAGACCGCGCGTGTCACTTCGGCTTGGTCATTGCGCCAAGCCCGACAAGCACTTCGCCGGGAATGCTGAGTTCCTGAATCACATCGGTATGCTTGCGGAAGCCGACCAGTTCGCGTTGCACGAAATAGGCCCAGACCACATTACGGGCCTCGCCGAGCTTATCGTCACGGTCACCCGTTGCAGTCGACAGCGCGGCAATCGCGTCGATGACCTTGCGTTCGGCAGCGCCGAGCGAGGAGGCGCGCTCCGCGAGTATCTCATGCTCAATCGCCGCAGTGCCCGCCTCGGGGCGGACCATGCGGATCAGATCGAGCGACTCGCGGAGCGTCATGGATCAGTCGGGCAAAACAGTCTGGAGGGCCAGGGCATGCAAAGCGCCGCCCATATCGCCCTGCAGTGCATCGTAAACCAGCTTGTGCTGCTGCACGCGGGTCTTGCCGCGGAACTGTTCGGATTTGACCGTGGCGGCCCAATGGTCGCCATCCCCGGCCAGATCGCGGATATCGATATCCGCATCGGGGAGAGCCGTCTTGATCCGGCGTTCGATTTCGCTCGCATCCATGGGCATGGCTCAACTCCTTACCTGCGTCGGCGACGTGCCGACCGTTCCCCATGATATGGCATGAGGGGGTGGTGCCTTCAATACGAAGGGCGCAATCGCTTTAGGGCGTAGCGGGTGCCGGCGCGGTCTCGGAAGGGTCGACTTCCACGCCTACGCAGCACTCTGCGTCCGAACGGGTCGAAAAATTAGCGATGATAAAATCAACGATTGGCCGGGCGCGTTCGGCCACATCGGTCGCGTAAATGCAGTCGAGCGCATAGCCGCGACCCGAATCGACGGTCTCGGTGTGGACGATGGTCAGGGGAATACCCTGCGGCGAGTCGGTCGAGGTGCCGTCGTAAAGCAGAGCCGGGCCACTCTGGTAAGCCGTGGTCGTCTTGATGCCGAGCGTGAAGCCAGGGAACTGCTGGCTCCAGCCGGAGGTGACATTTGCGTCGTTGAGATCGTCCAGCGCGCTCTGCGGCGTCCAGTTGGTATCTTCGACCGGCACGATCTCAAGAGTGCATTGTAGCGGCGCGTTGGGATTGTTCAGCGTCAGCGGTTCGCCCGCGCCGCCGGTGGCGGTCATCTCTTCTGGATAGATGACCGTATAGGGCTCATTGTTCAGAATCGAACGGGTGACGTTGACACTCTGAGCAAAGGCGGTCGCCGGCAGCAGGCTCATAGATAGGGCCGCAAGGCAGCCGATTGCCGGTCTGAGGTTCATTGTAGTCTCCACAAAATGACGCCGCCCTTGGGTGCCAAAGCACTCCAAAGAGCGGCTATCATAAGCCAGATACGACTATTATGCAGCCTGTTCGTCCATGAAGCGGGGGAACCAGCCTTCGTGAGCAGCCTTGAGCGCCGCAACCGAAACCGGCTTGGCCGCGCCGAGCACGAGGTCGGTGCCGCCGGTCGTGCCGATCCAGGGCGCGAAAATGCCCAGTTCCTTGGCCTCGTTCCACAGCGCCATCAGTTCCTCGCCCTGCGGGTCGAGATTGACGGTCAAAAGGTAACGGCCCTGATCTTCGCCGAAATACTGCAGGATCGGATCGTGATCGTTGATGTCGACGACAGTCGCGCCAATGCCAGACGCGATGGACATTTCGGCCAGGCCAACGCCAAGGCCACCATCGCTGAGGTCGTGGCAGGCGGTGACGATACCCGAGCGGATCAGCTTGCGCACGAAGTCGCCGGTGCGGCGCTCATGGGCCAGATCGACATGGGGTGCCGAACCATCGCGGCGACCAAACAGGTCACGCAGATAAATCGACTGGCCAAGATGGGTGCCGCGATTGCCCGGTGCGCCTACGAGGAGGATCACCTGATCTGCAGCGGCAAAGCCGATGCGGGCCATCTGGCTCCAGTCGGGCAACAGGCCAACGCCGCCAATGGTCGGTGTCGGCAGAATGCCGCGACCGTTGGTTTCGTTGTAGAGCGACACGTTGCCCGAAACGATCGGGAAATCCAGAGCCGTGCAGGCTTCGCCGATGCCCTTGATGGCATGAACCAGCTGGCTCATGATTTCAGGACGCTCGGGATTGCCGAAGTTGAGGTTGTCGGTGGCGGCGAGGGGCTCGGCGCCGGTTGCGGTCAGGTTGCGCCACGCTTCGGCCACAGCCTGCTTGCCACCCTCATAGGGGTCGGCTTCGCAATAGCGTGGGGTGACGTCCGAGGTGAAGGCGAGGCCTTTGGTCTCGTGGCCTTCGACGCGGATCACGCCGGCGTCGCCACCGGGGCGCTGCAGGGAATTGCCCTGAATGAGCGTGTCATATTGCTCGAACACCCAGCGGCGCGAGGCGGTCTGGTGACCACCAACCAGCTTGAGCAGGGCGTCGGCCACGTCCATCTGCGGCACGTCATCGGCGGCAAGCGCTGCAGCCGGTGCGGCTGGCGTCCATGGGCGATCATATTCGGGGGCTTCGTCGCCCAGTTCCTTGATCGGCAGATTGGCGACTTCCTCGCCCTGCCACTTCACGCGGAAACGGAGGTCGTCGGTGGTGAAGCCTACAGTGGCGAAATCGAGTTCCCACTTGACGAAGACGGCGCGGGCTTCTGCTTCCTTCTCGGGATGCAGCACCATGAGCATGCGCTCCTGGCTCTCGCTCAGCATCATCTCATAGGGCGTCATCTGCGCTTCGCGCACCGGCACCTTGTCGAGGTCCAGCTCAATGCCGAGGTCGCCCTTGGCGCCCATTTCGACGGCCGAGCAGGTCAGGCCCGCTGCACCCATGTCCTGAATGGCGATGACGGCGCCCGTAGCCATCAGCTCGAGGCACGCTTCGAGCAGTCGCTTCTCGGTGAAGGGGTCGCCAACCTGAACGGTGGGGCGCTTCTCTTCTATATCGTCACCGAATTCCGCCGATGCCATGGTCGCGCCACCAACGCCATCGCGGCCAGTCTTGGCGCCGAGATAGACGACCGGCAGGCCAACACCTTCGGCCTTGGAGTAGAAAATTTTGTCGGTGTCAGCCAGACCCGCCGCGAAAGCGTTGACCAGGATATTGCCGTTGTAGCGCTCGTCGAATTCGACTTCGCCGCCCACGGTCGGAACACCGAACGCATTGCCGTAGCCGCCGATGCCGGCAACGACGCCGGAAACGAGGTGTTTGGTCTTCTCGTGCTCAGGCGCGCCGAACCGCAGCGCGTTCATCGCTGCGACCGGGCGGGCGCCCATGGTGAAGACGTCGCGCAGAATGCCGCCCATGCCGGTGCCCGCGCCCTGATAGGGCTCGATGAAGCTCGGATGGTTGTGCGATTCCATCTTGAAGACGATCGCCTGACCGTCGCCGATATCGACCACACCAGCATTCTCGCCGGGGCCCTGAATGACACGCGGACCAGTGGTCGGCAGCGTCTTGAGCCACTTCTTGGACGACTTGTAGGAGCAGTGCTCGTTCCACATCGCCGAGAAAATACCGAGCTCGGTATAGGTCGGCTGGCGGCCGATCAGGGCAACGATCTTTTCGAACTCATCGGGCTTGAGACCGTGGTCCGCAACGAGCTTTGGGGTGATGGCGATGTTGTTCTGATAGGGGGTCATCAAGAAGCGTTTCCGTAGGGAGGCTCTGGAAAATATTCCATGAAAGTCTGGGTGGAGCGGGCGACGTCGTCGCCAAACAGATGGCCAACGAGCCATAGCGCCATGTCGATACCGGCGGAGACGCCGGCGCCAGTCAGCACATGGCCGTCGCGGACATAGCGCAGTTGTTCTTCGAGAATGGCGTTGGGGGCGGCGGCGCGGAAGAAATCGAAGGCATTGCGATTGGTGGTGGCGTGCTTGCCATCAAGGATCCCGGCCTTGCCGAGCAGGGCTGCGCCCGTGCAGACCGATGTCTGCCAGGTGGCCTGCGCCAGGTAGGGCTTGAGCGCAGCGATGAAGTTCTCGTTCTCGGCCAAGGCACGCGTGCCTCTGCCGCCGGGGATCAGCACGACGTCGGTCTTGGGAACATTGCCAAAGGCGTGGTCGGCGACGACGTAAAGGCCCTTGGCGCAGCGGATGGCGGGTTCGGGCCAGCCGACGGTGAACACCTCAAGCGGCGCGCCGATCTGCTTGGCCATGGTGAAGACTTCCCATGGACCCACGAAATCGAGTTCCTCGACGCCGTCGAAGATCACGATGCCGACGCTGACGGGTTGCGCGAGTTCAGCCATCGATCAAAGGCCGCCGCGGTTTGCCGAGAACATGATCGAGCGCGATCACGCAGGCGCTGAGCACGGCCAGAGCCACGGCCATATAGACCGCGCTGAGCAGCACTTCGCCATAGCCGAGCTTGATGGCGTTCATGAAGGGGTAGGGGTATTCCATCACCCAGGCGCCGCGGGCCATTGCATAGGCAAAATAGACCAGTGTCGGCACCAGCATGATCGGCAGATTGGACCACCTCAGCCCGCCATGCGGCTGTCGCACGATCCACCACAGCAGATACAGCACCGGGCAGAGATAATGCAGGATGCGGTCGGCCAGATCGAACAGGCCATCGAGCTCTGTCAGGTGACGCAGCACCAGATAGACGTAGATGGTGACCAGCGCGATACACGCCGCCATCATGCCGCGAAACACCGGGCCACGGAAAATGTCGAGCCAGCGGAACGTGGTCACTTCGGACAGGTAGATCAGCACCAAGATGCAGTTGGTCAGGATCGTGTAATAGGCAAAGAACGCGCCGAGCGCGCCGGGAATATCCCGACCGTCAGTCAGGTAGACCTGCATCGAGATGACGAACTGCAGCACAAGGCCACTGGCGCCGAAAGTCAGACCGAGCCAGGTCAAAAGCGTGCGCGGATTGACCGGCGCGCGTACCGACATCAGGCGGCCTTACCCAAGAGGCCAGAGAACAGAGCGCGTCCGTCGTCGCCGCCATGGGCCGCTTCGATCAGATTTTCGGGGTGCGGCATCAGGCCGAGCACGTTCTTCTGCTCATTGAAAATGCCGGCGATGTCGTTGATCGAGCCGTTCGGATTGGTGCTTTCGGCATAGCGGAACGCCACGCGGTCATCGCCTTCGAGACGCGCGATGGTGTCGGCGTCAGCGAAGTAGTTGCCGTCATGGTGCGCCACGGGGCAGCGGAACACCTGGCCCTTGGAATAGCCACGCGTGAAGTCGGTCTCAGCGTTGACGACCTCGAGCTTGACCTCGCGGCAGACGAATTTGAGGCTCATATTGCGCATCAGCGCGCCGGGCAACAGGCCTGCCTCGATGAGGATCTGGAAGCCGTTGCAAACGCCGAGAACCTTGACGCCCTTGGCGGCGCGTTCGCGCACCTTGTCCATGATCGGCGAGCGCGCAGCGATAGCGCCACAACGAAGATAGTCGCCGTAGGAAAAGCCGCCCGGAATGACGATCAGGTCGACGTCAGGCAAGTCGGCATCTTGATGCCAGACTGTCGCTGGGGCGGTGCCCGATACCTTGGTCAACGCCGCGATCATGTCGCGGTCGCGATTCAAACCGGGAAAGACGATGACTGCTGATTTCATCGACTGGTCCTCGCTATGTCAGGGGTTAGCGAGGCCCTTGTGATGAGTCTTGGCGCAAAAGGCAAGGGGATATGGCGCCTCTTCCCCTCCGGTGTGGCGAGGGAGATTGAAAACACTAATCCCCCTCGATTGCGGTCGGGCTATTCTGCGGGCGTGACCGATGCCGTGTCACGCTTTATGCGAGCGCCTTTTGTACCGGGCAGGTGGGCCCAGGCCGGCCGTTCGAACAGGAATTGACCAAAACCGACACGCTGCACGATCCAGTAGAGCGCCAGAGGCGAGACGATGGCGATGGCCATGATGGTCAGGCTCAGAATGGTTGGCTCGACCACGCCAAGTTTGATCAGCACCGTGCGGGCAATGCCCATTGGCAGCACAAAGGCCACATAGATGATCAGCGACTTGCTGCCCATCCAGCGCAGCCAGTTCATCAAGGGCAGGCGGGTCAGCAGCGCGGCGATGACGCAGAGCACTGAGGTGCCGACAAGCGCCAGGATCAGGTGCACGCCCGGCAAGCCGGCAAAACCCATGACGGGATGGATCGGATGCATTTCAAAGCCGGGCGAGAAAACCAGCGCCGCATTGATCACGGCCCAGGCGGCGATGCCGCCGAGGGCAGGGCCAACATTGTCCGCCGCCCAATCGGCCAGCCGGAACAGCTGGGGCGCCAGCACGTAGCCAGCATAGAAGAAGACGAAATAGTCGGCGAACTGGTCGACCAGATAGCTGCCGGTATGGATCGGCGCCATCTGCATGACCGCCGCTACGGCAAACACCGCCCAGACCGGCACTTTGATATCATGCAGCAGCTTGGTGACGGCGCTGACAACGGCCAGCATGTAGATGAACCATAACACGCCATAGGGCTGCACAACGGCCCAGGCCAGTTGCTGGACAGCACCAACGGGGTCGGTCGACAGCAGGCCTACCTTGAAGATGATGTGGATCAGCGCCCAGAGCACGTAGAAATAGAGATAGTGGACCACGCGGCGATCGGCATAGGCGCGCCAGGGGCGGTCGATGACCTGCGATAGGAACAGGCCGGAGATCAGGAAGAATTCGGGCATGCGGAACGGCGTGGCAAAGGCGATGGCCCAATGCAGCACGCCGACGCCGCCGGTATCCTCGCCGACGCTGGACGCCGCATACATCATGACAACGAGAAAGATCGACAGGCCCTTGGCCATGTCCACCCAATCAAGGCGCTTGCTATCAGCCGACATCTTCAGTCTCCGCATCTTTGCGGTGACAATAAAGAGCAACTCGTTCCGCACCCGATAACAGGGTCGAAACAAGGTGATGCAAAATGCGGAATTGGTAAGAAATCAGCTAAAGCCCGTGCTGACGCCACTCGAATGCGTCAATTCATGAGCTCAGCGCGGCCAGGTTGCCCGGCCGCTGATCTACTTAGACTGGCACTGACGCATAAGCTGCGAAAAGCAGGCCCATGGTGGCGAAAAACATAACGGAAAGCGAAATGGTTTTGAGCATGACAATATGGTCCTGCGCCATAGAGCGGCGCGACAGTAGCTATCGCCGGAAGGCGTTAAAGAGTGATTTCGACCGAGTAGTTTTCGATCACAGTATTGGCCAGCAGCTTCTCGCACATGCTGTTAAGGGCAGAACGTGCAGCTGTCTCGTCAGTTCCGTCGAGGGTAAGGTCAAAGACCTTACCCTGTCGCACCGATGCAACACCATCGAAGCCGAGGCTCTTGAGCGAGCCTTCGATAGCCTGACCCTGGGGATCGAGGACGCCGGCCTTGAGGGTGACGGTTACGCGCGCTTTCATCTCAATACCTGCCGATAAGACTACTGGACCAGACGCGGACCGGTGGTCAGCGCATTGTCGGTTTCAACCAGGATGCCAAGACGCTGTGCGACTTCGCGGTAGCTTTCGATCAGACCGCCAAGGTTCTCGCGGAAGCGATCCTTGTCCATCTTGTTGCGGGTCTTGATGTCCCACAGACGGCAATTGTCGGGGCTGATTTCGTCGGCCAGAACGATGCGCATCAGGTCGCCTTCATAAAGGCGACCGCATTCGATCTTGAAGTCGACGAGCTGGATGCCGACGCCCATGAACAGGCCGGTCAGGAAGTCGTTAACGCGGATGGCGAGGCTCATGATGTCGTCGAGCTCGGCAGGGGTGGCCCAGCCGAAAGCGGTGATGTGTTCTTCGGAGACCATTGGGTCACCTAAAGCGTCATCCTTGTAGCAGAACTCGATGATCGAGCGTGGCAGCTGGGTGCCGGGTTCGAGACCGAGGCGCTTGACGAGCGAACCGGCCGCATAGTTGCGGACGATGATCTCGAGCGGGATGATCTCGACTTCCTTGATCAGCTGCTCGCGCATGTTGATGCGGCGCAGGAAGTGAGTCGGGATGCCAAGGCCGTTCAGCT
Source organism: Devosia sp. 2618 (assembly GCF_040546815.1). Lineage (NCBI taxonomy): Bacteria > Pseudomonadati > Pseudomonadota > Alphaproteobacteria > Hyphomicrobiales > Devosiaceae > Devosia > Devosia sp. 2618. Next base: position 1,060,846 of record NZ_JBEPOO010000001.1, read on the forward strand.
TGGTGAAGATGAACTCGGAAATCCGGTTGTTCAGCACGCCCTTGCCATCGATGACTTCATGGCGCGCACCGTTGCCGGCGGTGGCATCGTCCTTGAAATACTGGACCAGAGTGCCTGGCTCGGGACCCTCAAACAGGATCTTGGCCTTGCCCTCGTAGATTTTGCGACGACGGTTCATGGGGAATCCGGACCATTCGAAAGGTAGGGGAATTTGGCCGCTTCATGCGCCAGAAAGGGTCAAATATGCAAGCTCTTTCACAGAATTCTGTCCGGCGCGGGCAATGGATATGTGGGTAATTGCATAAAGTCGCACTACGGTCGCACCTGTTGATTTGGCGGGCTGAACGCCCTATCTCGGTTTATGGGCGCCTCAGAGGCGGCATTACACTATCGAAGCGGGAGAGTTGCATGAGCCAGTTCGACGATCGGCAAAAGGGCCAGGAAGCCAAGTTTGCCTTCGACGCCGAAAAGAAATTCAAGGCTGAGGCCCGCCGTAACAAGCTGTTGGGGATCTGGGCTGCCGAACTGCTCGGCCTGACAGGCGACGAAGCCAATGCCTACGCTGCCGAAGTTGTGGCCGCCGATTTCACCAGCGCCGGCGACGGCGATGTGCTGGACAAGGTTGCCGGCGATCTCAAGGCCAAGGGCGTTGCCGTTGACGAAGCCACTGTGCGCCAGAAAATGGACGCACTGGTTCATATCGCCAATGAGCAGGTCGCGTCCGAAGGCTGATCTCAGCTTGATGTGATTTTGAAGGGGAGCTGGCCGCTAGGTCGGCTCCCCTTTGCATTGCGCTGAATATAGGTTTATTGTCCTAGTTCGTGATGGGAGGAACCTATGCACCGCATTGTTCGCTACTTCAGTCTCGTCTTCGCCGTTTTGAGTGGTTTGCTGCTGGGCGGCAGCGCCTTTGCCCAGGGCAATGAAACAAGGGTCATCGTACCCGATCTGCCCGGGGGCGCGATTGTGTCGGGGTGCTATCGCAGCACGGGCCGCATCTATGGAAAATACCGCATTGAGTTTTGCCTGCAGCAGCGCGGCACCTACTTCGTCTCGGGCGGTGGTGTGCTGTGTGATGGTCGGCTGGATTGGACCGGGCGCGGGGCCGAGGTTCGCGTGCAACTGCGGCGCACGTCCTGTGGCAATGGCGTGGCATGGAGTGCTGACACCATGACGTGCCGGCCGAATCTGCTGCTGGGCCTGCTTGGGCTCATTGTCAGCCCGGACCGGCCGTTTCTGTCGAGCCTGACCTGCAACTACACGCCCGTTGCCGGGCGTGACGGGCCAACGCGCTTTACGGCGCGCCGCACCAATTAGAAGTAAGGGCCGCCCCGAGGGACGGCCCTATTTTGATTATTCGGCAGCCTGAGCGCGCTGGCCAGCGGCGTTCAGCGCCTGATCGAGATCGGCGAGGATGTCGTCGATGTGCTCGATGCCGATCGAGAGACGCACATAACCGGGCGTTACGCCTGCGGACAGCTGTTCTGCGGGCGACAACTGGGAGTGAGTCGTGGTTGCTGGATGGATCGCCAGCGAGCGGGCGTCGCCGATATTGGCTGCGTGGTAGAGCAGCTTGAGCGAATCCACAAAGCGGGCACCAGCCTCGCGGCCATTGGCCAGCTCAAAGCCGATCAGCGCACCGAAGCCGCGCGTCAGGTACTTGTCGGCATTGACCTTCTGCGCGCCGGTCTGCAGCGATGGGTGAACCACCGAGGTGATTTCCGGACGCTTGCTGAGCCAAGCGGCAACCTTCTCGGCATTTTCAAAGTGGCGGTCGACACGCAGCGCCAGGGTTTCGATGCCCTGTATGGTGAGGAAGGCGTTGAAGGGCGACAGCGCCGCGCCGTGCGTGCGGAGCAGGGTGGTGCGAGCCTTGAGGATATACGCAATCGGGCCGAGTGGCTTTGCAGCCTCAACCCAGACAGCGCCGTGATAGGCCTGATCTGGCTTGTTCAGCAGCGGCTGGCGCTCTGGATGGGCAGCCCAGTCGAAGTTGCCGCCATCAACGATCAGACCACCGATGGATGTGCCGTGACCACCGAGATACTTGGTCGAGGAATAGACCACGACGGCTGCGCCATGCTCGAATGGACGCGCGGTAAGCGGGGCCGCAGTGTTGTCGACGATCAGTGGAATGCCGAATTCACGACCGATGGCGGCGACTTCAGCGATTGGCAGGACCGACAGCTTGGGGTTCGGCAACGTCTCGGCATAGTAGGCGCGGGTCTTGTCGTCGGTGGCGCGACGGAAGTTTTCCGGATCGGACGGATCAACGAAGCGCACTTCGATGCCGGCTTCGCGGAAGGTGTTCTTGAAGAGGTTGTAGGTGCCGCCATAGAGGTCGGTGGACGCAACGATATTGTCACCGACGATCGCTAGGTTCTGCACGGCATAGGCCGAAGCGGTCTGGCCGGATGCAACAGCGAGGGCGGCAGCGCCGCCTTCGAGAGCCGCAACGCGCTTTTCCAGCACGTCGGTCGTCGGGTTGCCGAGGCGGGTATAGATGTTGCCGAGTTTGCGCAGCGCGAACAGGTCTGCCGCGTGTTCGCTATCCTCGAACTGATACGACGTGGTCTGGTAAATTGGCACCGCCACAGCACCGGTGGTCGGGTCGGAGCGCCAACCGGCATGCAAGCCGATGGTCTCTGGATTCTTGGAATTGGACATTGCGGACTTCCTCTCGCTAGGAACCGAAATCTTAGCCCGCTACCGTTGGTGTCAGCGAGGCGCAATCTACCAATTAAGTCAGGTAAGGGCGAAATTCGATGCGATTTTGCACGATAAAGCGCAATTTCAACGGTGTGTGGGGGCGAAGCGCTTTGCGGTTCGAGGCATCAACTCGAATGGAAACGGGAGCTGGCCGCGAAGCCAACTCCCGTTTTGTGAGGCTAGCCGAGCGTCACTTTGGTCGCGTCATAGGCTTTACCATTCATCTGCCACTGTACGGTGACCTTGTCGCCGACCTTGAGGCCAGGGTCTTTGAACGTGGCTGGCAGGACATAAGCGATGCCATTGGCCAGGGTCAGTGTGTGGGTCGACAGGTCAATCGCCTTCACAGTGCTGGAAATTGACTGTGCTGCGGCCATTGGGGTGGTTACGGGTGCCGTGACTGCGGGTGCTGCAGTGGACGCTGCGAAGGCCATGCCGGAGCTACCGGCAATCAGGGCGATGGCTACTGGGATTAGGATTTTGCGCATTTTAATGTCTCCATGAGACAACCGAACCGAGTTCGGATCAGCGGGCTTTCGGATCGCGTCGTGTCGCATATCAGGGGACATGCCGGCGCGGTTCAAACCCGCCGCTGACAATTATTGCCAGGGCCAGCCAACAGCAAGTTAAGGTAATTTAATTGTGCCCGACAGCAATTGGGACGCAATTTGCGCGTCCCAATTGCACTGTGGCGGTATGGTGGTTGGGTTGCCTTGAGCGCGGCAAATCCGTGGCGGAGGCTCAGTGTCAGCCGATCCTCATGGCCATGCCTATTGACGCGGGGGCGACGTCGATAAATCCATATTTGGCATAGAGATGCCTGGCATCACCATCGGCGATCAGGCTGACATATGCGCTCGCCGGAGCATTGGCCTTGAGGCGTTCAACCAGCGCGGCAACGATCAATTTGCCCAATCCCTTGCCTTGATGTTCGGGTTCAACGGCAATATCGACGATCTGGAACGCAGTGCCGCCGTCGCCAATGGTGCGTCCCATGCCCACGATTTTCCCGCCGAGATGGATCGTTACCGCATGCCACGTATTGGGCAGGCCGGCTTCGGCTGACGCCTGTGTCTTCTCGCTAAGGCCTGCCACTTTGCGCAGACGGCGAAAATCATCGACACTCGGGGTGCCGTGGATCAGTTGGTAATCCGTCACTTGAGGCGCTGCATCAATCGCGTGAACATCAGCAGGCCTTCCGGCCAGGGGCCGTGCCCCGAGTCGATGTCGATGTGCCCAGCTTCGCCAGCCTGATGGAAATCTGACCCCCAGCAGGTGGCAAACTCCACGGCCCGGTCAATGGTGCAGAGCGGGTCGTTGTTGGAGGCAACCAGCATGGATGGGAAGGGCAGTGGATCGCGCGGGATGGGCCGGAACGGCTCAACTTCCGGCGGCACGAAAGAACTCAGTTCGACATCGGGCGGCGCCACTAGGAACGCGCCGCGCACATTGTCGGGTAGGCGCGGAGCGGCATGGGCGACAGCCATGCAGGCCAGCGAATGAGCCACCAGTACGACGGGGCGTGTGGTCAGGCGTGTCGCCTGATCGATGGTCGCGACCCAGTCATCAAGGTCAGGCTCGAACCAGTCAGCCTGCTCAACAATAGCTGCGCTCGACATACGCTCGGCCCAGCGCAGCTGCCAGTGGCCAGGGCCGGAACCGCCCAGGCCTGGCAGAATGAGGATGTCGCATTCAGAGAGTTTCATGTGCGGTCCGTCCTTGGGCGCATGAAGGCCGCCATGGGCTCAATCATGCCGATATGGCGATAAAAGCCCTCGGCGTTGGGCTTGGAGAGCAGCACGATGCCGACCTTGGGGCCAAGCAGTTCTGTCGCCGTGTCGAGGAGCGTCTGGCCGATATGCTTGCCCTGCTGCCCTTCGACGACGGCGAGATCAATGCAATAGCAGACCCAATGCCAGTCGGTGACGGCGCGGAACAGGCCGAGCAGGGCGCCGGTCTCGTCGCGGGCAGTCACCAGAAGATCGGAGTGATCCAGCATGGCCTGCACCCGGTCTTGGTTGGCCAGAGGACGCCCCTGGCCAAGCGTGGTGGCACCGACGCAGGCGATGTAATCGGCAGCACTGAGGCCGGTTTCGCGTGCGTAGGTGATCACGGCGTCAGTCCTTGAAGACGCGAGCGAAGATCGTGTCGACGTGCTTGAGATGGTAGGCATCATCGAACATGTCGTCGATTTGCGCATCACTCAGAGTCACTTCGGGGTCGGCCTTGAGGTTGGCAGCGAACTGGCCGGCGCGGTCGCCCTGCATGGCCCAGACCTTCATAGCGTTGCGCTGGACGGCGGCGTAGCTGTCCTCGCGGGAATAGCCAGCCTGGGTCAGCGCCAGCAGAACGCGCTGCGAGTTGTGCAGGCCACCGAGCAGGTCGATATTCTTGCGCATGTTTTCGGGATAGACGACCAGCTTGTCGATGACGCCGGTCAGGCGAGCCAGCGCGAAGTCCAGCGTAACGGTCGCGTCCGGGCCGATCATGCGCTCAACGGACGAGTGCGAAATATCGCGCTCGTGCCAGAGGGCGACGTTTTCCAGCGCCGGAACCACCATGCCGCGCACCAAGCGGGCAAGGCCGGTGAGGTTTTCGGTCAGCACTGGATTTCGCTTGTGCGGCATGGCCGACGAGCCCTTCTGACCGGGGGAGAAGAACTCCTCGGCTTCGAGCACTTCGGTGCGTTGCAGATGGCGGATCTCGATGGCGACGCGCTCGATGGAGCTGGCGACAACGCCGAGCGTCGCAAAGAACATGGCGTGACGGTCGCGTGGTATGACCTGGGTTGAGACGGGCTCGATGGCAAGGCCCAGCTTTTCAGCTACGTATTCTTCGACCTGTGGGTCGATATTGGCGAAGGATCCAATGGCGCCAGAAATGGCGGCGGTAGCGATCTCTTCGCGAGCCGCGACGAGGCGGGCGCGGTTGCGGCTGAACTCGGCATAGGCTTCGGCCAGCTTCACGCCAAAGGTGGTTGGCTCGGCATGGATACCGTGGCTACGGCCGATAGTGATGGTGTCCTTGTGCTCATAGGCACGGCGCTTGAGCGCGGCGAGCAGAGCATCGACATCGGCGATCAGCAGGTCGGAGGCGCGGGCCATCTGCACCGACAGGGTCGTGTCCAGAATGTCCGAGCTGGTCATTCCCTGATGCACAAAGCGCGCGTCGGGGCCGACGATCTCGCTGAGATGGGTCAGGAAGGCGATGACGTCGTGCTTGGTGGTGCGCTCGATCTCGTCGATGCGCGCAACGTCAAAGCCATAGTCGCCGGTCTCTGCCTTGCGGGCGTTCATCACGTCCCAGATGTTCTGGGCCGATTCCTTTGGCACCACGCCCAGCTCGGCGAGCTTGGTGGTGGCGTGGGCTTCGATCTCGAACCAGATGGCGAACCGGGTTTCGGCCGACCAGATGGAGACCATTTCGGGGCGGGAGTAACGCGGAATCATGGGCTTAGGCTTTCTGGTTCAGATTGTGATTCAGGCGAGGCGCGTGGAGGCGGCCTGCCGGATGGCAGCGATACGTGGAGCGTAGGTCGTGGGGTCATTGCCACCATAGACCGATGATCCGGCGACGAAAACATTGACGCCAGCTTCGGCGACAGCGCGGGCATTGCCGGGCGTGATGCCGCCATCGACTTCAAGGTCGATGTTGCGGCTGCCGATCAGCGCCTTGGCCTGGCGGATCTTGGCGATGGACTGAGCAATGAACGTCTGGCCACCAAAGCCGGGGTTCACCGACATCACCAGCAGCAGGTCGATATCGTCGATGATGTTTTCCAACGCAGACACGGGCGTCGCGGGGTTGATCGCCACACCGGCCTTCTTGCCCTCGGCGCGGATGGCCTGCAGCGTCCGATGCAAGTGTGGACCGGCTTCGGCGTGGACGGTGATGATGTCGGCGCCAGCCTTGGCAAAGGCTGAGATGGAATAGTCTACCGGCGAGATCATCAGGTGGACGTCAAAGGGCTTCTTGGTGATCTTGCGCACCGAAGCCATCACCACCGGGCCGAAGGTGATGTTGGGCACGAAGTGGCCGTCCATGATGTCGACGTGGATATAGTCAGCGCCCGCTGCGTCGATTGCCGCAACTTCTTCGCCAAGGCGGGAAAAGTCAGCAGACAGAATGGACGGAGCGATGCGGATGGGTCGGTTTGTCATGGAGCCAAAACCTCTGCCGGCAGGGATCAGGCTGCTATAGGGCGGGAGCGGGCCAAAGGGCAAGGGCAAGGAGCGCAAGCCAGCCCTTCAAACCAGCTTCATCCGCCTAAATGTGTACTGATGCCGCCCATTGCGCGGCCGGTGGGCTGGGATATGGTTTGCATATCCACAGGTTGACGTTTGGGAGATGATCTCGATGAAAATGCTCTGGGCCCTCTCGCTGGCTCTGCTAACTTTGCCGACAATTGCGCAGGCTGCGGATCAGGATGTGGTGATCAAGGGCACGCAGCGCCCGATTCCCGCGACGATCACTTTGCCGGAGGGCGGGGGGCCGTTTCCGTTCGTTGTGATGTTCCACGGCACTGGTTCCAATCGGCATGAGGCGGGCGGCGGTTATGATCTGTTGGCGCCAAAGCTGGCCGAGGCTGGCATTGCCAGCGCCCGGTTCGACTTTGCGGGCAATGGCGACAGCACGGTGGACTATCTCGAATACACCCTGACCAGCGGCATGCAGGATGGCCTTGATGTCATTGCCTATATGCGCGGGCTTGATCAGGTCGATGATGCGCGTGTCGGTGTGCTCGGATGGAGCCAGGGCGGCACCGTTGCCCTGCTGACCGCTAGCCGAAACCCGGACATCAAAAGCGTTGTGACCTGGGCCGGGGCGGTTGATCTCAGCGGCGTCGCTGGCGATGCGGAATATGCGGAAGCGCAGAAGAACGGCTTTGTGACCCTTGAGTTTGACTGGCGGCCGCCCCTCAAGCTCTCGCTCGATTGGTTCAATGAGGTGCGGCAGATCAACATTGTCGCTGAACTCGCCAACTACACCGGCGCGATCCTCACCATTGCCGGCTCCAAAGATGACGTCGTGCCACCTATCGTGACCGACACGATTCTGGCGGCTGCAACTGCATCGACCAACAAGAAGAAAGAGATCATCGAGGGCGCCGACCACACCTTCAATATCTTCTCAGGCGATCTCAGCGCCTATGAGAGCTTGTCAAAGCTGACCGTCGACTGGTTTGCCAGCACGCTCTAGGGGAGCGCTGCCTCGGTTCAGCTCTTTGAGCTGAGCCGAGACCTCTGGGAAAGTTATCACAAAACGGCGATGCGACACCCCGCGCATTGCTTTGCCGACACGACGCGCTAGAACAGCCTCGCAAAAGGAGCGTCGGCCTCTTGGAATTTTCTCTGCCATTGGTGTTCGGTGCGGGTGTACTGAGCTTTTTGTCCCCCTGCGTGTTGCCGCTGGTGCCGCCCTATCTCACCTATATGAGTGGCGCGAGCTTCGATCAGTTGCGCGATGATGGCACCAGCGCGGGCGCCTTGCAGCGCCGCGTGGCCTTCACTTCGCTGTTCTTCATTCTCGGCTTTTCGGTGGTTTTCGTCACGCTCGGCGCGACGGCGACGGCTTTCGGCCAGGCCTTCCGGCAGGCGCTGCCTATCCTGACGCCGGTTGCCGGCGTGATGATAATTGCGATGGGGCTCCACTTTATCGGCGTCTATCGCATCGCGCTGCTCGACCGGCAGATCAGGCATCAAGGGCCGGGCGTGGCCAGCGGGCCATTGGGTGGATTTCTGCTCGGCCTGTCCTTCGCCATTGGTTGGACGCCGTGCATAGGCCCGGTTCTGGCTGCCGTGCTTTCGGTTTCCGCCAGCCGGGACACTGCTTGGGAAGGCGCTGCATTGCTTGGGCTTTATTCGCTCGGGCTCGGCGTGCCGTTCTTCCTGGCGGGTATCGCTATCGGGCCATTCCTCGCGTTTTTCCAGGGCTTCAAGAAGCATCTGCACACGGTGGAACGCGTCATGGGCGTGTTCCTCGTCATCACCGGTGTGCTGTTCCTGACCGGCGATTTTACCCGGCTGTCCTACTGGTTCCTTGAGACATTTCCTGTGCTGGCCAACTTCGGCTGAGGCTTAAGTCGCGTTTAACCGTGCACAAAATATGTGCGGCACCACCGGATTGAAGCGGCAAAGTTCAGCTCTGGTTTACCGCAAGCGCGCAATGTGAGGCCCGATAAGAGCGGGTCCATGCTGACAATCAATACTGCCCTCGACGAGAGCAACACACCTGACGCCACGGTCGCGTCGGTGTTGTCGCGCGCCGATATCAGCGTGATGGTGAGTAGCCGCATTGAGGATGTGGAGACGGTGTGGCGTGAGCTGACCGCGAAATCTGTCGAGTCACCCGGCCAGAATTACGATTTCATTCGACTCTGGGCGGCAAACCGACAGATCCCACAAACGCATCAGCGTTACGTTGTGGCACGGATCGGCGACGACCCGATTGCCCTGTTGCCACTCCATCGCAAGCGCCTCGACGGACTGCGCGTGTTCACCTGGTTCCCGGGAGCCAATGCGGGCTGCTATGCCCCGGTCGCTGATCATGACCGGTTGGCGGCGCTGGGTCCGGAAGGCCGCAAGACGCTTTGGGCGGCGATGACGCATGAGCTTAATGACGCCGATGTCGTGTATCTGCGCTCGATCCCCGTCGATGTGGGCGGGCATGCGGGTCTGTTCGATGAGCTGGGCGCGACGCTCGAGGTCGAAACACTTTATCGCTCCGAGTATACGAGCTGGGCAGAATGCGACCAGCTGCAGCGCAGCAAGTCTCGCCGCAAGCATGACCGCCAGCAGGGTGACCGTCTTGCCGCGATGGGCGAGGTGGGTTTCGAAGAATTGCGCAACGGGCCCGATGCTTATTGCGCCATCGAGATCATGTTCAAGCAGCGCTCGGCGCGGTTCCGCGCGATGGGCATTCGCGACACCTTCGTCAAAGACAAGCTGATCAGCTTCTATCAGGACGCGGCGAAGTCCGAATCCGGCATCGATGTGCGGCTCCACGTATTGCGCCTCAACGGCGATATCGTCGCCGTGCGCTATAATATCGTCCACAATGACCGCATGTTCTGCCTGATCTCGTCGATGAGCGACGATCCTGCCATTCAGAACGGTTCGCCTGGCAAGCAGTGTCTGCTTCGCGTGATGCAGTTGGTGTTCGATCAGGGCATCACGGTGTTCGACATGGGTGCCGGCTTTACCGATGAAAAACGTCACTGGTGCAATGTGCAGACGCCACTGCGCCAGCACTATATCGGGCTGACGCCACAGGGCGCGTTGATTGTGCGGGCGCATCAGGCCTTCCAGAAGACCCGTGCGGCGATCAAGGCCAATCCGCAGCTCAAGGCCAGCATGCGGGCGGTGCGTCAGGTGTTTGATCGCGTGACCGGTTCTCGCACGACGACAGAGACTGACAAGTCAGAGTAGCTTGAGGCCGCGTAGCGAGGCGTGGCCGGATTTCCCAACAATAATATGATCGTGCACCGTTATGCCGAGCGGCTTGGCGATGTCCGATATTTCCTTGGTCATGCGCACGTCGGCTGACGACGGGGCAGGGTCACCCGATGGGTGATTGTGGACCAGGATCAACGCCGTGGCCGATAGCTCCAGTGTGCGCTTGATGACTTCGCGCGGATAAACGGGGGTGTGGTCGACGGTGCCCGTTTGCTGCACCTCGTCCGCGATCAGGCGGTTTTTCTTGTCGAGGAACAGGATGCGGAACTGTTCGATCGACTCATATGCCATCTGGCTGCGGCAATAGTCGATCAACTGGCTCCATGAGGAGAGGATCGGCTTTTCGTTGTCGATGCGGTCGCGGCCAAAGCGGGCGGCGACGGCCTGAATTACCTTGATATGCGCCACCGACGTTGCGCCGAGCCCTTCGACTTTTTCCAGCCGGGCCTGGCTGGCATTGAACACGCCGGAGAAAGAACCGAACTCGCGCAGCAGGGTCTTGGCAAGCGCCTTGGTGTCTTTGCGCGGAATGGCGAGCTGGAGGGCCAACTCGAGCAGTTCGTAATCTTCCAGCGCATCGCCGCCGACCTTGAGGAAACGCTCGCGGACGCGCTGGCGGTGGCCTGCATGATCATCGGCCTCCGAACGGGGAGGCTGATAGGGGGCTTCTCCGAGTTCGTCCGGCCTCTCGCTCATTAAGCGGCTTTCGCGGCCATGGGATTGAACAGCCCGCCCGGCGACAGGGTGAATACCTCGTTGCCGGTTTCGGTGATGCCGATGGAGTGCTCGCACTGGGCGGACAGGGTCCGGTCGCGGGTCACCGCGGTCCAGCCGTCGGACAGTATTTTGACGTGCGGGCGGCCCAGATTAATCATCGGTTCAATGGTGAAGATCATGCCGGGCTTAAGCGGCACGCCGGTGCCGGGTGTGCCGAAATGCATGATGTTTGGCTCATCGTGGAAAAGCTTGCCGAGGCCGTGGCCGACAAAGTCCCGCACCACGCTCATGCGCTCTGCTTCGGCAAGCGCCTGAATGGCCGCACCGATGTCGCCGGTGGTGTTACCGGGCTTGGCGGCTGCAATGCCGGCCTCAAGGCTCGCATAGGTGATTTCGATCAGCCGCTCAGCCTTGCGGGAAATCTCGCCGACCGGATACATGCGGCTCGAATCGCCGTGCCAACCGTCCACCACCAGCGTCAGGTCGATATTGACGATGTCGCCGTCGCGTAGTGGGCGCTCATCGGGAATGCCGTGGCAGACGACGTGGTTGATCGAGGTGCAAAGCGAGTGGCGGTAGCCCTTATAAAAGATGGTGGCAGGCACCGCGCCGTTATCGCGCGCAAACTCGTAGGCCACCTTGTCAATGGTCGAGGTGGGAACGCCGGCTTCGACATATTCGGTGATGATGTCGAGCGCCTGCGCCGTTAGCGCCCCGGCCTTGCGCATGCCTTCGAAGCCTTCGCTGCCATGGAGCGGAATAACGCCCGGGGTGCGGCGGGCTTTGTCAGTGGCTTCGACGAAGGTAATCATAAAGGACTCCGGGACATTGCAGTCAAAATAGTCGTTTGCCCGGATGATTGGAAGGGCGACGCGTTTGCTTGACGCGGTAATCGCACAGGGGCATTGCTGAAGGACATCCAGCCACGGAAAACCGCAATGTCGACCCCAGACACAGTCACTGCCGCCCTCATCGTGATCGGGGACGAAATCCTTTCGGGACGCACCAAGGACGTCAATATCGGCGCCACCGCCGAGTTTTGCACCGAGCTGGGGATCGACCTCAAGGAAGTGCGGGTGGTGAGCGACGAGACCGACGACATCGTCGATGCGGTCAATGCGCTGCGAGCCCGCTACACCTATGTGTTCACCACCGGCGGCATCGGGCCAACGCATGACGACATCACCGCCGATGCGGTGGCCAAGGCTTTTGGAGTGGCTTTGCCGATAAATGCGCAGGCGCGGGCCATGCTTGAGTCGCGCTGGAAGGAAACGGGCACAGTCGTCAACGAAGCGCGCCTGCGGATGGCGCGGATCCCTGAGGGCGCCGACCTGATCGTCAATTCGGTCAGTGCCGCGCCGGGTTTCCGCATCGGCAATGTGCATGTCATGGCCGGGGTGCCGATCATCATGCGCGCCATGCTCGAAGCGATCTTGCCGACGCTCAAGGGCGGCAAGAAAGTGATGTCGGTTACCGTCAAGGCGGCGGTGGGCGAGGGGACTGTGGGCGGGCCGCTGGGCGTGTTGCAGGAACAATACCCGGATGTGAAGATGGGCAGCTATCCGCAGATGGGCAACAAACGGGTGATGACCGAGCTTGTGCTGCGCTCGTCCGATCCGGTTCGGCTGGAAGAAGCCGCCGACAAAGTGCGTGCCATGGTTGCCGAAGCGCACCGTGTCGCCGGGGTCGAGCCGCCTGACGAGCCTTACTGATCAATCGGACAGAATTTTCGTTGGGAGATTGGCGCGGCGGCCTTGGTTTGCTAAGGACGACCTCCATTTATTTCCGGCGCGGTGCGACGTCGGTCCAGGAGAGATGATTTGAGCAATCCGAACCAGAAGTCGTTTCCCGTAACCTGGGACCAGTTTCACCGCGATAGCCGCGCTCTCGCATGGCGCCTTGCAGGCATGGGCACGTTCGACGCCGTGGTCGCAATCGCTCGTGGCGGGCTGGTTCCGGCCGCCATCGTGGCGCGCGAGCTTAACATCCGCACCGTCGAGACTGTTGCCATCAAGAGCTACGACCATCAGAACCAGAGCGGCATCAAGGTTCTCAAGGAAATCAGCCAGCAGGTGCTCGATATCGCCAAGAATGGCGGCAAGGTGCTGATCGTGGACGATCTGGTCGACACCGGTTCGACCGCCCGCGTGGTGCGCGAAATGCTGCCCGGCGCGCACTTTGCCACCGTCTACGCCAAGCCAAAGGGCCGCGAACTGGTCGACACCTTCATCACCGAAGTCAGCCAGGACACCTGGATTTTCTTCCCATGGGATCTCGATGTGGCCTATGTCGCGCCAATCTCGGGCGGCACGGACTGAGATCGTAAGGGTCAGTCTAAGGATTTTGCGGCGAGGCACTTCGGTGTCTCGCCGTTTTGTTATGCGCGTCAGGCCGACAACCGCTTCTCGAAAAAGTAGTCGGGATAGGGATCGTCGTTGAAGCGGTTGATTTCAGTCCAGCCCGTCTTGCGGTAGAGCGCCAGTGCCTCCGGGAGCGCCTTGTTGGTGTCTAACCGGAGGACGTTGATGCCCAGATCGGCGGCGATGCGTTCGAGTTCGGCCATCAGGCGGTGGGACATGCCGAGGCCACGGGCGGCCGGGGCGATCCAGAGGCGTTTGACTTCGGCATAGCCCTTGTCGGTGCCCTTGAGCCCAACACAGCCCAGCGGCTGCCCGTCGGACAGGGCTATGATGAAGCTACCGCGAGGACGAAGCATATCGGCGGCGTCGGGATCGGCGGAGCGTGTCACGTCGAAGCCTTGCTTAAAGCGGGCGGCGAGTTCGGCGTAGTAAGCTTGCAGGCACGATATGGCGCGCTCGTCGCGCGGATCGACTTCCTCAAATGTGATGCGATCCTTGCCCATGGCCGAGGCGATCAGGTCCATTGCCGCCAGAAGTTGCTCGGGTTTGGGGTGCTTGCTTAGCAATGCTGACGCCTGATCGTTCGAGAGCGTTTCATAGGCCGCGTATTCGGCTTCGCCAGTTGCGGTCAGCTTGACGCTGCGGCGGCGGCTATCGTCGGCACCGGCTTCGATTTCGATCAGGTTCTCGCTCTCAAGGCCGCGCAACATGCGGCTCATCAGGCCGGAATCGAGCTGGAGATAGGCGCGTAGCTCGCTGACTTCGGTCCGGCCGCCGCCGATGGCGTTGAGCAGGCGGGCAGGGCCAAGCGGACGGCCACGGCCCAGAAAGGACTCGTCCAGCACACCGATTTCGCTGGTGACGGCGCGTTGGAAGCGGCGAATTCTGGAAATGTCGTCGGTCGTCATGATGAGTCTCGCAACATGTCTGACTTAAGTCAGATATGTTGCGAGGAAAATCAAGCCCTATGTCGGAGGGAGATGCAGGCCGGAGCGAACCGGCCTGCATGATAGCGTTAGTGGACGCCCACAGGCGCGTGGTCGGAGCCGGATTGCTTGGCAATGTTGCGCGGTAGGACGACGAACGCGAGGATGGCCGTGCCGAGCATCATCAGGCATGAGATCCAGAACACCGCAGCGTGGCTGGCGACGAGATCGCTGGCGGTGTTGCCGCCAGCGGCGGCGATGGAGGCGAGCGAGGTGAAGATGGCAAGGCCAACCGAGCCGCCAACCTGGCTTGCAGCGTTGAGCACGGCACCAGCTACGCCAGCATCTTCGGCCGATACGCCGCGCATAGCGACGTTCTGCAGAGGCATGAAGACCAGCCCCATGCCGATGCCAGAGATGATCAGCGCCGGAAGGACCTGTGCTGCATAGCTGCCATCTGCCGTGATTTGCGACAGGTGCAGCAAGGCCAGCCCGGTGAGAACCAGGCCGCCGACGAGGAAGGGCTTGGGACCAAACCGATCAAGGAACCGCACGCCCACACCAGCGACGATCAAGGTCGCCAGCGTCTGTGGCATGGTCGCTAGACCGGCGAGGAATGGTGGCATGCCGAGAACCAGCTGCAGGTGGAACGCCAGATACAGCATGGTGCCGATCATCATCGCACCGGCAATGGCCTGAACGAAAATTGCAGTGCCACGCACGCGGTCAGTGACCACACGCAGCGGCAGAAGTGGAAAGGCAACGCGGCCTTCGACGACAATGAATGCCACGATCAGCGCGATACCGACCGCGAGGAACGCCAATGTCTCAGGCGCGGTCCAGCCATGTTCGGCCAGTGTCAGGCCGTAAACCAGTGCGGCAAGACCGGCGACGATCAGGGCAACGCCCGGGAAATCGATGGGCTTGGCTGTCATCGGGGACGACTTGGGCAGGGTGAAGTAGCCCATGATAACGATCGCAGCGACGATTGGAACGTTGATCAGCAGCGTCCAGCGCCAGCTGACGAACTCGGTGAGAACACCACCGAGCAGCAAGCCGATGGCCGCGCCGATACCGGCGCAGGTGCCAAACACCGCGAAGGCGATATTGCGGCCGGGGCCGGAGGAGAAGGACGTGGTGAGAATAGCCAGCGCAGCGGGCGCCATAAGGGCGGCGAATATGCCCTGCAGACCACGGGCCGCGATCAGCTCACCACCATTGCGGACAAGACCACCAAAGGCGGAGCTGGCGGCAAAGCCGACAAGGCCGATCATCAGGGCACGCTTCATGCCCAGACGCCCGACAAGCAGGCCGCCGAGCAGCAGCAGGCTGCCAAAGGTCAGGGCATAGATGGTGATGGCCCAGGAGCGGGTGGCGTTGCTGAGCCCAAGGTCAAGCTGGGCCTGCGGCAAAGCGATGGCCACGATGGTGCCGTCGAGCACCACGATTAGCTGCACGAGGGCGACCGTGACGAGGATCAGCCATTCCTTCGCGCCGGGCATGGTTTGGGTGGATGTATTCTGCAAAAATCGAACTCCGCACAGGCAGGCGAAGATCGTTGGAAAAAACGATCCCGCGCCTCGCCACTGACCAAAAGGGTCACATGAAATGGCGCCATGGGATCGCTAAACAGCGACAAAGCTCGTCGGAACGAGTGCTGGACTAACCAACCAGCAATTACTCTTTTTCGGCAATTATTGCGTCGGGCCGGCTGTCACCGCGCTCCAACGTTGGTGTCCTCTAGCGCGCCGCGCCGGTCTGGGGAACTGATTTCTGAGGCGGTGCGGCAAATAGCTTGGGAGCTCGGAGCCGGTGGTGCGGGCGGCGGGGCTCGAACCCGCACGGCTATCGCCGAGGGATTTTAAGTCCCTTGTGTCTACCATTTCACCACGCCCGCTTGGCCCGGTCGCCTGTGTTTGTCACAAGGTGATCGACAAGACAATTGCAGTAACCGATTCTGGCTGGAGGCCACATGATTGAACGGATCGAAACCGGGATTGCGCCATCGTCGGCGCCCATCAATGATGCGGTGCGGGCCGGAAAACATGTGTGGCTGGTGGCCATCGCCGAAGATCCGGTGACCGGCGACATCGTCGACGGCGGTATCGAGGCGCAGGCGCGGCGCTGCATTCAGAACATCGAAATCGCCGTCAAGGCAGCCGGTGGAACGCTGGCAAACCTCGTGATGGTGCAGGTTTTTCTGGTCGATAGCGCCGATGCTGCGGGTATGAATGCGGTTTATCGTGAGTTCTTCACCCAGCAACCGTTCCCGGTTCGGGCGACGGTGGTGGTCAAGGAATTGCTGGCCAAGGGCGTGCGGATCGAAATCACAGCACAGGCGGTGTTGAACTAATGTTGCTCAAGCTTGCACTGCTCGAAGATATAAAGGCCGGCAAGGTCGATCTGGTATTCCGGCGCTGGAGCCGCCCCAGCGTCAAGGCTGGTGGCACGCTCAAGACCAAGGTGGGACTGCTGTCGATTGGCGCCATCACTGATATGGAGCCGTCGGACGTGACCGAGGCCGACGCCAAACGTGCGGGCTTCAAGGACGTTGCTGATTTCCACAAGTGGCTCGATACGATGAAGCCGGGGCATTTGTTCCAGCGCATCGAGGTTGGGTATATCGGGGAGTAGCCTCATCCCGAGCTTGTCGAAGGACGAGGCGTGGCACTGCCTCGTGGTTCGACAGACTCACCATGAGGTCTAGCGGTGTTGCGGGGGCTTAGAACGGGTTCGGCGCTACGAAGGTCATGAACTCGTCGCGGGTGGGGTGGGTGAAGCCCAGTTCGGCGGCGTGCAGTTGCAGGCGGTCGGCGGCGGCCAGTGTCTCGGCATCGCCATAAAACACATCACCTAGAATCACATGGCCGATGGCCTTCATGTGAACACGTAACTGATGCGTACGCCCGGTAAGCGGGTGTAGCCGCACGCGGGTGGCGTTGGCTTCGCGTTCAAGCACGGTCCATTCGGTCTGCGAAGGGCGGCCGTTTTCATAGTCGACGCGCTGGCGTGGCTTGTTTTCCCAATCGGTGGCGAGGGGCAGGTCGATCAGGCCTGTGTCCTGCTCGATGATGCCGGCGACGCGGGCAATGTAGGACTTGGTGGTTTTGCGGTGCTCGAACTGGCTGCCGATGCGGCCATGCGCGCGCTTGTTGAGCGCCAGCACCAGAACGCCGGAGGTGTCCTTATCGAGCCGATGGCACATGCCGGCGGTCGGCCAGGTCTGGCGCGCGCGATATTCAATGCAGTCCCAAAGCGATGGGTCCTTGCCCGGCACGCTGAGCAGGCCGCTTTGCTTGTCGACCACGAGGATATCGTCGTCGACGTGCAGCACGTTCAGATAGGGATCAAGCGCAGGATGATAGTCGAGCAGTGTGGGCATGGGTCCGGACATGGGCGCGGTGTAGCAGAGCGCGCGCCGCCGACCAACCGCCTCGTGCGTATCGAACTTCATCAATAAGATTGCAGTTTCGCGGAACCGTCCTCCGGATTGCACGTTCTTATGACGACAAAACACTCAGGAGGTTGTCATGAACAAGGATCAAGTCGACGGCGTTGGCAAGCAAGTCAAAGGCGCTGTGAAGGATGCTGTTGGTGGCCTGACCGGCAACAACAAGATGCAGGCAGAAGGCAAGGTCGACAAGGCTACTGGCAAGGTTCAGCAGAAGGTCGGCGATGCCAAGGAATCTGTTCGTGACGCGCTAAAGAGATAATCTTGCAAGTGACACGCAAGAGCCGCCCCAAGGGGCGGCTTTTTTGTTAGCTCAGGTGAAGCTGTAGTGCAGGCGGGCGCATTCGGGGCCGAGCTTTTTGGCCGACAGCAATTTTGGCGTGGCGCGCAGACCGGTCGGCGGGAAGAGCGGAATACCGCCGCCGATGATTTCGGACATCACATAGACCTCGATTTCATCGAGTGCGCCGTGTTCCATGAAGGTCATCTGCAGGCGGCCACCGCCGAGCATCCAGACATTGCCATCGTCGAGCGCACGCAATTCGGTGATGAGGGCGTCGATATCGGACCGCGTTTCGAGCGGGCCCTTGGGATTTTCGATGGGGCGGGAGGTGACGACGATGACGCGCTTGCCGGCATATTCCCAATCGCCGGGGAATTTGGCGACCCAATCATAGGTGGAGCGGCCCATGACGACGGTTTCGATAGTGCCGATGAAGTTGTGGTAGTCGTGTTCGCCGAGGTCTAGACCGGGTTGATTGGTCAGCCAGTCGAGATTTTCATCGGCGGTGGCGATGAAACCATCGAGACTGGATGCGATGTAGCCGACGATCTTGGCCATGAATGTGCTCCTTTACCAGCAATTGATTGTGCCTAGTGAGGCAGGACGCTGACAGGATTTGTCAGCAGTGAACACAAAGCTTTGAGCTCTGGCGTGAACAGCCCGACAACCCTATGGTCAGCGCATGAATACTACGACCTTCGATACGGCTCTGGGCGTGTTCGGCATCGGTTGGACTGAGGCTGGATTGGCACGCCTGCAATTGCCCGGGCTGGACAGTGCGGCGCTGGCGCAGCGGATCAATCGTGACGGTGCGCAGCCGGGCGAGCCGACGCGAGCCATCGAGGCGCTGATCAATCTGATCGAAGACTATGCCGAGGGCGAGGACGTCGATTTTTCGGCGGTGCCGCTGGACCTTAACGGCGTGACAGAATTCAACCAGCGAGCCTATGGGTTGCTGCTGACCATCGGTCGGGGCGAGACGACAACCTATGGCGCGATGGCGCGTCAGCTGGGTGACGTGAACCTGTCTCGCGCCGTTGGGGCGGCAATGGGCGCCAATCCCATTCCTCTGGTTATTCCATGCCACCGGGTGCTGGCCAGCGATGGCAAGACGGGCGGATTTTCGGCACCGGGCGGCGCATTGTCCAAAGTGAAAATGCTGGCGCTGGAGGGTGTCATCGTGGGCACGCCGGCCGGCCAAATGACATTTGGATTTTAGTTATGGCCGTCGAGATCGAGCGCAAGTTTTTGGTGGTGTCGGACGATTGGCGACCGCTTGTTGAGTCCAGCGCACAGCTGCGGCAGGGCTATCTGTCGTCGAACGCCAAGGCCACGGTGCGGGTGCGCAGCATGGACGACACGACTGCGGTGCTGACCCTCAAGGGGCGGGTGTCGGGGCTGTCGCGTACCGAGTTCGAATATCCGATCCCCATTGAGGATGCGCGGCAGATGCTGGCCATGGCGGTGCCGCATGTGATCGAAAAACGGCGTTATATCGTGCCATTCGGCGGCTTGATCTGGGAGATTGACGTCTTTGAGGGGCGGCATGTCGGGCTGGTTATTGCCGAGGTTGAACTAACCCACGAAGGGCAGGCGGTGGAAATGCCGAGTTGGATCGGTACGGAAGTCAGCCGCGACAACCGCTATGCCAATGCGAGCCTGTCGCGGAATGGGCTGCCGGTGACGGACGTGTCAGACGCGTAGTCGCCACATGTAGACTGCACCAATTCATTGCGGTGACAAGGCGAAACGGCCCGGCTAGAAGCGGGCATGACCTCTGCCCATATTTCGACGCGTGGCGTCAATCCAGCGGCTGCGCTTTGGCTCGCGACGTTTGCGCTGTTCACTATGACGGCGATGAACGCGATTATCCATGAGGCGGCCAAGGTGGCGCCGGTGGGGCAGTTGGTGTTCTGGCGCAGCTTTGTAGCGTTGGGCCCGATCCTGATTTACCTGCTGGTTCGCCGGGAGTTGGGCATGTCGCTGCGGACGAAATATCCGCACAAGCACCTTATTCGCGGGGTGCTCGGCGCGGGCGTGATGATGTTCAACTTTATCGCGCTGGCTTATCTGTCGGTGGGTCTTGCGACGGCCATCAGTTACCTCACGCCCATCCTGTCGATCTGTGCGGCAATGGTATTCCTGCGCGAGCGGCCGGGGGCAGCGGTGATCACCGGCGTGGTGATCGGGCTGGTCGGTATTGTGCTGATGCTGTTTCCGGCGCTGGTGGGCACTGAAGTGCGGCAGGGTACGCTGATTGGTGTCGCCGCGGGGCTTGCGATGGCGGCGACCAATGCGCTGTCCCGGGTGCAGGTGAAGGACCTGACGCGCACCGATCCACCGGCCAGTATTGCGCTGTCTTTTGCTGTGGTCAGCAGCCTCGTTGGTTTGGCGACTTTGGCGTTTGGCTGGGCAGAGCTGGATAGCCAGACTTTGATGCTTTTGATCGGCGCGGGGCTATTGGGCGGCATGGGGCATATCCTGATGACCGAGGCCGTCGCGCGGGCGCCGGTGTCGCTGCTGGCGGGCTATGAATATACTGGCATCATCTGGGCATTTCTGTTCGACGTGGCGCTCTTGGGCGTGGTGCTGGACGTCTGGTCAGTGGCCGGCGCGCTGGTTGTCGTTGCGGCTGCGGCACTTGTGGCTTATGGGCAAGGCCGGTTTTCGCGCCAGTCGGCGTCGCCAGTCCGAACGGAGAGATGACCATGTTGATCAATGCAGAAGATTTCGAGGCGATTGCCTCCGGGCGGTTCGACACCGCGTTTCGCCGCTGGGTGCGTCCGACGGTCAAGGCTGGTGGGACATTGACGACGGCGGCGGGCGTATTGGCGATTGACGCTGTGGACGTCGTTGGCCTCAATGCCGTGACCCCTGAAGACCTCAAGCGCGCTGGTTTTGAAACGCGCAGCGATCTCGACGCGATGCTGGGCAGTCGTGAAGGCACGCTCTATCGCATCCGTCTGCGCTATCTGGGCGAAGACCCACGGGCGGCGCTGCGCGAAAGCGCTGAGATTTCCGATGCTGATGCCGATGCCATCGCGGAGACGCTGAGCCGGATGGATGGCTCGACCCCTTGGGTGCGCCGGACGCTGGAGCTGATCGCCAACGAGCCGGGTCAGTCGGCGCATGAACTCGCCAAGGCGCTGGATGTGCCGCAGGTCAAGTTCAAGGGCAATGTGCGGCGGCTCAAGGCGCTCGGGCTGACCGAGAGCCTGTCGGTGGGATATCGCCTGTCCGCGCGCGGGCAAGCGTGGCTCGCACGGCCTATTGCCAGCGCTTGAAGCTCTTGAGGTGGTCGAGGCCTTTGACCACTGACATGGTCAGCTTTTCGACGCCGTCGGTGACGGGCAGGAGCTGCACATTCTCGGTCTCCGGATCGGGCACTTCGAGCGTGGCAAACTGGCTGTCGAGCAGGCTTTGCGGCATGTATTCGTGCTGCCGCTTGGCCATGCGGTCGGCAATGGTCTGACGGTCGCCGTGCAGGTAGACGAAAAGGATCGGCTCACCGGCCTTTTCGACAAGGTAGTCGCGATAGGCGCGCTTGAGCGCCGAACAGGCGCCGACGGAGGCGCCTTTGCGGTCGGCGGCTTCATGCAAAGCTTGAGACAGACGTTCCAGCCATGGCCAGCGGTCATCGTCGGTCAGCGGCGTACCAGTGCGCATCTTTTCGACATTGGTCTCGGGGTGGTAGTCGTCGCCATCGAGAAACGGGACGTGTAGCCGCCGCGCCACGGACTGGCCGATGGTCGATTTTCCCGATGAGCTGACGCCCATGACGATGATGATCCGCGCGGCTTCAAACCGTCGCGGTGAAGGCGCCGTCGACATAGAGAATGTGTCCATTTACAAAGCGTGATGCCTCGGAGGCGAGGAAGACGGCTGCGCCGCCAAGTTCTTCTGGCTGGCCCCAACGGCCCATGGGCGTGCGGCTTTCGATCCAGGAATTGAACTTGTCGTCCTTGAGCAGGGCGTCGTTGAGTTCGGTGGCGAAGTAGCCTGGTGCGATGCCGTTGACGTTGAGGCCATGCTTGGCCCAGTCCACGGCCATGCCGCGTGTGATATTGGCGACGGCTGCCTTGGTGGCGGCATAGGGCGCTACCGATGGGCGCGACAGTTCGGACAGCAGCGAGCAGATATTGATGATCTTGCCTGTGCCGCGCGCGATCATATAGCGCGCTACGGGCTGACTGACATTGAACACCGAGGTGAGGTTCGTCGCGATGACCTGGTCGAATTTTTCGGGAGGAAAGGCTTCCAGGCTCGAGCGAAACTGCATACCGGCATTGTTGAGCAGAATGTCGATGGGGCCGATTTCGTCTTCGATATAGCTGATCGCATCATTGATGCTCTCGCGGCTGGTCACGTCGAAGGCGACGGCGTTGACCGTCGCGCCGGTGGCGGCAAGATCATGGGCCGCGGCGCCCAAAGCGACGTTGTCGCGGGCGTTCAGGACCACCGATGCACCGGCGTCGGCAAGGGCTTTGGCCATGGCATAACCCAAGCCACGGCTTGAGCCAGTGACGAGGGCGCGCTTGCCTGACAGATCAAATGGATTGGGTGAAGCCAACGGCAGTCTCCAGTTTGCGCGACCCTAAGCAAGCGGGCGAGCGGAAACAAGTCGCCCTACCATACAAGTCGGTGATTTTGGCCCAAATTTCCTTAAATACGACTTCCGTATCAAACGGGTTTGTGGTCAGTTCCCCCGCAACGAGCCATGCGCTGCGAGCATGGATGTGACCTGATAGTTCTGGAAGGACGTTTTGTATGTCGACAGCGGATATCGGCCTGATCGGCCTAGCGGTGATGGGCTCCAACCTCGCGCTCAATATCGCCGAAAAGGGCTATACAGTCGCTGTTCATAACCGTACGGCGTCGCGCATCGACGACTTCGTCGTGACGGCCAAGGAGCAGGGCCTCGACGGCAAGGTCATTCCCAAAGCCGATCTCACCGAATTCATCCAGGCAATCAAGGCGCCGCGTTCGATCATTATCATGGTCAAGGCTGGCAAGCCGGTCGACGACATGATCGAGCAGCTGCTGCCGCATCTGGACCAGGGCGATGCCATCATCGAGTGCGGCAATTCGCTGTTCACCGACACGCAGCGCCGCTTCGACTACCTCAAGCCAAAGGGCATCGGCTATCTCGGCGTCGGTGTTTCGGGCGGTGAAGAGGGCGCGCGCCACGGCCCATCCATCATGGTCGGTGGCTCCAAGGAACAGTGGCACAATGCCGAGCCTGTCCTGACGGCCATTGCTGCCAAGTTCAATGGCGAAAGCTGCTGCGCC
Organism: Devosia sp. 2618; assembly: GCF_040546815.1. Lineage (NCBI taxonomy): Bacteria > Pseudomonadati > Pseudomonadota > Alphaproteobacteria > Hyphomicrobiales > Devosiaceae > Devosia > Devosia sp. 2618. The sequence goes on from NZ_JBEPOO010000001.1 coordinate 1,084,035, forward strand.
TATTTGGGCGAGGGCGGCGCTGGCCACTTCGTCAAGACCATCCACAACGGCATCGAATATGGCGACATGCAGATGATCGCCGAAGTCTATGGCGTGATGCGCGACGGTCTGGGCATGAACCCAACGGCATGCGCCGAAGTGTTCAAGGAATGGAACAAGGGTCCCCTCAATTCCTACCTGATCGAAATCACCGGCCACGTGCTGGCCGCCACTGACGATCAGACTGGCAAGCCCCTGGTTGAGCTGATCCTCGACAAGGCTGGCCAGAAGGGAACAGGCGTCTGGTCGGCGATTGCCGCGCAACAGATGGGCGTCCCCGCGACAGCCATCGAGGGTGCCGTGGCCGCGCGTTCGATCTCGTCGCGCAAGGACGAGCGCGTTGCGGCTGAAGCCATCTATGGCAAGCCAAACCGCGCCAAAACCGACGTGACGCTGGCCGACCTCGAAAAGGCGCTGCTGGCTGGCAAGATCGTCAGCTATGCGCAGGGCTTTGCCGTGATCGCCAAGGCTTCGGAAGAAAATGGCTGGGCACTGCCGCTGGCCACCATCGCCAAGATCTGGCGCGCGGGCTGTATCATCCGTTCGCGCTTCCTCGACCAGATGAGCTCGGCCTATGAGAAGGGTGGCAACACCAACCTGCTGGTTGTGCCGGACTTCGTGGCGATCATGAAGGACGCGCATCCGAGCCTGCGCAAGGTCGTGGCCGCATCGGCAGTCGGTGAGTTCCCGATGATCTGTCTGTCGGCAGCACTGAGCTATTTCGACAGCTACCGTCAGGCACAGGGCACTGCCAACCTTATCCAAGGCCAGCGCGATTTCTTCGGTGCGCATGGGTTCGAGATTGTTGGGCGTGGGACCGACCTGCATGGAACCTGGCCGAGCACGCTGGGCAAGTAAGGCTTGGTCGGTTCGAGGTTTTGGGGCTCCGCGTTTTGCGGGGCCCTTTTTGTTTGGGGAGCACCGTGTCACGCCCTCGTGGTTCGAGGCTCGTGAAGAACTCGCACCTCACCATGAGGGCTACTCTTGGTGCGGTGTTTTAGGAGCCCTCATGGTGTGGTGGGAGCAACGCGACCCTCGAACCACGAGGGCGGTTTTCAGAGCGCGCGGAACATTACGTAGCTGTCTACGTAGCCCTGCGTAGGGTGTTTGAACGCTTGGGGCAGGGTGCCGACGATGGCGAAGCCCAGCTTTTGCCAGAGGGCGACGGCGCGGGCATTTGTCGAGACGACGTGGTTGAACTGCATGGCGCGGAAGCCGCGTTCCTTGGCGCGAACCAGGGAGTGTTCGCACATGGTGCGCGCGATGCCTTTGCCCTGCGCAGCGGCTGAGGTCATGTAACCGCAATTGGCGACATGGGCGCCGCCGCCCTGCTGATTGGCCATCAGGTAGTAGGTGCCCAGTACTACTCCGTCCAGTTCTGCGACAAACACCTCGTGGGTCGGGCCGAACCAATAATTGGCTACGCCTTCAGCATCGAGGTCGGTTGCGACGGCATAGGTTTCGCCGGCCGCCAGGACTGGCGAAACGATGGCTAGAACGGCGGCGTGGTCTGCCTCAACGGCGGGGCGGATTATCAGTGTCATCTTCAATCGGGGCTATGCGTACCTGACCCGGTGGTGGGGTTCCTGGCACATGGGGATGATTGGCAACGCTAGGGCGGTGACTGAGCTCGAAGCGCCAGGCGGCAATACCAAAAATGATCAAAGCGGCCAGAACGCTGACGCTCGCGGCGATGAATGGCGCGCCGGGAAAGTATGCCGGGGTGCCTGGAGCGGCGCTGTAATAAGAGAAAATCTGGGTCGCAAACAGCGGACCGATAATGGTCGCGAGCGAGCTGGCGGCGTTGACCGCGCCCTGCAATTCGCCCTGACCGTTATCGGGCACCTGACGCGACAGCACGCTGTTGATTGCAGGCGGGGCGAGGCCGCTGACGGTGCCGACCATGATAAAGAGGTAGAGGTAAAACACGTCGCTGGCAAAGGCCACGCCGGCAAAGGCGGTGATTGCGGCGAGCAGGCCGATCATGGCGACAGCGGGTTCACCCATGCCACGGGCGAGTGGCGCTGCCAGCAGCGCCTGGCTGATGGCAAAGCCGATGCCGAAGGCGCCGAGCGTGCGACCGATAGTGGAGGAGGTGAACTGGAAGACTTCCACCGTGAAATAGCTGAACACGGTTGGCAGCGACTGGGCGGCCATCTGGAAGAAGAACAGCACAGCCAGCAGCCACAAGACCGATGGATATTTGCGCAGGGCAGCGACGGCGCCGAAGGGATTGGCACGACGGATGTCGAACTTGCGCCGCGAGTGCTTGGGCAGGCTTTCGGGCAAGACGAAAAGGCCGAACAGGAAGTTGGCAAACGCCAGGCCGGCTGCGGCATAAAATGGAACGCGGGGGCCGAGTTCCCCCAGTTCGCCACCGATGACGGGGCCGATGATAAAGCCCAGACCGAAGGCCGCGCCGATCAGGCCGAAGCGATGCGTGCGCTTATGGGGCGGGGTGATGTCGGCCATATACGCGGTCGCTGTCGCCAGTGCGGCGCCAGCAATACCGGCGATGATGCGGCCGATAAACAGATACCAGACCACCGGGGCAATCGACATCATCAGGTAGTCAAAGGTCAGGCCGAGCAGCGAACACAGCAGGACCGGACGACGACCGAAGCGGTCGGAAAGGTTGCCCAGAACGGGGGAAAACACGAACTGCATGAAGGCATAAGCAAAGACCAGATAGCCACCGATGACGGCCGCATTGGCGACGCTGCCGCCGGTCAGGTCTTCCAAAAGCTCGGGCAGAACCGGCACGATGATGCCAACACCGATCATATCCAGCAGGATCGTCACCAGAATACAGGTGAGGGTCAGGCGTGAGCGAGTCGCTGCTTGCATGCTTGAGTGCTAACTTTCTTGAATTCGCCGCGCGCTCGGTGTTGTCGCGCAGTTGACACAGGCCAGACTGTCAACGCAAGACCGAAGCATGCTTGTGGGTTCCAAACCCGATGCACCTTGCCCTCAATTATTTATCCCGGGCGGAGCATACACCGGTTGGGTATCGTGGGCATAAAGCCAGTCCAGCCGCCGCAGATGGCCGCGGCTGCCTTGCAGGGCGATGACGCTGTTGCGGGCGACGCTGAGCGGCCATGCCATATGGAAAATGCGACCATTCATCGCTGAGGTCTTGGCGACCCTGGCGACGCGCTGCTGGCGAATCTGTTGGTAATTTTCAAAGGCTTGGGCGGCGCTGTTCTCGGAAATCAGCAGCGGCGCGAGCACTGCCGCGTCCTCGATGCCCATGGCGGCGCCCTGCGCCTGGAACGGCACCATGGCGTGCGCGGCATCGCCGATGAGTCCGACATTGCCCTGGTGCCAGACTGGCGTCTCGACGGTGTAAAGCGGCCAGTGGGTCCAGCTTTCGCCTGCGGCGGCCAGGATTGCGTCGATGCCGGGGCTGGGGCGGCGTGGCTTGCGCAGGATCGGGTGGGTGCCGAGATCGCCGTGGGTCTGGGCCACTTGAGCGAAGAGGGCGACGTTGACCTGACGGCGATGCGGCAGGGGATAACACACCATGTGATAGCCCGGCCCGAACAGCACCGAGACGCGATCGAGGGCGATCTGGCCGGAGACAGAATCAAACGGCAGCAGTGTGCGCCAGGCGACTCGGCCGCCATAGGCGGCAGCGGGGCCGTCGAGGAAGCTGGTGCGGGTGCGGGAGTAGACGCCATCGGCGCCGATTAGTGCCAAGCCCCGTGCAATGCGAGTTTTGGCGGAAGCCTCGTTGATATTGAGGGTGACGCCTTGCTCGCTGGTTTCGGCGTGCTGGACGCTGACGCCGAAGCGAATGTCGATATTTCCAAAGCGGCGGCAGGCAAGATAAAGCGCCTCGGCGAGGTCGGCGCGGTGCATCACCGCATAGGGTGCGCCGAACTTTTCCCGCATGATCGCGCCTAGTTCAAGCGTCACCAGTGGGGTGGCGCGGCGATGGGGATAAATGTCGATGCCGGCGGGTTCGAGGCTGGTCGCCGTGATCGCTTCATCGAGCCCGAGGCGGTTGAGAATGCGCCGCGCATTGGGGCTGATCTGGAGGCCGGCGCCGAATTCGGAGATGGCCAGACTGCGCTCGAGAACGGTGACCGTGGCGCCGAATTTTGCCAAGGCGAGGGCTAGAGTCAGCCCCGCTATTCCCGCGCCAGCGATATAGAAACTACGGCCCGTGCCGGGCATGATCGCGCTCAGGCGGCAGCGTCGTGGTAAATGGCGGAAGGCGGATTGGACGCGCCGGGCGCAAGACGCGAATTAAACACGTAGTGCGTTGAACAATAAGGACAAACGATCTCGTTATCCTTGCCCATGTCGAGATAGACGTGGGGGTGATCAAACGGAGGCAAAGCGCCGATGCACTGGAATTCCTTGGAGCCGACCTCGATTTGACGAAGGCCTTCGGTATTGTGAAAGTGGGGCGTAGTGCCGTGTGCCATGGCGATAAACCTGTTTGATTTGGCCGGACCATATGCCAAGCACGGATTGAAGGAAAGGGTTCAGCCCCTTTCGATTTTGCCTTAGCAGATTGCCCGAATTCGTTAGCACATTGCTAGCATTGAGATCAGGACGCGTGACTTGCCCAAATTTGAATCCGACGGTTTGACCCTGGCCTACGAATCCGCTGGCGACGGTCCGCCGGTATTGTGCATCCATGGTTTTGCATCGAGCGGCAAGGTCAACTGGATCGATACCGGCTGGGTGGAAACGCTGACCACCGCCGGCTATCGCGCCATCACGCTCGACAATCGCGGGCATGGCGCTTCCGACAAACCGTACGATCCGGAACAATACTATCCGCGCGACATGGCACAGGACGCCGTGGCGCTGCTCGACCATCTTGGAATCGAGCGGGCGGCAGTGCTGGGCTATTCAATGGGCGCGCGGATCGCTGCCTTCATGGCGTTTGAGCACGAGGAGCGGGTCGCCTGCGCCATCTTCGGCGGCATGGGCATGAACCTGATCAATGGGCTGAGCGACGGTAATGACATCATCTCGGGACTGCTGGCGCCATCGCTGGATGGTCTGACGCATCCGACGGCGCGGCAGTTCCGGATTTTTGCCGAGCATACCGGGGCCGACCGCGAGGCGCTGGCCGCCTGCATGGAAACTTCGCGCCAGCCGATGGCGCGGGCCGATGTGCGGCGGATCAATGTGCCGGTGCTGGTGGCAGTGGGTGAGGCGGATGTGATGGCCGGGGCGCCGGAGCCTTTGGCCGAGATGCTGCCGCAGGGCGAGGCGTTCACTATTCCCAAGCGCGATCACATGCGGGCGACCGGCGACAAGGCGTTCAAGACCGCAGCGCTGGCGTTTTTAGGCAGGACGTTCGCCGTCGACAGCTAAACGTGAACCAATTTGCCCGTGTGGGCTTTGTTTTGGGGCATCAAATAGCTTATATCGTTGACTCTCGATGAAGTGGAGACGCGCCAATGTCCAGCAGCGCCAACAAGACAGCAAATATCAAATCGGTTGATCCGGTTTGGGAAGCTGTGCGTGCCGGTGCGCGACAGATCGTGGCGAGCGAGCCTTCGCTGGCCAATATGGCGATGTCTTCGATTCTCAACCACGACTCGTTCGAGCAGGCGCTGGCGCATCGACTGGCTGCACGGCTCGATCATGACGACGTGTCGGCTGATTTGATCCGTCAGGCTTTTGCCGAGACGCTGACGGATTCGCCCGGTATTGCCGAGAGCGCGCGCGTCGATCTGGCGGCAACGATGGAGCGCGATCCGGCGTGCCATCGCGCCATCGAGCCGCTGCTGTATTTCAAGGGCTATCAGGCCATTCAGACGCACCGCTTTGCTCATGCCATGTTTGTGGCCGGGCGCCGTGATTTTGCGCTCTATCTCCAGAGCCGGGCCAGCCAGGTGTTCCAGGTGGATATCAATCCCGCCGTGCGGATGGGCAAGGGCATCATGCTCGACCATGGCACGGGTCTCGTGATCGGCGAAACGGCAGTGGTGGGCGACAATGTTTCCATGCTGCAGAATGTGACGCTGGGCGGCACTGGCAAGTCGGATCAGGATCGCCATCCCAAGATCGGCAATGGCGTGCTGATTGGGGCAGGGGCGACCGTTTTGGGCAATATCCAGATCGGCGATTGCTCGCGCATTGGCGCCGGTTCGGTTGTGCTCAAGGAAGTGCCGCCGCGCGTGACGGTTGCCGGTGTTCCGGCCAAGGTGATCGGCGAAGCGGGCTGTGCACAGCCGGCGCTGGTGATGGATCAGGTTGTGCTGGTGCACGACCTCAACGGCTAGTCCCGTCGATTTGGGCTGGTCACTTCCGGCTTGATGCGGCGACTGCCGCGCAAGCCGACTGCTCAGGTTGTCACCGCTAAAATGCCACGCTTGAGGGGTTGTGTGCGTTGAAAGGGTGACTAGATTGCCGCCTCAACGCAAATCAGCAGGACAGACCCCGTGAACCATCCCGAGATCATCAAGCTGCAGAAGTTCCTGCAGATGAAATTCAACAACACCAATATCGACGTGCGTCCGCGCCCAAAGCTCAATGACTCGGTCGAAGTGTTCATCGGCGATGAATCGATCGGCCTGATCCACGCCGACGACGAAGACGGCGACAAGTCCTACATCTTCAACATGTCGATCCTCGATATCGATCTGGATGAAGTCAGCTAAGGCTGAGTTGATTGAGATGATGCATTGGTCCCCGCGCGAGCGGGGATTTTTGTTTTTGGGGGATTTTTTAGGGTTTTTCTACGGGATACCCCCAGCTGCCATTCGACCATAGGTCTCATGGCCTTCTCACCTAAAATCACGCCACTGGCGTGATTTTGCCTTCGGCCGGATCGAAGTCCCCCTGATAGGGGGAGGAATCCGCTTAGTGGGTGACCACCTATCGATGTCTTACCGGCTCACCACGCGCCGATGGGGGTTAGCCATTTTTGGGCCTGGGTGTCGAAGGCGCGCCAGGATTGCAGCAGGGATGCGTCGAAGGTGTAGACGGCGGCGATGCCGCTGGGGAGGTACACCGTGCGGACGCATTGAGAGGCGCCGTCGGGGGTGACGGGGGCGAGGCATTTGGCGACGAAGGGGTTGGGCGAGAGAGCGTCGTACCAGACGCTTTCGTTGGCAAAGCCCGAATTGCCGAACATTGGCTTGCCGACGAGGCCGGGGACGCCGCTCAGCGTCTGGTCGCCGAACTGGTGCAGATAGACGGCGTCGAGCAGGCTGGCGCTGGCACGGGCGCGGCTGCGGGGCAGGAGCGTTATGTCGATAGGGCGGGCGGCATCGGCGTCGCCGAACATGACGCGCAGGTCGATCTGATTGGTAAAGCCATCCTTGATCTGTTCGCCGTAGCGGAACCAGCTGGTGGGGATGGATAGCTCGGTGCCCGAAATAGTCTGGATGATCGGATCGCCGTCATTGAGGCGGGGAACCCGGTGTTCGCCGACCGCGCCCATTTCGTCCACCAGATAGGCGGCGCCGACCGCGAGCAGCAGCACCATCACCGCGATGCCGGCCATGTTGAAGGCCAGCGATGAGCCGCCAGAACTGCGCTCAGCGGGCGCCGATTGAGAACTCATGACCAGCGTTAACCATTTTTGGCGAGAGGGCGTGACACTTCAACTGGGGGTCAATATGCTTAATGAAGGGTTAACAGTGACGTTAAATGCGTCACGAACGGCTACGGGGACATACCGGCATGTCGACAGAACTTATGCTTGCCGCGTTCCTGATTGGCGTTGGTCTGTGTATCGCGGGTGCGGGGACGCATTTGTACCAGGGTTTCGCCAAGCAACAGGCCATGCTGCGCTATGACGGCAAGAGCTACGTGTCGGCCATGGGCAATGTGCTGATGAGCTTTGTGTGCGGGCCCTACATCATGCTGCAGATGGGCTGGCGGCATGAAGAGGGCGGCACGATGTCGATGACGTCGGCGCTCGTGTCGGCCGTGGTCGCCTTTGGCTGGGCCTTCATTACCGGCCTGCTCTTTATGGGCATGTACGTCGCTATTCGGTTTTAGGCGCGCTTGCTGCCGGACGTCACCCGGCAGTGCTCATGCGCCAATACAATGAGGCCAGCTTCGTTTTCGCGAAGCTGGCCTCATTCTTCAGACCTCTATCAGGGTTAGGCTTTGGGCGAGGTCCGGAAACTTTTTAAGCGTTACTTGATGGCGGCGGTGATGGTGACGATGTCACGATCATCAAACATATCGACCCACTTGCCGGCATCGGCCTGCGACTGGCGCTTGATGAACTTGTAGGGCGTGTTGCTCCACAGCTCGATCGAGCCAACCTGATTGTCGAGAACGAGATCGCCACGATCGGTGCGCACGACCAGCACGGCATGGCCTTCGCCATTGGTCTGCTTGACCACAGTCATCAGCAGGGTGCTGGCTGGCCAGCCGGCATTGATCAGGTCGCGGCGCTTGGCCAGCGCGTAGTCTTCACAATCGCCATAGCCGTTCGGGTAGGTCCAGAATTCTTCAACGCCATAGAGGTCCATGTCCGAGACAGGGACGATGGCCTGGTTGTTGTAGGCGTTGACGTTGATCAGTTCCTGCCACAGGCGCTCGTCCAGCGAGACGGCGCTGACGGGATTGGAGTGAGGGCGGCATTCATCGGCGCGGGACTTGCAGAACTCAGCGTGGCCAACTGGAATGCTGGTTGGGCCCTTGGAGGTCTGAATGAAAGCGACGTTGGTCAGATCCAAAGCCTGGACGGGGGCCAGCGAAGCGGCGAGTGCGAGCAGTGCACCCATCAACGCGGTCAGCAGTCCCTTTTTGTTCGATGCCATATGAATGATCTCCCTGATGGAGACCACGCTAAGGGGCCCGGATTTCGGCGATCCGAAAACTATTACGCAGTTTTTATGCGTGTTTTATCGATTGGATTCAGGGGCGATTAACCATGCACTTCAAGGGCTTGGTTGGTGCGGCTCAGGATCGGAGTCCGAATGGCGCTTGCGCCCCGCCGTTTGCGATGTGGCGGCAGGAGAACGGCAAAAAAATGGCGCCCGGATACTGGATCGGGGCGCGCATGATCTTTGGAGGGCGGCGTTTGGTGGTCAGTTCATCCGCAGATTTTGCTGGATGACCGACATCATTTCCTGCGCCGAGGCAAACTCGACGGCAACACCGTTCTGGAAATGGCGGACGACGCGGGCGCGCATACGGCCCAGGGTAACCGGGGTACCCATGGCAGGACGCACATCGAGTTCGATGCCGGCGCCCGATAGCGAGATGTCGATGATCTTGCAATTGTAGCGGCGGCCATCGTCGAGCACGACGGTGGAGTGGCGAATGTCGGGCACGACGCGTTCGTGGCGACGATCTTCGGGCAGATTGAGAATGTCTTTGTTGGACAGCCAGGTCAGCTGGGCCGCCATCTTGTCGCGCTTGCGCGGCGAAGCGGCGATATCCATGACGAAGCCGCCATCGATCTGGGACTGGATGGTGCCCTCGATGCGGCCGATGTGATCGACATAGGCGACGATGCGCTCGCCGGGAATGCCGGGAACGGGCGCGATGATGACAGCATCGCCGGGCGACATTTCAAGAATTTGGCAGGGAAATTCGCGGCGGTCGGCCAGCATATAGCGGCCGAGGACCGAGACTTTGACGCGCTGAAATTTGGTGGATTCGGCGCGCGTGCGTGCGGGGGCGATGAATTGGGGGGAGGGGAGATCGTCGCTGAGCATTCGCCGCACCGCTTTGAGCCGATGTTTTTCAACAGCAGGCTATACGGTCTTGGTTAACGGAAAGTGTTGGCCTTGGTAGATCTGCGGAGGCAAAGACAGCAGAAATTGCTGCCTTTTCAGTGAGAAATACTTACTGACGTCCACCATCAATTACAGCGAGATGGGCATAACGGCGCGCGCTGCGACCATAGACAACAGCAGGCATGGCCGAAGGGGCGCCGGCATTGGCGTAACCGAAGTCGTTGACGACCTTGGTTTCGACTTCGCGGGCGGAGTCTTCAAACGAGACATCGTCTGGCCAGATCAGGCGCAGGCCGGTGATGCGCTGTTCCATGATGGGCTGCACGCCGAGCCAATAGGGCTCGTCGAGCGCGGTCATGGCGCCGAGCAGGCGGGTGTGGGTCGAGCCGTTGTGACGCAGCGGCATCAGGATGGTTTCGAAGGTCACCTTGGTGTGCAGCGCGGTGGTGCCCTGGAAGGTGACCAATGCGACGGCGTGATCTTCGGTGACGGCGCGGAGCAGGGTTTCCATCGCGTCGGTATCGCGCTCATGCCAGAGCGCAGAGAAGGAGCGGCCCTTCAGTTCGCGGCAATAGCTGGTGCAGAGGTGCGAACCGGCGAGGCGGAACGAGAACTTTTCGCTCTCGTCGAGTTCGAGAATGAAAGTGTTGGCGAGGGCTTCGCGAATACGAGTCGGATCGATATCTTTGCGGTCGGGCGCGCTGCGCGCACCACGAATGGCATTCCAGTATTCATAGAGCGTCTTGGTGCTCGTCTTCTGCATGATATCCGATCCGCAAACCCATTGGCAGGCGCTCGCGCTTGGAACGCCACCACCACGGGCCGATATTAGGAAACCCGCGCGCCAAAAGCGCTCTTAAAGAAGAGTTAAGGTTAACGCGGCCGTCGCAATGTGGAAAAGAAGAGCGGAAGGCGCAGGGCGCCAGCGAGTCGGAGCTAAGTGATGAGTGAACAAGGTCAGCCGCCCGAAACTTCAGCCACGCCCGCGCGCGAGCCGGTTTTCCTGCTGCCGGGGTCGGTTACGGCGGTCGTCGGGGTTTTCATCGCTGTTCACCTTGCGTCAACCCTGGTGCTTAACCAGCAGGGCTATCTGGAACTGATCTTCTGGTTTGCGTTCCAGCCGCTGCGGATCATTGCGGCGAGCAGCGATCTGTCGCTGGCGGTGCCGCTGATCTGGACGCCGTTCAGCCACGCGCTGCTGCATGGCGGGTGGGAGCATCTGATCGTTAATACGGCGTGGTTTGCGATTTTCGCGACGCCGGTGGCGCGCCGCTATGGGGCAGGGCCGATGCTGGCGATCTTTTTCGTTTCGGCAGCGGCAGGGGCGGCGCTGTTTGCGGCGACGACGCTCTATAGCGGGTCGTATCTGATCGGGGCCTCGGGGGGTATTTCCGGGCTGACCGGGGCGGCGGTGCGGTTCATTTTCCAGCCGGTGATCGTGGCGCAGCATCCTGAAACGGGCGAGCGAGTCGTGCTGGGGCGGCGGCTGGCGTCGTTTGGCGATCTGATGCGGGATAACCGGGCGCGGTTTTTCGTACTGATCTGGGTGGTGCTCAATGCCGCCGTGCCACTGGTGCCGCTGCTGACAGGCGAGCAGCTGTCGGTGGCTTGGCAGGCGCATCTGGGCGGGTTTTTTGCCGGGATTTTGATGGTGGGGCTGTTCGAGCGGAAGAGCTGAGGGGCGGTTTCGCAGTAGCCCTCATCCTGAGCTTGTCGAACCACGAGGGCTTGGCGGGATTGGGATGCCCGACCTCGTGGTTCGACGGGCTCACCATGCGGTCTCAGGGCATCGGCCGCTGCCGAAAACGCTGCGCTGTCCTCGGACTTGATCCGAGGACCATTCAGAGCTCATGCAGCGTCGGGAGTGGCCCTCGGATCAAGTCCGAGGGACGAGGTGGTGGGCGTGGGGGCATTAGGGGCCAGCTTTGGGCCTGCCTCAGTACACATCCTTAGGATCAAACAGCTTTGGAAGGCCGGTGTCTTGCAGGGTGACGGCGCTGCCGGCGACTACCGCGCGGCGGTAGAAGCAGCTCTTTCGGCCGGTGTGGCAGGCGGCGCCGCGGCCGGTTTGGTGGACGGTCATGACGATGGCGTCCTGATCGCAATCGGTGCGGAGTTCGACCACTTCCTGCAGCTCGCCGGAGGTTTCGCCCTTTTTCCAGAGTTTGGCGCGCGAGCGGGACCAGTAGTGCGCGATGCCTGTCTCAAGCGTAAGCGAGAGGGCTTCGGCGTTCATATGCGCGAGCATCAAGACATCGTTGGTGCCGGCTTCGATGGTGACGACGGTCACGAGCCCAGACGCGTCGAAGCGTGGGGCGAAGGCGGTGCCTTCCTCAAGCTCGGCATGGGGGAGGGGCGCTGGGTCGGTGAAGGCGATGGTCATGATGGCCTTGGGCGGCGAAGGTGAGTTGTTCAGAGGATACCGACCACCGCCATTCGGGCATAGCCCTCATGGCCTTCGCACCTAAAATCACGCCACTGGCGTGATTTTGCCTCCGGCCGGCTTGAAGTCCCCCTGATAGGAGGAGGAATCCGCGCTGTGGATTTGGCAGGATCATGCGTTAGCGCTTGATCATCGCGAAGAAGCGGTCTTGTTCGGTGCGGTCTTCGGCGAAGACGCCGGTGAAGCGATGCGTGATGGTGGAGGCGCCGTGGGCGCGCACGCCGCGCATCGACATGCACATATGTTCGGCTTCCATCATGACCGCCGCGCCGCGCGGGCCGAGGTGTTCGTTGATGGCGTCGATGATCTGTGCGGTCAGGTTTTCCTGGGTCTGCAGGCGCTTGGCGAAAACTTCCACGAGACGCGCCAGCTTGGACAGGCCGACCACGCCATCATGCGGCAGGTAAGCGATATGTGCCTTGCCGACGAATGGGACCATGTGGTGTTCGCAATGGGAGCTGAACGGAATATCGCGCACCAGCACGATATCGTCATAGCCGCCGACTTCGCGGAAGGTCTTTGAGAGGACTGTCTTGGCGTCCTGGCCGTAGCCGGCGAAGAACTCGCCATAGGCGCGGGCAACGCGGCCGGGCGTTTCGATCAGGCCCTCGCGGGTCGGATCATCGCCGGCCCAGGCGAGCAGCGTGCGCACGGCGGCTTCCGCTTCTTCCTGGGTTGGGCGGACAGCTGGCGTGGTGGACGGGGGAAAGGCAGTCCCGACGGGCTTGGTGCGGGCATCCATTTCGATCGGCTCCTTTGCGCGAGCCACTGATACGCGGCACCGGCGATTTTGGACCAGTCGGCGGGTGTTTACCCTGACAGTCCGTCCAGAACGCCCTATATAAGGCGCAGCGCGCGAGGCGACAAGAAACAGAATTGTTGGTTTGATGGAACTAAGCGATCTCTATTCCCAGAAGATCCTTGACCTGGCAGGCAACGCCCTGCAGCCGGGCCGTTTGCCGCACCCCGATGCCAGCGCCCGCAAGGTGAGCCGGGTGTGTGGTTCGGTGGTCGAAGTCGATGTGGTGGTGCGCGATGGCGTGATCGTTGAATATGGCCACGAGGTTTCGGCCTGTGCACTGGGCCAGACCTCGGCGGCTGTGGTGGCGCGCGAGATCGTCGGGACGCCGACTGGGGAGTTCCGGCTGCTGCGCGATCAGATGCACGCGATGCTGAAACAGGATGGGCAGCCGCCTACCGGCAAGTGGAGCGATCTGCGTTATTTGGAACCAGTGCGCGACTATCGGGCGCGGCATATGTCGACGCTGCTGGTGTTTGATGCGGTGGTTGAAGCGCTGGAAAAAATCGAATCCACAGAATCGGTTGCGGCGGTCGGCTAATGGATCGAGTCATTGCGATATTCTGGCAGGTGGTGGACCTGCCGTTCAAATTTGCGGCTGTGCTGCTGATCACCATCTACCGCTATACGCTGTCGATGTTCATGGGGCGGACCTGCCGACATCTGCCAAGCTGCTCGGAATATACCCGCGACGCGATCTGGCAATATGGCTTCTGGCCGGGTGGCTGGATGGGACTGGCGCGGTTTGTGCGCTGCCGTCCCGGCGGCACGCATGGCTATGATCCGGTGCCGGAAGCGGTGCCCTCCGCAGCGCGATGGTATGTGCCGTGGACCTATGGGCGGTGGAAGTAGGGCGGCTTTATGCGGCCACAGGGTCGGGTGTGATCGGGCGTCCGACGTGTCGCAGCAGATACAGCGCATAGATCAGTGTCGGTAGCTGGACCAGCACGGGCACGAGCAGCAGTCTCGGATCAACCGGGGCATGGTCTGCGGTGGTGACGAGATTGGCTGTGCCCAGCAGATTGGAAAAATCCCACAGCGCGTGGATGAGCATCGCCGGGAGGATTGAGCCGGTCCGCAGCACGATGGCGAGAAACAGCAGGCCGCTGATGGCGGCGGTAACCGACTGGGCGATGGCGGCAGGTAGATCGCCGGTGGTCAGCGCATTGAACGAGTGGACCGCGCCAAATAGCAGCGTCGTCACAATGATGGCCGGCCAGATCGGCAGGCGTGTGAGCAGGCCCCGGAACAGCACGCCGCGAAAAGCCATTTCCTCGGAAAAGCCAACAAGCACCGTGTTGATGGCGAGGAAGGCGATAACGTGCGGTTCGGGTAAGCCGCTGACCGATGTGAAGCTGAAGAAGGCGAGAACATAGAGCAGCGGCAGCCAGAGCAGCCGAAGCTCGCTTGGACGTTCGGGCCATTTGAAGGCGACATCGGACCAGCGAAACGCGATGACACAGGCAGCGATGAACAGCGAGGCAACCAGCAGGTTGGGTGAGATATTGTTGGTCACTTCATCGGCGATGGGGTGATGGGCAGGACCGATTTGCGGGAGCCAGGCGTCCCAGAACACGGTGATGCCGACCCAGATCAGCGTGACGACAATGGCAATTGGCAGACGTAATGTGTCGGCGCGCATGCGGAGGCCCCCCTTGCCGCAGTATTTGCGTGACCTAACTATGCCCGCAGGGCTTGCAAGTGTCGATTGGGAGACGCGCAACGGGCTGGCATGGCGCAAAAACCGTGCTAGACAGGCCGCCTTGTAGCAATTTCTGCTACATCAATCCTATTTCTGGAGACCTATTATGACGATCAAGGTGACGTTCCCCGACGGTGCAGCTCGCGATTTTCCGCGTGGCACCACCGGGACCACCGTCGTCGAGGGCATCTCCAAGAGCCTCGCCAAGAAGACTGTGGCCATGCGCTGGAACGGCGTGCTCAGCGATCTGAGTGATCCGCTGGAAGCCGATGGCCGCATTGAATTTGTGACGCGCGATAGCGGCTCCAAGGATGTGCTGGAGCTGATCCGGCACGATGCTGCGCACGTGCTGGCAGAAGCGGTGCAGGAGCTGTGGCCGACGACGCAGGTGACGATCGGTCCCGTGATCGAGAACGGCTTTTATTACGACTTCAAGCGTGACGAGCCGTTCTCGGAAGAGGATTTCCCGGCCATCGAAAAGAAGATGGCCGAGATCATCGACCGGGGCGCTGCGTTCACCAAGGAAATCTGGACGCGCGATCAGGCCAAGGCGTTTTTCGATGCGCGTGGCGAGAACTTCAAGGTCGAGCTTGTCGACGCCATTCCGGCTGACCAGTCGCTCAAGATGTACAAGCAGGGTCAGTGGATCGACCTCTGCCGTGGCCCGCATATGCGTTCGGTCAAGGACGTTGGGCTAGCCTTCAAGCTAACCAAGGTGGCCGGCGCCTATTGGCGTGGCGACAGCAATAACCCGGTGCTGAGCCGCATTTACGGCACGGCGTTTGCGACCAAGGAAGAGCTGGAAGCCTATCTCCACATGGTGGAAGAGGCCGAAAAGCGCGATCACCGCAAGATCGGCCAGGAAATGGACCTCTATCACTTCCAGCCGGAAGCGCAGGGGTCGGTGTTCTGGCATCCCAAGGGCTATGTGCTGTACAATCAGATGGAGGCGTATATCCGCCGCCGTCTGAACTCGTCGGGCTATGTGGAAGTCAAAACGCCACAGCTGATGAGCTCCAAATTCTGGGAGCAGTCGGGCCACTGGGGCAAGTATCGCGAAAACATGTTTGTGGTGCCTGACGAAGTGCCGGGCACGGAAGAAGAAGGCCCAGTGCTGAGCGGCAAGGGCGACCTGATGGCGCTCAAGCCGATGAACTGCCCGGCACACGTGCAGATTTTCAATCAAGGCATCAAGAGCTATCGCGACCTGCCGCTGCGTATGGCCGAGTTCGGCTGCTGTCACCGCAACGAGGCGCATGGTGCTTTGCACGGGCTGATGCGCGTGCGCCAGATGACCCAGGACGACGCGCATATTTTCTGCCGCGAAGACCAGATCCAGGCCGAAACCGAGCATTTCGTGCATCTGCTCTATTCGGTCTATGGCCATATGGGCTTCGAGAATGTCGTCATCAAGCTGGCGACGCGGCCGGAAAAGTATGGCGGCACGATCGAGCGTTGGGACGCAGCCGAAAAGGCGTTGGGCGATGCCCTGCGCGCGACTGGCTATGACTTCGAAATCGCGGAAGGCGAGGGCGCGTTCTATGCACCCAAGCTGGAATTCCACCTCAAGGACGCTATCGGGCGTTCGTGGCAGGTGGGGACGCTGCAGCTTGATTATGTGCTGCCCGAGCGGCTTGACGCGACCTACATCGCCGAAGACGGTTCGCGCCAGTATGCCGTGATGCTGCACCGCGCGATCCTTGGGTCGCTCGAGCGGTTCATCGGCATGATGATCGAGAACTATGCCGGCAAGATGCCGATGTGGCTGGCGCCGACGCAGGTTGTCGTCGCGACCATCGTGTCCGAGGCGGATGATTATGCGGTCAAGCTGGTGAACCAGCTCAAGGCGGCGGGGATCCGGGTCGAACTCGACGTGCGCAACGAAAAGATCAACTACAAGGTGCGTGAGCACTCGGTCGGCAAGGTGCCACTGATGTTTGTGGTGGGTCGTCGCGAGGCCGAGGAGGGCACCGTTTCGGTGCGTCGTCTGGGGACCGAAGGTCAGAAGGTCGAGCCGTTCATGGACGCGCTGGTGTCCCTGATGGCCGACGCGACCGCGCCGGACCTCAAGGCAAAGGCTGCCTGATCGTGCCGCAACGTCCGTCCAACCGCGAGATCAAGGCGCTTACTCACCTCGGTGAAGAAAACGCGCTTGGCCCCGATGATTTCAAGGATATCGGCGAAAAGGTTTTCGCCGGTATGCTCAAGAAGGGCTGGGTGATCGAGGCCGAGGGGCTGCCTGGGAAGTACCGGGCGACCATCAAGGGGCTGACGATCCATGAGGGTGAGATCATCTTTGCTGGGCGTTACAGGAACTAGAGCACGTTTCTGGCCCGCCGAGGCGGCCATCTAGCGTGGTTTTCTGCGCTTCCGGTGCTCACGTACTCAATGTACGCTGCGCTCCGGTTCTCGAAAACCGCGCTACCTGACTCGCCTGGGCGGGCCATAAACGCACTCTAGCGCCCGAAACGACCATGCCAGACCTGATCCCTATCACCCGCACCATTTCCATCGATCCAGCCGAGATCGAGGAGACGTTTGTGCGCGCGTCGGGGCCGGGCGGGCAGAACGTCAATAAGGTGTCGAGCGCGGTGCAGCTGCGGTTTGACCTGACCAATTCGCCCAATATTCCCGAGCCGATGAAACGCCGCGTCGCCGTGTTGGCGGGCAAGCGGCTGACCAAAGACGGCATCATTGTCATCACCGCCAATTCACACCGTGACCAGCCAATGAACCGGACGGATGCGCAGGCGCGGCTGGTGGAATTGCTGGTGGCAGGCTCGCATGTGCCCAAGCCGCGGGTCGCGACGCGGCCGACACTGGCCTCTAAGCGGCGGCGACTGGATGGCAAGTCGATCCGGTCGGACGTCAAAAACATGCGCCGCAATCCTATTGACGGGCAGTGACCGACGTCGTTCAGTTGCGCCGTTGCCTAAGCGCGAATTGAGGGCCTTGTGAGGTTTTTTGTTACCGGGACTGCCGGGTTTATCGGTTTTCATCTGGCGCGCCGGCTTTTATCCGAGGGACATAGCGTTGTCGGCTTTGATGGGGTGACCGACTATTACGAGCCTTCGCTCAAACGGGCGCGTCTGGCGGTTCTGGCTGGCGAAGATGGCTTCAGCGCTGTCGAAGGCATGCTGGAAAACGCTGAGTTGTTGAGCGACAGCCTGTCGGCCAGTGCGGCAGATGTTGTGGTGCATCTCGCGGCGCAGGCGGGGGTTCGGTACGGTCTTGAGCATCCTCAGAGCTATGTTCAATCGAACCTGGTGGGAACCGCCAATCTGATCGAGGCCCTGCGGATCGCGCCCCCGCAGCACTTTGTGTTTGGCTCGTCCAGTTCGGTCTATGGCGGCAATACCGACCTGCCATTTGCCGAGAATGATCGGACGGACACTCAGCTTTCGCTCTATGCGGCGACCAAGAAGGCGGGCGAGGCGATGGTGCATTCCTATGCCCATCTGTTTGGCATTCCGTCGACCTGTTTGCGGTTTTTTACGGTCTATGGCCCGTGGGGACGGCCGGACATGGCGCTGTTCAAATTCGTCTCGGCGATCCTCGATGGGCAGTCGATCGATGTTTACGGGCATGGGCAGATGCAGCGCGACTTCACCTATGTCGATGATCTGGTTGAGGCCATTGTCCGGCTGACCAAACTGCCGCCGCTCAGCGGCTCGGCGGTGGCGCATGACAGTCTTTCGGCGGTGGCGCCATATCGGGTGGTCAATATTGCCGGTGGCAGGCCGACGGAGCTTCTGCGGTTTATTGAACTGGTGGAACAGGCGCTGGGCAAGACGGCTGTGCTCAATATGTTGCCGATGCAGCCGGGCGATGTGGTGGCAACGCAGACCGATACGGCGCTCCTGCATGCGCTGATCGGGGATTTGCCGGTGACGCCAATCGAGACCGGGGTCGAGCGGTTCGTTGAGTGGTTCAAGAGCTACTACCGCCGTGCCTGATACAAGCAGCCTCCGGTTTGGGACTTCGGGCCTTCGGGGGTCGGCGGTGGCGTTGGAGGGGCAGGCGGCGCGGGCGTATGTGGCAGCGTTCCTGCGGCATGGTGAGGTGCTTGGGCAGCTTGGCGGTGGACGGGTGTTTGTCGGGCGGGATTTTCGGGAGTCCAGTCCGGGGATACTGCGCGATTGCGTGGCGGCCGTTGAGGCGGCGGGGCTTGCTGCGGTGGATTGTGGGGCGCTTCCGACGCCGGCTTTGGCGCTGCATGCGATGGCGGCGGGCTGTGCGGCGGTGATGGTGACGGGGAGCCATATTCCGGAGGATCGGAATGGGCTGAAGTTCTATTTGCCGACTGGAGAGATCAGTAAGGCCGATGAGGCGGGCATTGTTGCGGCTCTGCGCGATGCGGTGATTGGCGATGCGTTAGGGCCGGTCGTCGATGAGAGGCATGCCGCGATGGAGCGGTATTTTTCTCGGTATTCTGGGCTGCTCGCGGATGGCGCGCTTGTTGGGCTGCGGGTTGGGGTGTTTGAGCATTCGAGCGTTGCGCGGGATGTTCTGGTGCGGGTGTTGGAGTGTTTCGGGGCGACCGTGATGCGGCTGGGGCGGGCCGAGCGCTTC
Source organism: Devosia sp. 2618 (assembly GCF_040546815.1). Classification (NCBI taxonomy): domain Bacteria; kingdom Pseudomonadati; phylum Pseudomonadota; class Alphaproteobacteria; order Hyphomicrobiales; family Devosiaceae; genus Devosia; species Devosia sp. 2618. The sequence continues at coordinate 1,103,264 of NZ_JBEPOO010000001.1, forward strand.
GTGGCGGTTGATACCGAGGCGGTGGGGGATGCGGTGTTTCTGCCGGTGCCCGCATGGGTCGCGGAGCATGGGCTCGATGCGCTGGTTTCGGCGGATGGGGACGGGGACCGGCCACTGCTGGTTGATGCGCAAGGGCAGTTTGTGCGCGGCGATGTGCTGGGGCTGTTGACGGCGTGGTATCTGGGGGCGCGGACGGTGGTGACGCCGGTGACGTCCAGTTCGGGGATTGAGAAGGCCGGAGCGTTCGAGGTGGTGCGGACGCGGGTTGGCTCGCCTTATGTGATCGCGGCGATGGAGGCGGCGGCCGGGCCGGTGGTTGGGTTCGAGGCCAATGGCGGGACGTTTGTTGGCGAGGGGATCGTTGCCCATGGCAGGCCATTGGCGGCATTGGCGACCCGGGATGCGGTATTGCCGATCTTGAGCGTGCTGGGGATGGCGGCTGAGAGGAAGATCGGCGTTGCTCAGCTGGTGGCGGAGCTGGCGCTGCCATGGGCATTGGCGGACCGGCTTCAGCACGTATCGGCCGAGCGCAGTGCGAGGTTTCTAGAGAGGCTGGTGGCCAACGGGGATTATGCCCGGGCGTCGTTTGGCGCTTATGGGATTGGCCGGATTTCAACCGTCGATGGCGTGCAAATTTTTACTGCGGCCGGCGACGTGGTGCATTTTCGGGCGTCGGGGAATGCGCCGGAATTGCGCTGCTATGTCGAGGGGCGGACGCCTGAGATTGCGGCGGAGCTGCTGGCATTTGGCCTGCGGGTGGCGGCAAGCGAGACGGCACAAGAAAAAGGGCCGCCTTTCGGCGACCCTTGAGATTGTTACTTGGCGACTGCCTCGATGGTGACCTTGTCGATCAGGGTTTTTGGATCGGTTTCGGCGGCCATGAAGTCGAAGAAGCCGACGCCAGCGCCGTCCTTGGCGGTGAGGTCGATGGACAGGTGTGCAGCCTTGCCGCTGACGAAGGCGTTGATGGCCGAGCCCAGCTTTTGGGCTTCGGCGGCACCGGCCATGGCGCCGATGATGGTGCCTTCGGCCAGACCGGCAAAGACCGGACGGAGCGTTGCAGCATCGGTGCCCTGTTCGGCGGCGATGCTGGCAAAGATCAGGTCGGTGAGACCTTCATCCTTGATATCGAGCTTGAGGTGGTTGATCGCCAGCTGCATGGCAGCAGCCATGGTGACGTTCTCGTCGAGGCTGAACAGCGCTTCGGTGGCGTTGAGCAGGGAGCCGTTGAGCACGAAACGGGCGAGATCGGCGCCGGTGAGCGAGACCTCGTTGATTGCGATGCGGTCTTCGGCTTCATTCCAGGCTAGATCGATCTTGAAACCGGCATCAACCTTGGTCACGCCCAGATCGATGAGCTTTTGCAGCTGTTCGTCGCCGCTATCGGTGGGCAGGTCGACGACGATGTTGTTGGCATTGACCAGAATGGCGGTGGGGATGCCCTGGAAGTAGTTGGACAGACCGAGGTCAAAGCCGCCGACGCTGGCCTTGATGCGTTCGCCATCGCTCTGCTCGTCTGGAACATCGACAACGACATCCGAGAAGGAGAAGCCGCCAAAGGCGGGGATCAAAGAGCGGGCATTGGCTTCGAGCCAGGCTTCGTCGATGAGTTCGGGGGCGGCTTCCACCGTGGCGATGGCGCTGGTGAAATCGAGCGCCTTCATGGTGAAGTTGCCAATCTGGACGACGCCGTCGTCTTCGACGGTGACATCAAAGCCGTCCATCGAAATGGATGGGTAGATGCCGGGCGTCATGGCGCCCATGGTGATGCCGGCGATACTGAAATCAATGGCGCGATCGCTGTCATCGACGCCTGAGCAGTCAATGCCATCAAAGGTCATTGGAGAGGTTTCGATGGCGGTGAACATGTCGGCATACATGCGCATGATCTTGCCGATCAGTTCGGGAGGCGGTGCATCGGCGCCTTCCAGCGATTGGGCGAGGCTCATGATTTCGGCGAACGAGTATTTGAACGGCCGCGCTTTGACTTCTGCAGCCGCCATGGCGCCGATGTTGCAGGAGATCTCGGTGCTTTCCAGCGAGCCGCCCTCAAAACTGAGGTCGGTATAGATGGTCTTGAGTTCGGTAGAGGCCGGGGCGTCGACCAGACCATAGATGCCGAGAATGGCGTTGATGTCAAAATTGCTGGCTTCGAGCAGGCCGAAGGTCGCGGTGCCTTCGTCGCCGCCATTCACGGAGATTTCGCCAACAGAAATGCTGGTGGCCAGGCCATTGTCGACACTATCGAGGACGATGTCGGAAAGGGTGATGAGCGCGCCACTCGTTTTGCCGTTCACCGTGCTGCTGGCTTCGACGGTGATTTCGGGAATGGTGATACTGGTGGCAGTCAGGCCAGCCAGAGCGTCGGCGTTATCGACGACATTGCCGCTGAAAATGGCGCGCAACGTATCGTCGTCGACATTGGAGTCGATCGCGTCGATTTCGGGGATTTCCACATTGATCGACGTTTCGGGGGCAGCGGCTGGCGCGGTCTGTTCAACCTGCGACGTGCCCTTATCTTTGATCTTCTGGGCCCAGGCGGGACCGGAAGGGAGCGCAACGCTGATCATGCAGGCGGTGGCGAAAATACCCAATCGTTGCCGGGTCGAGGGGCTGAGCGGCATGGAGTTTCTCCCGTTTCATATTGAGGGCAATTTGTGACATTGGCGGCGGGGCAGCAATAGCCAAAGCATAGGTGAGGCGCTGTCAGAGCTGACCGCTGGCCGTTTCGACGGCTTTATCGCGCGGCAGCTTTGACAGTGTTGTGTCGGTGAGCGGCAGTTTCGCCGATCAATAGACCGTGGTCAAAACTTCGATTTCGCGGGGTGACCCGGGCTGGACCTGGAACTCGCGGTTGAAGACCTGCGTGCCCTGCTTTGCTAGCACCAGATATTCGCCTTCGCCCAGAACGGTTGCCGGGAAGGCGCCGAGTTCGGTGAAGACGGTGGCGCCATCCGAGGTTTTGACGGTCCAGTCGACGTCGGCAATGGCCTCGCCGCCTTCTTCGGACACCAGCTTGAACGATATCTGGCTGGCGTGGTGATAGAGCGTGGCGTCGGTCAGTTGGCCGGGTTCGACGCGCAGATCGGCGCGGACGATGGCGTTGATGCTGCCGAAATAAGAGACGATGTGGTAGGTGCCGGCATTGAGGGTGACGATCTCGTTGGGCGACAGGCCCTCGGCCACCATGGCCCGGTCGTTTTCTTCGCCGGCCGTGTAGATGTCGAATTTCAGCAGGTTAGCCGGAATGGGAATGTCGCCGGTGACAGCGGAATTGAGGCGTAGGGCGCCGGCTTCGAGCACGATGGTTTTTTGATTGGCGCCGGGCACGACCGAGAGCGCGTCGCTGGACTGCGCGCGCCCATAGGCGACGTGCACGACATATTCGCCGGGCGGCAGTTCGACGGTCGGCGCGCCGAGATCGGACTTGGCGACGAGCGCCAGTTCGCCGCTGGCGTCAGGCTTGGTGTCAAACACGCGCCAGACGAGGCCATCGGGAATGGGGGCGCCATCGGCGGTGATGCGGGCGCTGAGTTCGACGGGCTGCGGCGCGGAGGTGAGCGCGCTGATCGCGTCGGCGGCCGGATTGGACGCGGCAGGGGCAGAGGGCGCGGGAGGCGGCGTTGCGGGCTCATCGCCCGGATTGGGGCGTGGGCGCGGCATGGGCGGCATTTCGCCAGAGGCTTCCTGCGCGAATACGGTCGTGGTGGCCACGGGGAGGGTCGGCACGGCGGCAGCCAGTACAAGCAAAATGGCGAGTAGTGGTCGCAAACGCATCTGGTTACCCTGGCCTTGTGCCGCGAACGGCTGAATCGGTGGCATCGTCCTAGGCGACGATTGGGGAAAAGCTGTGTCACAGTCGTGCGCCGATGAAAACAGGTCAGTGCGCGCAGTGGAGCAAATTGTCCCACCTTCTAGCGCAAAACCTGTCTTGCCGCTAAAGCTGAGCGCAATCGGAGACTTTGCCATGCCTGCCAATTCCGCCATTCGTGACTATCTGCTGAGCCGTCGTTCCGTGGGGGCCGCCTTTCTGCGCGAGCCGGGGCCAAATGCCGAGGAACTCAAGCAGATTCTGACCATCGGCACGCGCGTGCCGGACCATGGCAAACTGACGCCGTGGCGGTTGATCGTCATCCAGGGCGACGCGCGGCAGGCGGCGGGCGAAAGGCTGGCCGAGATCGCGGCGCGCAACAATCCGGGGCTGGACGAGGCGAGCCTTGATATCGAGCGGGGTCGGTTTCTGCCGTCGCCGCTGACCATTGGTGTGCTGTCATCGCCCAAGGATCATCCCAAGGTGCCCGAGTTCGAGCAGTTGTTGTCGGCGGGCAATGTGGCGTTCAACCTCGAGCACGCGGCGTTTGCGCTGGGCTTTGGCGCGTCGTGGGTGACGCGGTGGTATTCGGTGGATGCCGAAGCCGGGGCGGCGCTTGGGGCGCGCGAGGGCGAGCGGTTTGTGGGCTTTATCCATATTGGTACGCCCACGGCGGTGATCGAGGATCGGCCGCGTCCGGCGCTTGAGGATGTGGTCAGCTACTGGGGCGAGTAGGGCACGTCAGTATGGTTAACGAGGGGTTAACCACTGATGGGCTTCTATAGCAGCACACCGATTCTGCAGGACCAGCCTTGCTATGGGCGTACAGCCAATTTCCGTTCCCCAGAGCCTGGCCTATGTGCTGACGGCCGCCGGCGACCGGAATGGCGTGGACTTCGACTATCTGCTGCAGACGGCGATGCGCGAAAGCAGCCTTAACCCGCAGGCCAAGGCACAGACCTCGTCTGCGGTGGGGCTGTTCCAGTTTCTGGAAGGCACCTGGTTGCAGGTGATGAAGGAAGAGGGGCCGCGACTGGGCTATGGCGAGATCGCCAGCAAAATCCAGCGCTCGTCGCAGGGCGACTATTATGTAAGCGATCCTGCTACTAAGGCGGAAATCCTCAAGCTGCGCGAGAACCCGCAGATTGCGGCCGACCTGGCGGCGGCTTTCACCAAATCCAATGGTGACTACCTGTCGGCGCGGTTCGGGCGGCAGCCGAGCGCGGGTGAGCTTTACATCGCCCATTTCCTGGGAGCGCAGGGCGCCGAGCGGATGTTTACCGCCGGGCTGAGCAATCCCGATCAGATCGCGGCAAACCTCTTTCCCCGGCAGGCGGCGGCGAACAAGGCGATCTTTTATTCCAACGGCCAGCCGAGGACGATCCGCGATGTCTATCGCGTGCTGGTGTCCAAGCATGAGGGCGGCGGGGTGAATGCGCCGTTCGCGACCCAGCAGATGGCCAACCAGCCAGCGGCGCCTGCTGCGCCAGTGGTGGCGTCGCGCTTTTCGCCGGCCAATATGTCGTTTACGGGGCTGTTCAAGAACGAAATCGACGAGCTGCCGGCGGTTGGTGCCGACACGGGCGGTGAGGCCGGGAGCGCGTTCTTTACGCAGCTTTACGGACGCTAGTTGTCGTGGCGCGAAATATTGCGTTAACTATTTGAGTTGAATTGGCCGATTCTCCAGTGAACTGCGTAGTTCTGCGTAAATGCTGGAGTGGCCAATGGATGAACTGTTAACGAATTGGTCTTTCTAGTGTCGGAGCTGATCACAGCATGCCGGAACGGGATTTCAGGGGGACTGATATGCGTCAGACAAGCGTCGCCAACACCAATGCTGCCGCTATCGGCCTGCCGCGCGGCTGGGTGATCCTGGGCTCTGCACTGGCCAGCTGGGCCATTCTTGCCAGCGTGTGGTTTGGCGCCACGCAGATGTTTTCGTTCCTGATGGCAAGTATCGGCTGACACGAATTTGTTATGGTGAACCGTTCCTTAAATCTTCGGGCCTAGGTTGAACTCCGCCGATCTGCGGAGTCCGGAATGGTTGCGTATCAAGAGTTCGTTTCGATGTCCCGTTCGCCTGACAGCGACAAGAGGGGCAATGCCGCCCATCTGATGGCGCTGGCTTATCTCAATCACTCAGGACCCGCTGATGAACAGGCTGCGCTTTACGCGGCGCTGATCGGATTTCTGGACGACCCCTCGGTAAAGGTGCGCGCGGCGCTCGCCTATGGCCTGCTGCATTCGACGGCTGCGCCGCGTCCGATTATGCTAGCATTGCTGCACGATAGCGCCGTGATCGCGCGTGCGGTGATGCAGTATTCGCCAGTACTGATCGAGGCTGACCTGATGGGTCTGGTACCGGCCATGGACCTGTCCATGTTGGTTGCGGTTGGGCAGCGCACCACGATCAGCGCGCGATTGGCCGGGGCCGTTCTGGCGCGTGGCCATGATGCGGTGACGCTGCGGATTTTGCGCCGACATGACATTTCGCTCGATGCGGCGCGGCTCAATGAACTGACGGTGTTGCTGGCCGACCGGCCGGAGATGCGCGGGGCGCTGTTGAGCCGCAAGGACTTGCCGGCGGCGGCGCGGTTGCTGCTGGTGCAGAAGGTTTCGGATGCGCTGCGCGGGGCGAGGATCGTCAAGGGCGCGCTGGCCCAAGATCGGCTATGCCGCCTGCTGCGCGATAGCTGCGACACGGCGCTATCGGCGATTGGCGAGCGCGAAGCGGCGCGGGCCGGGGCGGACTATGTGTCGGACCTGATCGTGACCGACCGGGTCAATACGCGCGTGCTGTTGCATGCTGTTGTCACCGGTCATGTGATGTTTTTTGCCGATTGCCTGGCCGAACTGGCGCAGACGCCCAAAGCCAAGGTTTTTGCGCTGCTGGAGCGCGGCAGCCGGGCAGGGCTTAATGCGCTGCTGGCGCGATGCGGCATGAGCGAGGGTGTGCGCAACCTTCTGGCGCGGCTGGTGATGCATGCGCGGGCCAGCGATCTGGCCGATGATGCGGCGGCGCGGCACTATGTGGTGACGGCACTGACCGAAGAGCTGATCGCCGAGCATGGCGGGGAAATCCCGCATGATCTGGAAGATGCGTTTGCCTATCTGAGCGAGCAGAATATTCTGCTGGCCCGCAAGGCGGCGCGTGGCGTGATGGCGGCGTTTGCCGACGAAGTGGCGGTGGGCAAGACCCTGCCAGTGCCAGAAGCGCGACTGGCGCTGCCAGCCGCCTAAAAGCGGAACTGCTCGCTGAGGACGCGTTCTTCAAGGCTGGTGCCTGGATCAAACAGCAGCGTGACGCCGTGCGTGCGATCTTCGCGGACGGTGACTTCCTGCACGTTCTGGAATTCGACATTGTCGGCCACGGCGCTGACCGGGCGCTTGGCGATTTCACGCGTGATGAAGCGCACCACGGCGCGGTTCGACAGGATTGCGCCACGCCAGCGGCGCGGGCGGAACGGCGAAATTGGGGTGAGCGCCAACAGTGGCGCTTCGATCGGCAGGATCGGGCCGTGGGCCGAGAGGTTATAGGCTGTCGAGCCGGCGGGCGTTGCAAGTAGGACGCCGTCGCAGACCAGCTCTTCAAGCCGCACGTCGCCATCGACGACGATCTGGATCTTGGCCGCCTGATAGGTCGAGCGGAACAGCGATACTTCGTTGAGCGCGAGTGCGGTCTGGATATTGCCGGACTCGTCCTTGACCTGCATTGAGAGCGGATAGATGCGCGTGCGCTGCACGACGCCGAGGCGGGCGACCAGGTCGTCTTCGGAAAAGGCATTCATCATGAAGCCGACCGAGCCGAAATTCATGCCATAGACCGGAACGCCGGTGCGCATGACCCGGTGCAGGGTTTGCAGCATGAGGCCATCGCCGCCCAAAGCGACAACGACATCGGCATCGTCAATATTGTGATCGCCATAGCGCGCACGCAGCCGGGCCGCGGCGGTGTCGGCATCCGGCGTGCCATTGGTCACAAAGCAGATGCGCTCGGCGGTTTGAGTGGTCAAGACCGGTCTCCAGACAGGAATGGGCGCTTGCCTAACACGGGAAGGGGGTGGGGGCCAGCACTGGCGCAGGGGGCGGGGCGACGGCAGTTCGTCGCAAGGGGCGCGGCTAGACGGCGTTGCCGCCGATGAACTCATTGCGCAGGGTTAGCCAGATGCATTTGAGATCGAGCCAGACGCTGTAGTTCTGGATGTAGGCAATGTCGTGCTCGACGCGGGCAATAGCGTGTTCGCGGGAGGCGACTTCGCCGCGCAAGCGATTGATTTGGGCCCAGCCGGTGACGCCGGGCGGCATGGCAGTGCGCATGGCATAATAGGGCACAAGTTCAGCATAGGGCGTGCCGTTGACCAGCATGCCGGGGACGTGTGGGCGCGGGCCGACCATGGCCATATCGCCACGCAAGACGTTGAACAGCTGCGGCAGCTCATCAATGCTGGTGCGGCGTAGCAGGCGGCCGATCGGGGTGACGCGGTCATCGCCGGCGGTGGTGTGCTGAATGCCGGTGGTGTCGCTGCGGTCGGCATACATCGAGCGGAATTTATAGATGTGAAACGTGCCGCCGCCGACGCCGGTACGGGCCTGGCGGAACAGGACGGGGCCACGGCTGCTGAGCTTGATGGCGAGGGCGACGAGGATCAGGAGCGGCGCAAGCGCGATGATGCCGAGGAGCGACAGCAGGATGTCGCTGGCGCGTTTAGCGAGCAGGGCGGACCGACGGTTTTCCAAAGACAAGGGTGCGGCGCCGGCCCAGGACAGCGGCAAGCCACTGTGCAAGGTCTGCGGTGCATCCGGGGCGGACGCATAGGGTAGCTTTGGGTGCCAGTTTTCTACGGTCACTTGTGTCTTTTCCAGCCGCGGACACGGAAGAATCTGCGGCAGCTCGATGGGAACTTATCGGCTTGGTAGTGGGCCGACCAAGAGCGCTGTTAATATGTGGTTAACGACGTTGGGTCGGTTGCATTTGATTAAAATACGCCCGGTTTGCGGGCGTTACGCGGTAGTCTGGTCTTGCTCGCCATAGGCGGCCCGGTACGATCCCTGATTGAGCTCCTGCTGGTTGAGAATGGCGATGGTGGGCACGCTGCGCCCCCCCGCATCGAACAGTGCGGCGAGGGCTGTGCGTACCGATGACTGGGAGGTTCTGGACCACTTTACGACGAACGCGATGAGGTCGGCCTGATGAGCGACATAGAGCGCGTCGGCGATGGTGCCGGCCGGGGGCGTGTCGAGGATGATGATCTCGAAATTCTGGCGGGCCTGAGCGATCAGTTCGGCGAAGGTTTTGCCGCTGAGCAGTTGATCAGTGGGAAACTCGCTTTGGCGCGCCCCGAGCAGAATAGTGGCGTCGGAGAGGGTGTCCTTGGCGACGATGCCAGCGAGGGCGGGGCCGCTGGCGCCGACGGTCAGATATTCAAGGAGGCCGCGATTGGGTTCGAGGCCGAGCTGATGATGGAGACTTGGTTTGCGCAGGTCGCCGTCAACGACGAGCGTAGAGCGCCCGGAGAGGGCGTAGGAGCGCGCGAGGGCGAGAGCGAGGCTAGATTTGCCCTCTTCGGCGGTTGCGGATGTGACCATGATCAGCTTGCCCTGAGCGGTGGTTTGGCTCGGTTCGCGCAGGACCTGATCGACCATTGCGCGCAGGCGGCGGACGGACTCTGCGAACAACGACAGCTGGGAATGGACCATGAAATCGGCGACGCTGAGCTGATCGTCTTCGATCGGACGCCTGGGCACAGCGAGCGCGCGTTGTACTGGCAAGGCGCCGCTGAGCTGCTGCTCATTGGTGAAGCCGCCGACATAGCTGTCGTAGAGCAGGGCGACGCCCAGACCGAGGCCGATGGCGGCGATCAGGGCGATGATGAGGATGATCGGGCGGTTGGGGGCAGTGGGCGTGATCGGGACGGTGGCGGCGGAGACAACGCGGCTGTCGGCGAGTTGCAGGTCGGCTTGGGCAGACAGTTCCTGACTGCGCTGCACTAGGGTTTGGTACTGGGCGCGGGCGAGTTCGGCGCCTTGTTGCAGGTCGAACAGATTGGTCAGCACATCGGCCGGGAGCGGGCTGGCGAGAGCGGCCTGCCGAACCTGCTGTAGCAGGGCGGTTTCGATGCTTTTGTCGTGCCGGACGAGGGCGTTGAGCGTGTCGATTTGCGTGGTGGCTTCGGTGCGGAATTCGGTTTCGATCTGGGAGAGGGTGCCGCGCAGCGCGGTGGCGGCCGGGCTGGCGTCGTCTGCGTTGGCGAGGGCTGCTGCGGTTTCGGCGCGGCGGCGTTCGATATCCGCGAGAGTGGCGGTCTGGAGGGTGGCGGCGACGGCGGCGAAGTTGCTGGTCTGGAGGCTCGACTGGGCGGCTACCGACGCCTGTTCGTTGGCGGTGCGGCTGGCGAGGACCTGGCGGATCTGGATGCGGAGGGCAGCGATGGTGCCGCCGTCATCTTCGTTGGCAATGCGGGTGATGGTGTCGTCGACAAAACTGTCGAGGGCGCGCTCGGTGGATTGGAGTTCGGCGCGGGCCTGGGCGACGCGGGCATTGATGGTTTCGCCGCCGGCGAGGACGCTATCGACCTTGGCCTCGATCTGGGCGGCGACATAGGCCGTGGTGATCGCGTTGGCGAGGCGGGCAGCATCGTCGGGTGACGGCGAGCGGACGGCGACATCGATGAGGAATGTCGCATTGCGGCGGTGGACGGTGACGGCGGCGCGAAGGTCGTTCAGCGCTTGGGCGGTGCGGATGTCTTCAGACGCGGCGATGGAAGGGGTGAGGCGCAGGGCATCGGTGAACTGGCGAAGCGTGCTGGGATTGGCGTCCTGCGCGCGCGTCAGGTTTTGCGCATCGACCACGCGGCGCAGCACATTGTCGGAGGCGATGATTTCGACTTCGCTGTCGATGCGGGCATTGTCGCTACTGGAACTGGTGGGATCGGTCGCGGCCGAAAGCAGGTTCTTGGTGGCGGGGTCGACCATGACCAGCGCGCTGGCCGTGTAGGTCGGCGGCAGGGAGAAGGCGATGATGATCGCCAGCAGGAAAATGCCCAGTGCCGTCGCCAGGATCAAGCGCAGCTGGCGGCGAACCAGATTGAACAGAGCATGGAGTTCCAGTCCCGCGTCCTGCATCGCGCCCCCTGTTTTGCGGCCGTGCCCGGCCCCCAACCTGGTTAATATGCGTATGAAAATTATCCTATTACAAGAGGGCTCGTTTTCAGGGGCGGGATTGACGAGACGGCAATCTGCAGGCTGAATTCACCGCGGTTGTCGCGCCGCTGCCGGCCGACATGCCGCAGGGGAAGAGCAGATGGCCTTTCAAACCCGATCTCGAGAGCGTGACCAGACGACCGACATCAACCGCTATCGCACGCTGCTGCTGGCGGTGGAGCGGTCGGTGGACGAGGTGCGCAAGGAACGCGAGGGGCTGCAGCGGCGGCTGGACGAACACCTGCTGCGGGCATCGTCGATTGTCGATAATTCGGGTGCGTTCGGCTCGCGCGATCCACAGGATGAGAAGGACATCGAGGAGTCCGAACGGCAGATCCAGTGGGTGCGGCAGCGGCTGGGTGAGCTTGAGCGGCAGAGTAGTGAACTTGATGGCGTGCGGGCGCAGGTGTCGGGCCTGCTGGGCTAAACGCGATGTCGTGTGGGGGCGCACGGGAGAATGGCGGCGGACGAGGGCAGCGGTGAGGGTTCGGCGGTGCTCGTGAGGGCGTTCGGCGCGCTGCTGTTTGTGCTGATCTTTCTGCAGAAGTTTGCGGTGAGTATGGGCGGCGCGCAGATCAGCGTGATCGTCCCGTGCGTTCTGGTTTTCCTGATTGTGGCAGCGCGTGTGAGGGGGCTGCAGCTGCGGCCGCTGCGGCTGGTGGCCTATCTCGGTTTTCTGGGGCTGGGCGCGCTGAGCCAGCTTTGGGTGGCGCGGGATATCTCACTGATGAGCTTTTTGGCGCTGCTGGTTCTGTATCTGCCGCTGGTGTTTCAGCTGAGACTGGACGAGCAGGAGTGGCGCGGTGTGTTGGGGATTTTCCAGCGCATGATGGCGGTGGTGGCTGGCGTGGTGCTGTTGCAGGTGGGCTGGCAGTTGGCGTTTGGGTGGACGTTGAGCCTTGAGCGGGTGGTGCCGGCGGGGCTGTTGCAGCAGGGCTTTGTCTATGAGCCGGTGGTAGCGGACGGCGCCTATATGCGGCCCAATGGGCTGTTCTTTCTCGAGACCTCGTTTGTGTCGATGTTTCTGGCTTTGGCGCTGATCATCGAGATTGCGCAGGACCGGAAGGCGTGGCGGCTGGCTTTGCTGGCGGTGGCGCTGGGGGCGAGTTTTGGCGGGACTGGCTATGTGATGCTGGCCGTTGCGGTGCCGTTCTTGGTGGCGAAGGTGCCTGCGAGGACGGCATTGTGGCTGCTGGCGTTAGGGGCGGCGGGCCTCGCTGTGGCCTATTCGCTTGGGGCGCTGGATGCTGTTCTGGCGCGCGGTGATGAGTTTTCGCGCAGCGATAGCAGCGGCTATGCGCGGGTGGTGCTGCCGTTTCTGCAATTGGTTGAGGCGTTGCAAGGGGCGGTCAATCCGTTCAGTGCCTATGGGGCGGGCAATGCGCCGACAGCGCAATCGAGCGCCTGGCCAGTGGTGAAACTGACATTTGAATATGGCGTGTTGGCGACCACCTGCCTGATGGCGCTGATCTGGGGCGCCAGTTATCGGCGCGACCGGCTCTATCTCTGCGTGCCGCTGTTGACCGCGTTCAACTTCACCGGTGGCTATCTGCACAACCCGGTGGTGACGGGGCTGTTGTTCGCGCTGTGCGCGCTACCGGCGGTGGGGGTGCGTGGGAATATTTACTCCAAATCAACCATGACACCTCGACAGAACTGGGCCGCTGCGCTCTCTTAGAGATGGGGGCGCGATGTCGGTCATAATCGTGACGGCGGCAGATGATGCGTATTTTGGGCTAGCCTGGGCGATGATTGCGTCCGTGCGGGCGGCGGGTGGTCGTTCGGTGTCTTTCGGACTGATGGACCTGGGCCTCAAGTCTGAACAGCGGGCGTCGCTGGCCGAGAACAACGTGCAGGTGGTGACGCAGACGACGGGGCTGGCGCGGGCGGACGGGCTGCGGTTTCCAGCAGCTGAGATGGGCTATCTGGCGCGGCCGTTTTTGCGCGAGAATTTCCCCGGCCACGAGGTCTATGTGTGGCTCGATGCCGATAGCTGGGTGCAGGACGCCGAGGGCTATGAGGGATTGGCCCAGGCGGCGCGGCAGGTGGGCGCGGCGGTGGTGGCCGAGACCGCGCATGAATATCGCTTCTGGCCATGGCTGCTGGGGTGGCGGGCCAAGCACTATGTTTTTGGCTACGGGCTGACGCGTGGCATCAGGCTGTGGCTGCGACCGCAGATCAATAATGGGGCGTTTGCGCTGACGGCGGGGGCGCCGCATTGGGCGGTGTGGCAACACTATTATCAGGATGCACTGGACCGGGCGCGCTGCGCCGCATGACCAGTTTGCGCTCAATGCGGCGATCCATCTTGAGAACCTGCCGACGCGGTTTATGGAGCCGACCTATAACTGGATCTGCGATCTGGCGACGCCGAAGTGGGACGCGGAGCTGGGGCGGTTTGTGCGGCCGGTGGCGCCGCATCGGCCCATTCATGTGATGCATCTGGCGGGGCCTGCGAAGGCGCGCGAGTTCGATGTGGATGTGATCGGCGGCGGGGGGCGGCGGGGCAAGTTGCTGTTTGGCGCGACCTATAGCGAGACTGCGCCATGAGTCAGGTGCTGGAGGCCAGCAGGACCAATCCGCGGGAGGGCGGGGCGAGCTTTCCGCTGCGGCATCGGGCGTTTCGGGCGCTGTGGAATGTGACCTGGGCGCTGCTGGCATCGTGGACGCCGCCGCCGCTGCATGGGTGGCGTCGGTTTTTGCTGCGGCTGTTTGGGGCGAAGCTGGCGCCGACGGCGCGGGTCTATGGCGGGGCTAGGGTGTGGTATCCACCCAATCTGGAGATGGGCGCGCATAGCGTGCTGGCGGCGCGGGCCAATTGCTACTGCATGGATAGGGTGAGCATCGGCGCCTACGCGGTGGTCTCGCAGGGGGCGCAGTTGTGTGGTGGCACGCATCTGATCGACGATGCGCACTTCCAGCTCATCACCAAGCCGATTGTGATCGGGGCTAATGCCTGGATCGCGGCCGAGGCCTTTGTTGGGCCGGGCGTGGTGGTTGGCGAGGGGGCGGTGCTGGGCGCGCGTGGGGTGGCGTTCAGCGATCTGGAGGCGTGGGGCGTTTATGCAGGTAACCCCGCGAAGTGGCTGCGAAAGCGTAACGATACGGTGACGGGTGGGGCGGGGGCTTTCGCCCCCGAACCTTAGATCAATAGACGTTTGCGCGGCGGATGGCCGGTCGTCCGAGGCGCACGGTCAGTGACACGCTCGATGACGGCTTGCAGGTGATGCGCCAGCCGCAGACGAGGCCCCAGCTGTTTGGCGGCACACGGCAATCGGGGGTGATGGCGAAGAGGGCATTGGCCCCGGTATAGTCGCCAGCGGGGAGTTCGCCGCCAGAGCCGAACTCGATGAGCCCATCATCGCCGCCATTGGGCGAGCCGGCGCCGCAATGGAAATCGAAGTTCTCGATGCCGGTAAAACCGGGGGCGATCTCGGCCAGGGCGATGAGTTGGATGAGGTCGCCGCCAGCGCTGCCGAGGGGGGCGTGGTCTTGTGGTGGGCGGATCTGGACGATCTGGCTACCGGTGGACGTGGTGCCGGAGAGGGTCAGCTGCACCCAGCGGGTGCCCTCGGCATCGGTGACGATGGAAAGGATCTGGTTGATGCCAGACATGCCGTAGGACTCGATGGTCCAGCCGGTGGGCAGGGTGCCGGCATAGCCTGCCGGGACGGTGCCATCGCTACCGGTGGCGAGGGCATTGGAGGAGAGGTTGCCGGCCGGGTTGTTGGTGGCGTGGTAAGTGTCGCTGGCGCCTACAGCGGTGCGATAGCGTGGTGAGCCAAGCCAAGGTTCGAGTTCGGCTGCGATCTGGCCGCTGACGTCATGCCAGAATTTGGCGTTCAAATGGAGGCCATCGACGGTGTAGCCTGGGTTCATATCGCCCTCTGCCGAATTGGGCATGGCCGATTGGGCGAAGAGGTCGACCACCCGGACGCCGGGGAGCAGGCCGACATGGCTGACGAGCCAATGGTTGTAGTCATGCCAGAGCGACAGGCTGGCGCCCGTCAGCCGTACGCCGGTGAAATAGGTCGTGCCGCGGGCGGTGCCGGTCAAAACCAGAACCTGCCAGCCGGCTGCCAGTAGGTCTTTGATGCCCGAGAGCAGCGCAGCCTTGTCGGCGGCTTGCGTCGTCGCGTTGGTCCAGCCGCTGGCATTGTTGGTGCCGATCATCAGCATGACCACGCGAGTCTGGAGGGCTTTTTGGCGGGACTGCAGCAGCGCCGGAATCTGGCTGGTGACCAGATTAGCGATGGTTGCGCCGTTTTGGGCAAAGCACAGATCGGCCGAAAAACGGGCGCGGCCGCGCAGGCGCGATTGCACATGCGAAGCGGGGCCGGCCCCCTGCATGAAGGTGTTTTGCCCGACCGCACCATTGGGCGCGAGGGTGAACATGGCGCGGAAGTTGCTATCGCCGATGGTGGCGATTTCCACCGGGCCGTAGCCGGGCAGGGCTTCGTTGAGAGCGACGCCGGGCATTGAAATTGTGCTCATGGGCGCACCGCCTTAATGGCCGAGAGCGTGGTGCCACGGGCGTGATGGACCAGTTCATTGCGCCCGTTTCGGGGCACGAACAGGTAGCCGAAGTCGGCCTTGGGGCGCGGTGGGCCGATGAGTGTTTGGCGCGAGATATTGAGGCTGATCCACATCATACCAGTCCGATCATGTTGGTGGCGGTGGTGCCGGTGGCCAGCACGCGGGTGGCGCGGATCGGCAGGACCTGGCCAGTGGCGAGGCCGATGAAAATGACCGTTGCGCCCGAGGTTAGGGTGGCGGCAATATCGCCGCCAGCGCCGCAATAGATGGCGCGCGTGGTTTCGCTGAGATCGGTTGCGTCGCTGGGCGCAATGGGGAAGGCGTGCGAAGCTGGCGCATCAAAGCCCGCTGCTGTTGATTGAAATCTGTCCTGCATGGTTCTCTTCCAAAGATGGGATTGGGAAATATGCGGCCAGGGGTCGGCGGCAGGGATAAGCGGGACAAATCGGGTTTGGGTCGGCGGTGGGGCGGCGGACTGGCGATGAAGCGTAGGGATTTTCTGCTGGGCGGTGCGACTGCTGCGATGCTGTCGACGGGGCAGGCGCGGGGCAGCCAGCCGTTCGGGATTTCATGCTTTGGCGACAGCCTGACCGAGGGCGGCGTTCTCGAGAACTGGGTGACGGATCGCTATCCGAGCCAGTTGCAGAGCTATTATCCGGATCGCGTGGTCAGCAATTTCGGCATGGCGGGGCAGCCGTCGCAGGTCGTTCTCGGGCGGTTTCGGGCCGAGTTTGCGCGCCACTCGCTGGATACGCATGTGATCTGGTCGGGCATCAACAATTTCTGGCAGCCCGATGCAGTGATGGCCGATCTCGACGCCATGGTGGAGGCGCTCGGGCTGTCCGGTTTCGGTCATGGTCGGGTGGTTGTTCTGACGGTACTGAACAGCGCTCGGCAGGGAGTTGGCACGGCTGAGTATGAGCAGGTGGTGGCGCTCAATACCAGTATTGCGGCGCGTTTTGGCGATCATGTGCTGGATATTCGTAACCTGTTGGTTGCGGCTTCAGGTGGCGAAAACGACGCGATCAACCCGACCTGGACATCGGATGGACTGCATCCGACCGGCGAGGCAAATGCCTTTATTGCCGGGCAGGTGCGCGACTTTATCGACCGCCGGGGCTGGTAGGCTTTTCGGCCGCCTGCGC
The DNA here is from genome assembly GCF_040546815.1 of Devosia sp. 2618. Classification (NCBI taxonomy): domain Bacteria; kingdom Pseudomonadati; phylum Pseudomonadota; class Alphaproteobacteria; order Hyphomicrobiales; family Devosiaceae; genus Devosia; species Devosia sp. 2618. The sequence continues at coordinate 1,119,956 of NZ_JBEPOO010000001.1, forward strand.
AAAGTGCTTGCAAAAGTTACCGCGAAATTAATTATAGGAGCTGCGGGAAAATACGTACCCTTGGGTTCGATCCCGTTTGGCTTGGGGGGAAGCCGGCCAACCGAACGACGTAGTACGTTTTTTAGCGTTTTATGTGAGGTGTCGGTGCGCAGTGTTCTGGTGCTGGGGGCGGGGGGCTTCATCGGCAGTCATCTGGTCAGGCGGCTCAAAACCGAGGGGTTTTGGGTGCGCGGGGTTGATCTGAAGTTTCCGGACTTCAGCGCGACCGAGGCCGATGACTTCGTGATTGGAGACCTGCGCGATGGGGCGGTTGTCGACAGGGTGATCGACCGCCGATTTGATGAAATCTATCAACTGGCGGCCGACATGGGCGGCGCCGGCTATGTTTTTAGCGGCGAGCATGACGCCGAAATCATGCACAATTCGGCCAGCATCAATCTCAATGTGGTCGACCGGGCGCAGAAACGGAACATCCGGCAGGTGTTCTATTCGTCGTCGGCCTGCATGTATCCGGCCTATAATCAGGCCGATCCGGACAATCCCAATTGTGCCGAGTCTTCGGCTTATCCGGCCGCGCCGGACAGCGAATATGGTTGGGAGAAGCTGTTCTCGGAGCGGCTGTATCTTGCCTATAACCGTAACCACGGCATGACCAATCGGGTGGCCCGGTATCACAATATTTTCGGGCCGGAAGGCACCTGGCAGGGCGGCAAGGAGAAGGCGCCGGCCGCTGTGTGCCGCAAGGTGGCGATGGCGGCCCATGATGGCGAGATCGAAATCTGGGGCGATGGCAGCCAGACGCGGTCATTTCTCTATATCGATGAATGCCTTGAAGGCACGTTGCGGCTGACGCGGTCGGGATTTGAGGGGCCGGTCAATGTCGGGTCGGACGAGATGGTCAGCATCAATCAGCTGGTCGATCTGGTGGCCGATATCGCGGGCAAACGGCTGCACAAGAAGCATGTGCCGGGGCCGATCGGCGTGCGGGGGCGCAATTCGGACAATCGGCTGATCGAGCGCGAGCTGGGCTGGCGACCGTCGCAATCGCTGCGGGTTGGGCTGGAGGCCACCTATGGCTGGATCGAGGCACAGGTGCGGAGCAATAGCGCGCCGCCGGTGTCGCCGTGAGCAGGACGGCTGTGATCTTCGGCGGTTGCGGATTCTTCGGCACGCATATGGCGCGGGCGCTGTCGGCTGATCCTGAAGTTGGAAGGATCGTCTTGGCGGATATTCAGCCGCCGCGCGAGCTGGCGGCGAAGGCTGATTATGTGATCTGCGATGTGCGCCAGCCGATTACCTTCCCCACGCAAGGGCCGGTGGAGATTTACAATTTTGCGGCGGTGCATACGTCGCCGGGGCCTGCGGATTGGGAGTATTTTTGGACCAATGTGGCCGGGGCGACAAATGTGTGCCGGTTCGCGGAAGCGATTGGGGCGCGGCGGATCGTCTTCACCAGTTCGGTTGGCGTTTATGGGCCGCAGGAGTGTCTGGTCGACGAGCGGACCACGCCGCGGCCGGTTACGGCCTATGGCAAGTCCAAGCTGCTGGCCGAACAGATCCATGAGGATTGGCAGGCGCGATCAGGTGATCGGCGGCTGCTGATCGTGCGGCCAGCGGTGACATTTGGCGAGGGTGAGCGGGGCAATTTTGAACGGCTGGCGAGCGTGCTGCGCGAGCGGCGGTTCGTTTATCCAGCACGCAAGGACACTGTGAAGGCCTGTGCGCCGGTGGAGGAACTGGCGCGGAGCATTGCCTTCATGGCGCAGTTCGACGAGCCAGTATTGCGCTATATTTTTGCCTATCCGGACCGCACGACCACCGAGGCGATCAATCGAGGGTTCGGCGAGGCTGCGGGCTATGCCATGCCGAGGCTGGTGCTGCCTGAAAAGCTGATCATGGTCGCGGCGTTTGGCTTTGAAGTGCTGGGCAAGGTGGGAGTGCGGACAGCGATCAACCGGGAGCGTGTACGCAAGCTGATACGATCCACCAATGCCTATCCGCATGAGTTGATCTCGCGGGGTTTTGCCTTTGAAATCGGGCTGGCCGAGGCCTTGCGGCGCTGGCAGCAGAGCAGCGATTTCCGATGAGCAAGATGATCCTGCACGACTATGGCGGGCATCCGTTTACCGGCCAGTTGGCGCGCGCCCTGGCGGCGCGGGGCAATGCAATGGTCTATGCGTGGTTCGCTGGCTTTTCCGGGCCGAAGGGGCGGATGGGCGGTGTCGAGCACGCTGGATTTCGGGCGGTGCCACTGGATATTGGTGGGCCGTTCGACAAGGACAATCTTGTCAGGCGCGGGCTGCAGCAGCGGGAATATGCCCGCGTTGTCGCCGCTTTGGTGCTGCAGGAGCGGCCCGACGAGGTGCTGTCAGCCAATGCGCCGATCGAGGTTCAGGAGGCGTTGCAGCGGGCCTGCGCACGCGTCGGCGCGCGGTTCGTTTTTTGGCTGCAGGATATTCATAGCGAGGCGATTGGCCGGATTATCGGCAAGAAAAACGATGGCCTAGGGAAGCTGGCGGGCACCTATTTTCGCGCGCGTGAGCGTCGGGTTTTGCAGGCGAGCGACGCAGTTATCGCAATAGCGGATGCGTTCCTCGATGTGCTGGGTGGCGAGCCCTGGCGGATGGATACGGCAGGAATGGAGGTCATCGAAAACTGGGCGCCGCTTGAGGATATTCCGCTGTTACCGCGAGACAATGACTGGGCGCAGGCAAACCTGCGGCCAGCGCAAAAGCGGATCGTTTACACGGGGACATTGGCGCGAAAGCACAATCCGGATTTGTTGCTGTATCTGGCGCGCAATCTGGAGGCAGATGTGTACCTGTTCTCGGAAGGCAGCAGCGCGGATCATGTGAGTGCGGTGGCAGCGAGCGAAGGGCTCGACAATATGATTGTGCGGCCTTGGGTCGACGTGGACGATCTGCCGAGCGTTCTGGCTTCCGCCGATATTTTGTACGCGGTTATTGAGGAGGACGCCGGCGTATTCTCGGTACCGTCCAAGGTGCTGTCCTATCTGGCGGCGGGGCGGGCGATATTGGGATCCATTCCTACAAACAATCTCGCCGCCCAAACCATCTGCCGCGCCGAGGCGGGCAGGGTAGTGGCACCGGATGACGTCGACGGCCTGTTGCGTGACGCGCGGGCGTTGCTCGGCGATGACGCCGCGCGCGCCGAGATGGCCAGCAACGCGCGCGCCTATGCCGAGCGGACATTCCACATTGCCAACATCGCGGGGCGCTTTGAAGACGTTCTCAACGAGCGGGTGGGGCAAACAAAACTGGCCGCCGAATGAAGCGGATTTTGTGGGTCGGCAAAGCTGCGGAAAGCGGCGAAGCGGGCGACGAAATCTATGATCGAAAGATGATCGCCGCGCTGCGCGCACTGGGCCATTCGGTGAGCCACGTGGCGCCCCGACGGGTCAGCGCAGTGCGTGAGTTGGCCAATCTTGTCCGAGGCGTGCCGCATTATCGCAGTCGCTATCAGACCCGCCACAATGTTGATCTGGTTCGGCAGGCGAGCCGGGAGTGCGAGGTCGCCATTTGCTCGTGGGAGCCGTTTGACATGTTGGCCTGTCAGCTGGACTGTCCGACAATCCCGATCCTGCACAATGTTTCCAGCAGCGCCTTGCCGGCTGCGTTCCCGAATAGTCTGATCGCGAAGGCGCTGGCCGGTCGCGCCGAAAGCTGGGAGCGATTGGCGTATTCCTCCGGGCGGTTCCACGCGATCGGTGTGCTGTCGCTGGCAGATCGGGACCGCCTCCAGCAGCTCGCGCCACACGCTAATGTTGTGCACCTACCGCCGGGGTTGCCGCCGGTGGTGCCGCTCGCGGCTGATGCCGTTTTCCGGTCCGATATCATTGTATCTGGCACCTATGACTGGCGACCAAAACGCCGCGATATCATCGCGTTTGCCAGAGAATACGCGGCCAGCGGGGCACGGTGGCCAGTCTACGCCGACAAGCTCCCGAATGAGGCGGCTGTTCTGCTATCGCCGCGACTTCTAGGAGCACTGACCGCTGACGCTGCGATCAGGATCGGCATGGTTCCAGACCGTTTTGTGGCTGGTCACAAGCTCAAGGTGGGCAGCTACATCGCCGCCAACGCCATTCCGCTGTCGATGGTGGATATCTGGAGCGAGTTGGGAGAGGGACCAGATGACCCCTTAGTGCGCCGACTGAGCAGTATTTCCGAAATCGGGAATCATGTCAGGGCGTTGGAGGCAATTCCTGCCGATACGCTTCGAGGCCGATGGCTGGAGTTCCAGGCGAAAACTGCCGAGAAATTCTCCTGGGAGCGCTCTGCCGCGAGCCTTTCACAGCTCGTTGCGTCCGCTTGAGCGGGGCGGTTTTCCGCTTGGACACAAGCAAACCCTGTGGAAGCTTTACAACGACCATGGTTTTCGTTGCCTGCCCCGTCGACTAATGCTATGCGCGTCCCGTTGCCGGTATAGCTCAGTTGGTAGAGCACCTGATTTGTAATCAGGGGGTCACGGGTTCGAACCCTGTTGCCGGCACCACCTTCCACACATCAGTTCTCGATCACGACTGGTCTCGTCGTCGCTAGATGGATTTGAGGCCGACTCTCTCCTCCAGTTTGGCGGCGGCTTCTTTGCGTTCGCTGTAGCGGGAGGTGAGGTAGTTGGCGGCGGGGCGGTTTAGGAGGGTGAATTTGACGAGTTCTTCCATCACGTCGACGACGCGGTCGTAGTAGGACGACGGCTTCATGCGGCCGGCTTCGTCGAATTCCTGCCAGGCTTTGGCAACGGAGGATTGGTTGGGGATGGTGACCATGCGCATCCAACGACCGAGGACGCGCATATGGTTGAGGGCGTTAAAGCTCTGCGAGCCACCGGAGACCTGCATCAGGGCAAGCGTACGCCCCTGGGTGGGACGGACGGCGCCGCCGGGCAGGGGTATCCAGTCGATCTGGGCTTTGAGGACGGCGCTCATGGCGCCGTGGCGTTCGGGGCTGGTCCAAACCTGACCTTCTGACCAGACCATTGCTTCGCGCAGTTCCTGTACCTTGGGATGATCGTCGGGGGCGTCGTTGGGCAAAGGCAGGCCATTGGCATGGAATATGCGTACCTCGGCCCCGAATGCTTCGAGCAGGCGTTGGGCTTCGAGCGTCAGGAAACGGCTATAGCTGCGCTCGCGCAGCGAGCCGTAGAGCATCAGGATGCGTGGTTTGTGGGTGTAGCCGGACTGCGATAGGGCGGCGGCGTCGGGGATGCGCACGGCGCTGGCGACGAGATTGGGTAGTTCAGACAATACGCTTCCCTTCAGGAGAAATGATCACGTCGCCGTCTTCCTTGGTGAAGGGGCCGATGTTTGGGTTTTCGAGAAGATCGAGCACCGCTTCGGAAGGTCGGGAGAGGCGGACGCCTTTGGCGGTGACGACGAAGGGGCGGTTGATGAGGATGGGGTGGGCCAGCATCGCGTCGAGCAATTGGCTGTCGCTCAAATCCGGGTTGCATAGCGAGAGTTCGTCATAGGGCGTGCCTTTTTGGCGGATTGCGGCGCGAACCGACAGACCGGCCTCGGCGATCAGCCAGACAAGCTTTTCGCGGGTTGGTGGATTGGTCAGGTAGTCGATGATTTCAGGCTCGACGCCGCTTTGGCGGATCATGGCGAGCGTGTTGCGAGACGTGCCGCATTCGGGATTGTGGTAGATTGTGACGGACATGGATCAGGCCAACTGTTTTGCGTCAGGTGCGCATTTTGGATCGCAGGGCGAGGCGGCGGACAGGATGTCGGCGACGGTGGCGCTGACGCCCGGATTGCCCTGGCAGCAGTCCTGCACGAGAAACAGCACGAGATTTTGCATGGCGCTGAGGTCGGCGGTGTAGATGATCGAGCGTCCGTCACGGCGTGAAGTGATCAGGCCGGACCGCTCCAGGATCGCCAGATGGGTGGACATGGTGTTGGACGGCGTGCCGATGATGCGGGAGATTTCGCCGGCAGGGAGGCCTTCTGGTCCCTCGGTGACGAGGGCGCGGAAGGTGGCCAGGCGGGTTTCCTGCGCCAAAGCCGACAGCATGGCGAGATGGGGCAGTGAAACGAGATTGGCCATTGTCGTCTCCATCGGCTGATATTCGTTGTTTCCGGAATAATCGAAATGAAAGGATTCGACAATAGTTATTTCGATAGTTCTCGAAATGAGGTGTGGTTAGCCGCGCGATGTTGTCAGGGCCTTGGTTAAGCCCTGACCTTGTGGCTATCGTCCGGTTAGACCTACGCCTAGCGGATCTGGAACCGTACTGGGACCGTCAGGGTAAGCTGGCCGTTGACGAGGCCAGCGGGAGGGACTGGGACGGGTGAGGCGCGGTTGATCATCTCGAGCGTCGCCTGATCGAGGGCGGGGTGGCCGGACGTGCCCGAGACGCGGGCGTTGAGGACGCGGCCGTTGGCGTCGATGGTGAAGGTGAGCTGTGCCGTGCCCTGTTCGCGCCGTTGTACCGAGGTGTTTGGATAGCGACGGTTGCGGTCGAGATGGGCCATCAGCGTCGCCTGCCACTTGGCCGGCGAGACCGATGGCGCAGGCGATGGCTGGGCGGCAGGCGGCGGCGCTGCTGGCTTTTCTGCGGGAGCTGCAGCGCGGGGGGCGCTGGCGGTTGATTGCTGCTGGGTGGGCGTTGGCGGCGTCTGTTTGCGACGGTCGGCCAGACGCGGCGACATGGCTACCGGCAATGGGACGGCGGGATCAATTGCCTCGACCAGGTCGGGCACGACTTCTTCTTCGGGCTCTGGCTCGGGAACAGGTTCTGGCTCAGCCTCGGGTTCGGGCAGGGGCTCTACCTCTGGCTCGATCTCTGGTTCAGGTTCGATTTCCGGCTCGGGTTCGGGCTCAGGTTCGACCTGAGGTTCAGGTTCCGGTTCGGGCGTGATTTCTTCCGGTTCCGGGGGCGCTTCCTGCTCCATTGAGGCGGGCGTGAGGTCAGGGCCCAGGTCAAGTTCTTCGGGCGACATGAACTCTTCCGCCAGATCGATCATGATCGCGGGCTCTCCGCCACCGGCCATTTCCATGGCTTCGACAGGACGCGTGCTGAACCAATAGAGCGCGCCGCCCTGCAGGGCGACGACCACGAACAGTGCCCCGGCCCAAAGAGCCGCATCGCGGCCGGAAAGACCTTCAAGCGAGCTGGTGCCGACGCGTTCCCCAGCCCTGGTCACTGGGCCACTCCCACGACAGGTGCTGCTGCAGGGGCGATGGTTTCCAATCCGACCAGGGCAATCTTGAGGTAACCGGCCTGCCGCAACTGGTTCATCAGCGCCATGAGATCGCCATAGGCGACGACTTCATCGGCGCGGAGGAAAATGCGGGCTTCCTTGTCGCCGCTGGTGACCACGTCGAGCGCTGGACCGATGCCGTCGCGTGTCACAACGTTATCGCCTACGGCGACGCTAAGGTCGGGCTTGAGGGTGACGTAGAGCGGTTTGTCGGGGCGTGGCTGTGGCGTTGCCGTCGAGGCCGGGAGGTCGACATTGATATCCACGGTGGCCAAAGGGGCGGCCACCATGAAGATGATCAGCAGGACCAGCATGACGTCGATGAACGGCGTGACGTTGATCTCGTGGCTTTCCGTCAGGTCATCACCATCGGATGACTCTCTTACGCTCCCGGCCATCAGTTGCCCCCAGCCGTGCGGGTGGCATCTAGATCGCGGGAGACCAGGCGTTCAACGCCGCTCGCTGCATCGCCGAGCAGTTGGCGATAGCCTGCAATGGCGCGCGAGAAGGCGTTGTAGATGACCACTGCGGGGATGGCGGCGACCAGTCCGATGGCGGTTGCCAAGAGGGCCTCGGCGATGCCGGGGGCCACGATGGCCAGATTGGTGGTCTGGGATTCAGAGATGCTGATAAAGGAATTCATGATGCCCCACACCGTGCCGAACAGGCCAACGAAGGGGGATACGGAACCGACCGTCGCGAGGATGCCGGTGCCGCGCGAAATGCGGCGGCCTGCTGCCAGCTCGATGCGGCGCAGCCGCGAGGAGACGCGTTCCTTAAGACCATCGCCGGCATCCGGCGTTGCGGCGCTGCCGGTCATCTCCAACTCTTCCTTGGCGGCGCTGAGCAGCAGGGCACCAATGCCCCGGCGTTTGCCCAAAGTGGCGACAGCGTCGTCCAGTGTGCGCGATCCGGTGATGACGCTGCGGGCCTTGCGCACGCGGCGCTTTGCGCCAGCGAGTTCAAGTATTTTGGCAACGAGAATGGTCCAGGTGACGAGCGAGGCCACCGCCAGACCGATCATGACGCCTTTGACGACCCAGTCGGCCTGCATGTACATGCCGTATGGGGAAAGATCATGCGGCAGTGCTGCGGATGGTACGGCGTAGACGGTTGGTTCTGGTGCTGTAGCTGGTGCGTCGGGTGTGACGACCTCAACGGGCGCGGGCGTTTCGGCCGGTGCTGGCGTTGGCGGCTCCACGGCTTCCGGCTGTTGTTCGACGACGGGCGCCGGCGTCGTTGGCACTTCCTGCGCTGAGGGGGCCGCGACCAGCCCAAGCCAGGCCGCCGTCAACAATGGGTAGAAAAAGCGTGCCGTCGGGCGACGTACTGGGCGATGCAACATGTAATCGACCTTCCGGGAAATAACGAAAATGGCGTCTCTCCGGTGGGAGAGACGCTGGACTTTTTTGGCGTGGTCTTAGAACTTGGCGGTGGCCGAGACGAACACGCTGCGGCCTGCCTCGCGGAAGAAGGAGTCAGTGCTTGGCTGGGTGTCGAAGATGTTGTTGACGCCACCGCGCAGTGTGAGGTTGTCGTTCACATCATAGGCCAGCGAGGCATTGACCAGCGCATAGGGCTCGACAACGGAAGCCACAAAACCCGTTGGGCCAGAGGCCTTGCTGACCTGCTCGCTGAAGTAATCGAGCGAGGCCGACAGCGACAGCTGCTCGGTTGCCTGCCAGTCGATCGAAGTGTGGAACGACATGGCTGGTTCAGCGGCGAGCGGCAGGCCGGTCGAGACGTTGACGGCTTCGAACAGGTAGGTGAACGAGCTGGTCCACGACAGGTCTTCCATCAGCGGCACGGTGAGGCCGCCTTCGATGCCCGAGGTGCGGGCCTGCTGCACGTTCATGCGGCCAACGATCGGACGCCCGCTTGGCTCATAGCCAAGCAGCTCACCGATGATGATCTTGTTGTCGATCTCATTGTAGAAATAGGTGAGGTTGGCTGCCCAGCCATCGCGCTCAAAATTGGCGCCGATTTCCCAACTGTCGCTGGTTTCTGGCTGCAGGTCTGGATTGCCAGCCATCAGGCAGCCGCCCGGGCCGGTGATGCCACCGCAACCGCGGCCGCCGGACGGAGCGAGGAAGCCGACATCAAGCTCGCGCAGGCCGGGAGCCTTGAAGCCCTGCGACCAGCCGCCCTTGATCGTCAGATCGTCGGTCAGCGAGTAAACCAGATAAGCGCGCGGCGAGAGATGCGAGCCGAACTTTTCGTGCTGGTCCAGGCGCAGGCCGGTGGTCAGGGCCAAAGAGTCGGTGAGGCTTATATTGCTTTCGGCGAACACGGCGCCGCTCAGCAGTTCTGCCACCGGCGAGGCGTTCGGATTGAGCGGGCTTGGCTTGCCCAGATTGACAGGATCTTCGAGACGTTCGTGGCGAAGGCTGCCGCCGACGGTCAGATGCTGTGGCCAGATCAGGTCGAAGGGAATGACCAGCTTGCCGTCCAGTTCGCTGCCCTGGAACGTGATCGACTGGGCGCCCTTGTTCTCGGTGTATTCGGTCATGCCGGTGATGGTCGAAGTGCCAAAGCCCCAGTCGCCGACATGGCGGAGCGAACCGGCAATGCGCTGCACTTCGGTTGGGTTGGTGGTGGGCACGCCGCCGACATCGACGAACTCGACATAGTCCTGCTTGCCGAGCGAAAGCTCGGCATCGATGACGTGGTTGGCGTCTGGCGTAAAGGTCAGGCGGCCCGTCAGATCGTAGCTATCAACGCCGCGCTTGCCGTCAACGCCGGCGAGGGTGTCGTTGTCCGGGGAAGTGCTGCTGATGCTGCCGAAGCCGGTGAAGGCGAGGGTGTTGTCGATCAGCGGAGCGCTGACATAGCCGCTGAGCTTACGCGCGCCACCCGTGATGCCATCGGTGGGCATCACGACTTCAGCGGTGACCGAACCCGAGACCGCCTGGCGATCTTTCTTGGTGATGATGTTGACGACGCCGCCCATGGCGTCCGAGCCATAAAGGGTCGACATCGGGCCGCGCACCACCTCAATGCGCTCGATGGCTTCCACTGGCAGCCAGTCGAGATCGCCATTGTAGTGGCGAAGGAACGAGTTGGCGCCGGCGACGCGCTTGCCGTCGATCAGGATGAGCGTGTAGCTTGACCCCAGGCCGCGCAGGGAAATGCCCTTGGTGCCATTGCTGCCGTAACCGACATTGACGCCGGGTGAAGTGCGAAGCGCCTGCGTGATATCGGTGGAGCCATGCTTGGCGAGATCCTGATTGCTCACCACCGAAATGCTGGCGGGCGCATCACGCGTGCTGGTGGACACCGAAGAGGCCGAAACCACCAATTCCTGCAGCACCAGCGTATCGCCGACGACAACATAGACCTCGGTATCTTCAGGCGTCGCAACTTGTGCCAGTGCCGTGCCGGCCAGCAAAGCCAGCGTTAAGGTCGTTGCACCCAGGATTTTGAAGGGGCGGAAAACGGTCTTCGGATCGAGGGGCATTGTGGCGGCTCCGTGGCAAAAATAGGACTAACGTCCGGAGCGCCTAGATAAGATGACGGAACGAGTCAACTTAACGATTTGAGAGATCGGTCTGCAAAAAGCCTGATACCCGCAGATATTATGACAAAACCAGTCGTCTTGGTGCGTTGCAATGTCGCACCGTGGTTTTGAACGAGGGGGCGCTGGGGCGTTGGAATGCGATTCTGATGGTTCGTTAACAGAGTTTTAAGCCAATCCGATTCGGCGGCCCCTGGTGACTGCGGAGAGGGCGAAGCTTGGAAGGTCGTTGCGCGCCTCTTTGGGCATAGAAAAAGGCCCGCATTTGGCGGGCCTTTTGGAGCTTGGAAAACTACTGCGCGAGAGCGCCTATGACGAGGTAACGCGATTGCGGATTTCGTCGTCGGTGGACGGGAAGTTGCCCTCCGGAGTGGCGCGGTCGACGGCATCAGGAATGGCCTTGGACAGGCGGGCCAACAGGTCGTCGTAGGAAAGGCCTGTCTGCTGGGCGATTGCTCAGCGTGTCCTTGCCAATCGCGTTCTCGACCTGATTGGAGGTCAGGCCCTGCGTGGGTACGCCGGGGGTGATCCAGGAGTCCGCCTGCGCCTGGTGGCCGGAGTTGCGGAAGGTGTCCAGCAGGTCATTGAGCCCACCCATCAGGGAGCCGCCGACATTGTTGGCTGTCTGGCCGACGACCTGACCAGCCTGGTTGACGGTGGAGCCGAGATTGCCGGTGCTGCCCGGCAATTGGCCCGCACCGGCGTTGCCGAGCATCTGGCCAAGTTTGTCGCGGTTTTGGTACCCAGCCACGGCGACCAGTCCCAGAAGCGCAAGTAGAGAAGGCATCCCATTGTTTGCCATATCAATTCTCCTCTTGAAAGAGACTTAGACCCGGCGACGGCCAGCGATCAGGCCCCAGACGAACAGGACAATGATTGCGCCGACGATGGCGCCGATCAGGCCTGCGCCTTCACCGGGGGCGTACCAGCCGAGTGCCTGGCCGAGATAAGAGGCCACGAACGCGCCGACGATGCCCAGGATGGTGGTCAGGATGAACCCAGACGGCTCGTTGCTGCCGGGCATAATAAACTTGGCAACAACGCCAGCGATGAAACCGATAATAATAGTCCAGAGAATGCCCATGCTAACCTCCGAGATGAAGACAGCTATTCAAACGGCGGGCGCGGGATTTAGTTGCTCGCCGCTACGCGATTTACGGAACGAGGGACGCAACGGGCAAATGTTGGCCGGGGCGCTGACTTGGGGTAGCAAATAGTTGCCGGGTAGCGGGGTGGCCTTTCCGGTCGTCCGTCGGCTGCGCTTTTTGATTCACCGCAAGCAAAGCCACTGTTGTGGACGTAGCGATACGGTTTTGGGTCTAGCCCTCAAGCTCGGCTATCAATTCGGTGCCGACCGCCGGATTTCCGCGGTTGACCCCGACTACAATAAAGGTCTGCCCAAGAAACGTAAGCTTCGTGCCATTGGCTATCTCGGAAATGTATTGGATACGGAATATGTACCTATCAATGCCGCTGTCGAGGGTTGTAGTCTTGGACTGGCCAAGAAGCTTGTATTTCCCTTTTCCGTCGACGGAAATAATTCTCGGCACGAGTTGAATTTTGTCCGTATATTGAATATTACTGAGTAATAGTATTTGTTGTTTGATTAATTATTTCTTTCTTTCTTTCTTTCTTTCTTTCTTTCTTTCTTTCTGTTCTGCGGCTGCAATGAGTGACTGTTGATCCAGCCGATGCCGAGATTGCTAGGCCGCAGTCCTTACGGATACGTGAAACTGTATGTATAGGTGGCGGTAACGGTGCTGTTGTACTGCACCGTCCAGTGCTCGATTTTTCACAGCACTGAAATCATCGCTTGTTCGCGTCGTCTAAGGAGGGGCCGCTCGACGCCGCCGTGAGGATGCGGGGGCATATCAATCGCGGCCCAGATAAGTGGAGTCTTGCTCGGCGGTTTAAACGGCGCGCGAAGTGAAGACGAGGCTGGCGACCTGGGATACGGCACTGGTGGTGACGTTGAACGCGCCGACCCAGAACCAAACAAGAAACAGCGCGGTCACGGCGGACGACAGGCCAAAAGCGAATGGTCGGAAGAGTGTGCGCATCGTGACGCTCCAGTACTTCTGAATAGTCTAGTCTGTCCTGGTTAACGCACCGTCTCAGGATTTGTTCGGTTGTAGTGCTAGTATCACCAATTTGTGGTTGAAACGCCTGGGCTCACTGTGGTGAGCCAGCCGTAGGCGAGCGTCGAGAACAAGATTGGCACTGTCCCGCCGGCAGACCGCCGAGAGACGGGTCAACCTGGCTTCTGGCTGCGACAAAGTTCAAGAATGTCCACGACCTCGGGAGTTTTTGAAGGCCACCAGGAACCCGGTTTATTGCGCCTAGTCGTAGACGAAGGCGGCGTTTACGGCGCGGAGGAGCGGCTCTGTCAAGTATTGCAGCATGGTGCGGGCGCCGGTGACGACGGTGATTTCGGCGGGCATGCCGGGGCTCATGTAAAGACCGTTATGGGAGGCGATCTGGCTGGCGGGGACGCGGATGCGCAGCTCGTAGTAGTATTGGCGGGTCAGTTCATCGAGCTTGCTGTCGGCGGCTATCTGTACGACTTCGCCATGCAGTGGCAGGATGTTGCGCGATGAGAACGGTAGCAGATTGACCTTGGCGTCCATGCCCAATGTAACAAGATCGATGTCGCGGGGAGAAAGCTTGGCGAGGACGATCATGTCGTCGGCGAGGGGCACCACATCCATGATCGGATCGCCGGGGCGGACGATGCCTCCGACGGTCTGATTGCGCAGATTGAGCACCACGCCATCGACCGGGCTGGTGATCTCGGTGCGACGCAGCACGTCGCTAGTGGATTCGATGTCGGCGGCCAGCACGGCGATCTGGTTGTTGGCCTGGGTGCTTTCTTCGGCAATCTTGATGCGGAAGTTTTCCTGGCTCTGCAGCAGATTGAGGCGGCTTTCCTCGATCTTCTGATTGGCCTGCGCGGTGCGACCGGCATTGGAGGCGATCATGCTTTCGAGTTGCGCCTGCAGGCGCTGCAGTTCGTTGACGCGAGCGCGGGAGATCAACTGCTGAGCCAGCAGTTTGACGCCATCATCATATTGTTGGTCGACCAGCGCTTTCTGGCGCTCAAGGCCCGCGGTTTCGGCGGCGATCGAGACGATTTCGCTATCAAGCTGGGCGACCTGACGCGAGGAAATGTCGGCCAACTGCAGCTGGGCACGCTGTTCGGTCGCGAACTGGCTGCGCTGGTTGGCGATAAACGCGACCAGTTCGGGCTGCTCGGCGTCGAGAACGGCGCGGGGCAGGGTCATTTCGGGCGCGTTGGCGGCGTGGGCTTCGAGGCGCGCACGGATGACCAGAAGGCGCAGCCACTGCTCGCGACCGGACGAGAAATTGGCCTCCTGCCGGGTGGATTCGAGCGTGATGAGCTTGTCGCCGGCTTTGACCTGTTGGCCTTCGTGGACGTGGATGGTGCGGATGATGCCGCCTTCAAGGTGCTGAATGACCTTGCGAGCAGAGTCCGGGCTGACGACGCCGCTGGCCATGGCGCCGCTGGAGAGTGGCGCCATAGCGGCCCAGGTGCCAAAGAGGCCAAAAAAGATCGCAACGATCAAGCCGCCGACCAGCAGGGTGCCGCGCATGAGCGGCATGATGCGCGGAATGGATTTGGGGGCGGGCGCGTTGGGCAGGCTGGAGAGGGCAAGCTGTTGGCTCATGTCGGTTTGCCTCCCGAGGATTGTGCCTCATTGGGCTGAACGAGCGCAGGCTTGGCCGCCTGAGGCTGCATTTCGCGCAGGATGTCGTCGCGGTTGCCGAAGCGCTCAAGCATGCCATCGCGCAGGACCGCGAGCTTGTCGATGGGCTGGAGCAGGGTGGTGCGGTGGCTGACGACGATCACCGAGGCGCCGTTTTCCTTGGTGGTGCGAATGGCGTCGACCAGCGCCTTTTCGCCTTCCTGATCAAGGTTGGCGTTGGGCTCGTCCAGCACCAGGAGGCATGGGGAGCCGTAGAGGGCGCGTGCAAGGCCGATGCGTTGGCGCTGGCCGCCGCTGAGGAACATGCCGCGGGCGCCGAGCTCGGTTTCGTAGCCCTTGGGGAGGCGCAGGATCATGTCGTGGCAACCGGCGATCTTGGCGGCTTTGACGACGGCCGCATCATCGACAGCGCCAAGGCGAGCGATATTGTCGCTGACCGTGCCGGCAAAGAGCTCAACGTTTTGCGGCATGTACCCGATGAACTGGCGGGCGTCGGTTGGGTTGAGCGATGTGATGTCAGCGCCGTCGAGGCGGACATTGCCCATATTGGGGTGGATGGCGCCAACCGCGAGGCGGCACAATGTGCTTTTGCCCGATGCCGATGGGCCGACAAGCGCCAGCGCGGTGCCGGGCTCAATGGCGAAGTTGATATTGCGGAGGACAGGCCGGTCGGCGCCCTGGATCTGGTAGAAAACGCCTTCAAGGCTGAGGCGCCCTTTGAGATCGGGCAGCGCAATGCGGTCGATACTGGCGGGGGTGTTCTTGAGGAAGCGGCTGACGCGGCCGTAGGATTCTCGGGCCGAGATGAACTGCCGCCACGAGCCGATGGTCTGTTCGATGGGGGCCAGGGCGCGGCCGAGCAGGATCGAACCGCCGATCATGCCACCGGCCGACATTTCGGCGCGCAGCACCAGAAAGGCGCCGACGCCGAGCGCGGCGCTTTGCACGATCATGCGAATGGCCTTGGAGGCGGATGACAGGATGGCGCTGATATCCCCGGCGCGCTTGTTGGCGCTGCTCATGTCATCGACATAGCTGCGGTAGCGGCGCGAGATATCGTCCTGCATGCCCATGGACTGCACGACCTCGGCATTCTGGATGGCGGCGGTGGCGAAGTCTCCGGCAACGGACTGTTGTTGTCCGGCGGCGATGACGTATTTGCGGGTCAGCACATCGTTGGCGACGGCCAGTGCGAACAGCAATACGGCGGAGACGATGCCCAGAATGCCCAGCCACGGATGCAGCATGGCCATGACCGCAATAAAGAACGGCACCCATGGCGCATCGACGAAAGGCAGTACGCCTGGGCTGCCGAGATAGTTGCGCATGGTATTGAGGTCATCGACCAAGCGGCGGGCGCCGACGCTGTCTTGCGAAACTTGCGCGAGAGCCTGCGTGAGGACCGGATCGCGCAGGCTCAGATCCAGATAGGAGCCGAGGCGGGTCAGCACGTAGCTGCGCACGGCGTCGAGCGCGCCAAACACGGTGTAGGCCATCAGTGCGATCAGGCTGAGGAAGAGCAGCGTTTCGACCTGGCTGCTGCCGAGGACGCGATCGTAGACCTGCATCATATAGATGGGCGAGGTCAGCACGAGGATGTTGACGAAACAGCTGAACACCAGCACGGCGATCAAGGCGCTGAGAATGTTGGACGAAACGCTTAGTTCCGCCCAAATGGACCGCGCTTTGTTCCGCATATGAAAGACCGCCGAAGGTTGGACAGAGCTATGCGGCACAGGTATTTGGCCGATTCAGTTTGCCCGAAATCGCCCCTGCTGCGCGCACAAGCATTAGTCATTGTATTTCAGTTGAGCAAGTGCATCCGAAAGGCCCGCAAACAAAGGGACTTCTGAGAACTTCGCTGTGGGTTCCGTAGCCTTGAAAGATAGCTTCAGGCGCAAATGTGAGGGCAGTGGGCGGCCGCTCTTTTTTGCTGAGACGGGGGGCGATGCAATTTCGGTGAGGAAATTTTTTCTCCGAGCGGTGGCGCTGACGCATTTTCAGAACGTTGCGCGGGCCGGTTTTGAAGCGTCTTGGCGGGGTTCGGGGGTGATCGCAGATTAATATCCCAAACGGCCCCAAAGGCCCGGATTTCCAGGCTTTTTTAACTTGCTGCGACCACGATGTCGGCCTAACCAAACAGTCATGCAACGCTAGTTCTGGCGTGTGTTTGAAAGTGCCCGACAGTGACCAATAGTCGACTGACGCATCTGCAGGCCCTTGAAGCCGAGAGCATCGAAATCTTGCGCGAAGTCGCCGCAAGTTTTGAGCGGCCGGTGATGATGTATTCCATCGGCAAGGATTCAAGCGTGTTGCTGCATCTGGCGCGCAAGGCATTCTTCCCGTCCAAGATTCCGTTTCCGCTGCTGCATGTGAACACGACATGGAAGTTTCGCGAGATGATCGCATTTCGCGACCGGATGGCGGCGGAATATGGTTTCGATCTGATCTCGCATACCAATCCGGATGGGCTGCGGGACAATATCAATCCGTTCGATCATGGCTCGTCGCGTTACACCGACATCATGAAAACCGCCGCGCTGCGGCAGGCGCTCAATGCCGGGCGCTATGATGCGGCGATTGGTGGGGCGCGGCGCGACGAGGAAAAGTCGCGCGCCAAGGAGCGAATTTTCTCCCATCGTAGTGCGAGCCACGCGTGGGAGCCCAAGAACCAGAGGCCAGAGCTATGGCGCGTGTTCAATACGCGGCTCAACCCCGGCGAGAGCATGCGGGTGTTTCCGCTGAGCAATTGGACCGAGCTCGATATCTGGACGTACATTTACTCGGAGAACATTCCGATTGTGCCTCTGTATTTTGCCAAAAAGCGCCCCGTGGTGGAGCGGTTTGGCACACTGATCATGGTGGATGACGACCGGATGCCGTTGCTGGACGGTGAAGTGCCGCACGAGGAAGTGGTGCGGTTCCGCACGCTGGGTTGCTATCCGCTGACCGGGGCAATGCGCTCGACCGCGACAACGCTGCCCGAGATTATCATGGAAATGCAGGCCAGCCGGACATCGGAGCGGGAAGGCCGGCTGATCGACAGCGACAGCGTCGGGTCGATGGAAAAAAAGAAGCAGGAAGGGTATTTCTGATGAGCCTTTCCCAGCCTAGCGCCGACCTTGATCTTTGGCTCGGCGAACAGACCGACAAATCCCTGCTGCGGTTTTTGACCTGCGGCAGCGTGGACGATGGCAAATCGACGCTGATTGGCCGCCTGCTTTATGACAGCCAGCTGATCCTCGACGATCAGCTCGCCAGCCTGCGCAAGGAAAGCCACAATCGCACGACGGGCGATGAGGGCATCGACTTTTCGCTGCTGGTGGACGGGCTGGTGGCCGAGCGCGAACAGGGCATCACCATCGACGTGGCCTATCGGTTCTTTTCGACCGACAAACGCAAGTTCATCGTGGCCGATACGCCGGGCCATGAACAGTATACCCGCAACATGGCGACGGGCGCGTCGAACGCCGATCTGGCGCTGGTGCTGATCGATGCGCGCAAGGGCGTGCTGACGCAGACGCGGCGGCATAGCTTCATTCTGTCGTTGATCGGCGTGCAGCATGTGGTGCTGGTGGTCAACAAGATCGATCTGGTCGATTACGACGAGGCGGTGTTTGACCGGATCGTCGCGGAGTATCGGGCTTTTGCTGAGCCGCTGGGGTTCAAGACGTTGGCAGCGGTGCCGGTATCGGCTTTGCGTGGCGACAATATTTTGGGCCCGAGCAAGAACACGCCCTGGTATGATGGGGTGGCGCTGGTGCCCTATCTCGAGACTATCGACCTGACGCGCGATCGGAGCGGCGAGCAGTTTCGTTTTCCGGTGCAGTGGGTTAATCGGCCGAACCTGGATTTCCGAGGGTTTTCAGGGACCGTTGCGGCGGGCGAGATTGCGGTGGGCGATGAGGTGCTGATTGCATCGTCGCGCAAGCCGGCTGTGATCAAGCAGATCGTGGCCATGGATGGCGACCTGCCAGTCGCCGTAGCCGGGCAGGCGGTGACGCTGGTGCTCGACCGTGAGGTCGATCTGTCGCGCGGCGATGTGCTGTCGCGACCGGGGGAGACGCCGGAGTTCTCCAACCAGTTTCAAGCGCGCATTGTCTGGATGAATGAGGAGCCGGCGTTTCCGGGGCGGTCCTATCTGCTCAAGATCGGCTCGCAGATGGTACCGGCGACGATCACCGATCTCAAATTCCGCACCAACGTCAACACCTTGGAGCAGACGGCAGCGACCAAGGTTGATCTCAACGAAGTCGCGACGGTGACGATTGCGACGGACAAGCCGATTGCGTTTGACGCCTATGCGACCAATGCGCTGACAGGCGGTTTCATCCTGATCGACCGGCTGAGCAATGCGACGCTGGGCGCGGGCACGATCGATTTCGGGCTCCGCCGGGCGCAGAACCTGACCTATCAAAGCTTTGACGTGAACCGCGACGTGCGCGCCTCTATGAAGGGGCAGAAGCCGCAGATCGTCTGGTTCACCGGGCTATCGGGTTCGGGCAAGTCGTCGATTGCCAATCTGCTGGAGAAGCGGCTGACGGCCGAGGGCAAGCACGCCTACATCCTCGATGGCGACAATGTTCGTCACGGGCTGAACAAGGACCTTGGCTTTACCGAAGCTGCTCGTGTCGAAAACATTCGTCGGGTGGCTGAGGTGGCTCGGCTGATGGCTGATGCAGGGCTGATTGTGCTCGTGTCGTTCATTTCGCCGTTCGAGAATGAGCGGCGGCTGGCGCGCGAGATTGCTGGGGATCGGGACTTCGTCGAGGTCTATGTCGATACCCCGATTGAAGTGTGTGAGGCGCGCGATCCCAAGGGCCTCTACAAGCGGGCGCGGGCCGGGGAGATCAAGAATTTCACCGGCATCGACTCGCCGTTCGAGGCGCCGACCAATCCGGAATATGTGCTGCACGGTGGCGAAGAAGAGCCGGTGGCGCTGGCCGACAAGCTGCATGGGTGGCTGAAATATTAGAAGTTCAGAGGGCGCCGGTGGTGCCCTTTTTCTTTGGCCGTCAGACGCGACCGAACTCGTCTTCGAAGCGGATGATGTCGTCTTCGCCGAGATAGGAGCCGGTTTGGACCTCGATCAACTCCAGCACGATCTTGCCAGGGTTGGAGAGGCGGTGGGTGCAGCCAAGCGGCAGGTAGATTGACTGGTTTTCGGTGAGGACAGTCACGACCCCGTCGACTGTCACCTCGGCGGTGCCGCGCACGATGATCCAGTGTTCGGCGCGGTGGTGATGCTTTTGCAGGCTGAGCTTCTTGCCGGGTTTGACCGACAGGCGCTTGACCTGAAAGCGCTCGCCGCTGACCACCGAGGTATAGCCGCCCCATGGTCGATAGGCGGTCTTGTGGATCTGGGTGAGGTGGGCGGTGTCTGTGGTGCCGCGCAGCGACATCACCATTGCACCAACCTGCTGGGCATCTGACAGGCGACCGACATAGACTGCGTCATTTGTGGCGATGACGACGATGTCGTCGAGGCCATCGACGGCGACATGGGCATGGTCGGTGACGACCAGCGATTTGCTGACATTGTTCAGCCGCGTGGCGCCGCGTGTGACATTGCCGCCATCATCCTTGGGGGCAGTTTTCCAGAGGGCGTCCCAACTGCCGAGGTCGGACCAGCCGAAGGCGGCGACGATGACGGCCGCGCGGGTGGTTTTCTCGAAGATGGCGTAGTCGACCGAGATATTGGGCGCTTTGCTCATGGCTTCAGCGCCGAGGCGGACGAAATCGAAGTCGGTGGTGGATTGCAGAATGCTCTGGCGGGCGGCGACGGCTGTGTCTGGCGCGAGCGCCTCGCATTCGTCGAGGAAAGTGGCCGCGGCCAGCATGAACATGCCGGAGTTCCAGAAATAGCCGCCGTCGTCGATCATGCGCTGGGCATTGGCCCGGTCAGGCTTTTCGACGAAGTGTTCCACGGGCTGTACGCTGCCATCGATTGTCGAAGCAGCCTTGATGTAGCCAAAACCGGTGTCGGGATTGCGCGGCGCAATGCCGAAAGTGACCAATTGGCCGGTCTCCGCTGCGATCGCGGCGCGCTGCACCGCGAATTGGTATTCGGCATTGAACTCAACGTCGTGGTCGGATGGCAGGACGTGGAGGATCGCCGCAGCGCCGAATTTTTCCATCGCGTAGGCCGCGGCTATAGCAATGGCGACGGCTGTGTTGCGGGCGACTGGCTCGAGCAAAACGCCGGCAATGGCAGCGCCGACTTCGGTGGCCTGCTCGGCGACGATGAAGCGGTATTCGGAATTGGTGACGATGATCGCCGGTGCGTAAACTGCGTGATCTGCGACGCGCTGAAGCGCCAGTTGGAACAGGCTTTGCGAACCTGTAAGAGCCAGAAATTGCTTGGGTCTGGCAGCCCGCGACATGGGCCAGAGGCGGGTCCCCTGGCCACCGGCAAGGATGACTGGAACGATCCTGTCAGTTTTGACTAGAGTGCCCCCGCCCACGATCTTCGCCCCCAAAGATGCATATATTCCTAGCACTGGCCTAAAATTTTACAAGGATTGTATTTAGGGTGGCGTTGCGTGTCGCTCGCTAGGCCATGGCGGCGAAATCGGTCTGGTCGAGATCGCTGAGCGTCTTCATCACCAGGCCTTTGAAAATGGGCTCTTTTTCATCGCGGTGGGCGACGACATTGGGCAGGCCGTTGATGCGGCAAACCAGAGCGCCGCGCAGGGCAGCGGTGATTTCGGCGCTCATCAGGCCGAAGGCGCGGGCGCCAGGGCCGACGATGAGAATGTCGGAGGGGTCAAACATGGCCAGCATGCGGCTGAGGCCAAAGCCGATGGCGCGGCCGGCGAGATTGAAGGCGTGGACGGCGGCACGGTCGCCGGCTTCGGCGCGGGTGATCAGGCCGTCATATTGCTGCGCGGGAACGGCGGCGGCGGGCTGGGCGGTTTCGGGCACTGAATAGGCGTTGCGCAGCACCGCATAGTCGGAGGCATAGGCTTCGATGCAGCCGCGCATGCCGCAACGGCAGAGCGCACCGTTTGGCATGTGGTTCATGTGGCCGAATTCCGTCGAGCCTTCGTCGCCACGGCCCATCAACTGGCCCCGGAAGGTCATGCCCATGGCGACGGTTGAGCCGACGAAGACGGTGGCCACGCTGGCATCACGCAGAGCCGGATCGAGCCAGCGGGCGCCCTCGGCCAGCAAACGGCCGCGCTTGTGCAGCGACACGGTGATGCCGAAGGTGGTGGAGAGCTCATGGGCGAAGGGTTTGTCGGCCAGATTGGCGATGGGTGACCATTTAAGCCCATGGCCTTCGCGGTCGAGAATGCCCTGCACCGAAATGGCGACCCGGCGCAGCGGGCTATTGGCTGAGGCATTGCGCGCCTGCAACTGGTGCAACCGCTCGGTCAGGTATTGGGCGGGATCGGTCTCGGCAAAGGTTGTGGGCGTTATCGGGCTATCGATGCGGTCGATCAGCACGCCGCCGTAATCGACGAGTGACAGGCGCGTGCGGTTGACGTCGATTTCGAACAGGGCGACGAAGCCTGAGGCACGGTTGAAGCCGATGAGGGTCGCGGGGCGTCCACGCGTGCGCACCGGGGTGGCGTCGGCAGGGGCGGCCAGCTCGGCAATGATTCCCTGTTCGATCAGATTGTGGGTGATGGCGGTGATGCTGGCATGGCTGAGGCCCGTCTCTGAAGCGAGCGCAGTACGTGACAAATCCCCCTGCATACGCAGGGCGCCCAGCACCAGTCCGCGGTTCTGCCGGCGGACGCTGTCGCTATCGCTGACGTTCTGCGCCAACCAGTTCACTCCTCACCCGGCCGCAACACACCATTCCTTGGCGTGGACCGCAATCGCATTTATTTCAACGTCCGAAATTGAACGTTGACTTGCCCAAGAGGGGCATGTCAGGTCATTTTTTGAGCAGCAAAAGTGCTCAAGGGTCCTATTGAAGAGGGCCTGCCGGACGGCAGCACCGGCAAGGATGTGGGCATGGGGGAATGGCCCACAGGGAGGACGTGCATGAACAAGGTTGTAACGATCTTGCTTTGGTCGACCGCCGCCAGCGCTCTGTCAGGCGCGGCCATAGCACAGGACCGGATTATCGTCGGCATCTCGTGGAACAATTTCCAGGAAGAACGTTGGAAAACCGATGAGCTGGCCATCAAGTCGGTGCTGAACGCTGCTGGTGCGTCCTATATTTCAGCCGATGCTCAATCGTCGGCGACCAAGCAGTTGACCGATATTGAAAGCCTGATAGCACAGGGCGCTGACGCCATCATTGTGCTGGCGCAGGATGGCGACGCGATAGGCCCTGCCGTTGCCGCCGCCGTGGCGGAGGGCATTCCGGTGGTTGGTTATGATCGGCTGATCGAGAACCCGGACGCGTTCTACCTGACCTTTGATAACAAGGAAGTCGGCCGACTGCAGGCGCAGGGCGTGTTTGCCGTGCAGCCGACGGGCAATTACGTTTTCATCAAGGGCAACTCGTCGGACGCCAATGCGGACTTTTTGTTCGAGGGGCAGATGGAGGTGCTGGAAGCCGCCATCGAGTCTGGTGACATCATCAATGTGGGCGAGGCCTATACCGACAACTGGAACCCCGAAGTCGCGCAGGCGAATATGGAGCAGTTCCTGACCGCCAATAATAACGAGATCGACGCGGTGGTGGCCTCCAATGATGGCACGGCTGGCGGGGCGATCTCGGCACTGGCGGCGCAGGGGTTGGCGGGGTCTGTGCCCGTGTCGGGGCAGGACGGCGATCATGCGGCTCTGAACCGGATTGCGCTGGGGACACAGACCATTTCGGTGTGGAAAGATGCGCGCGAGCTTGGCCGGAAGGCGGCTGAGGTGGCGCTTGAGCTGGCCAATGGTACGCCGCTCAATGCTGTGACGGGCGTGGTGCCGTTTTCGGGCGGGCCCAAGGGCATCGAGATGAACGCGTTTTTCATCGCCCCGATTCCGATCACCCGCGATAACCTCAATATCGTCATCGACGGGGGCTGGGTGTCCAAGGAAGTGGTGTGCCAAGGGGTTCGGATCGGCTCGGTTGCCGCGTGCAACTAGCGGTCAGACCGAATTGTCTGGCGGAGAAGTGGTGCCGCGGCGTATGCGCTGCGGCACTGTCGTGACAGGACTGCGCGAAAACAGATAGTTGGCGTGGTCCAGCGAGGAGAGACATATTGGCAGACGAGCAAGCCATTCCGCCGAGCATTCATCCCAGTAGCTACGTCAAGAACCCGTTCCAGCGATTTTTGCTGGCGACGGAAATCGACACGCGTCTGCTGGGCATGATCGGTGCGCTCATTCTGGTGTGGGTGGGCTTCCACGTGTTCTCCGGTGGGCTGTTCATTACGCCGCGCAATCTGTGGAATCTGTCGGTTCAAACCGCGTCGGTGGCCGTCATCGTGACGGGCATGGTGCTGGTGATCGTTACGCGCAACATTGATCTGTCGGTGGGTTCCATTTTGGGGCTCGTCAGCATGGTGATGGGCGTGATGCAGACCGACATCCTGCCGGTGCAGTTGGGCCTTGGGCTCGGGCATCCGCTGATCTGGGTGCTGTCGCTGCTGACCGGGCTGTTTGTTGGGCTGGGGATCGGTGCCTTGCAGGGCACGATCATTGCCTATCTGCGGGTGCCTTCATTCATCGTGACGCTGGGCGGCTATCTGGTGTGGCGCGGCGCGGCCTGGTGGGTGACGATGGGGCGCACGGTTGCGCCGATGGACCCGACGTTCCAGCTGATGGGCGGTGGTCCTGCTGGCTCGATCGGTGCGTTCTGGAGCTGGGTCGTGGCGGCGGTGGCCTGCGTGGCGATTGTTGTCGGGCTCTATTGGGGACGCCGGCAGCGCACGCGGTTCAGCTTTCCGGTGCGGCCTGTTTGGGCCGAAGTCACGCTGGGCGTGTTGGGCTGCGGGCTGACTATCGCCGCCGTGTCGGTGGCCAATGCCTATCCGTGGCCGCGCCGTATTGCTGAGAACTTTGCTGCTGCCAATGATCTGCCGGTGCCGGAAGCCGGGCTGTTCATCTCGCACGGTATCGCCATTCCCGTATTGATGGCGATTGGCGTTGGCGTGGTGATGACCTTCGTCGCGACGCGGACGCGGTTTGGTCGATACGTGTTTGCCATGGGCGGCAACCCTGAGGCGGCGGAACTGGCCGGCATCAATACGCGCTGGGTGACTGTCAAGATTTTCATGATCATGGGCGTGCTGTGCGCCATCGCTGCGGCCATTTCGTCGGCGCGGCTCAATGCCTCAACAAATGCGCTGGGCACGCTGGACGAGCTCTATGTCATCGCGGCAGCGGTGATCGGTGGCGCGTCGCTGGCGGGCGGCGTCGGCACCATCGCCGGGGCCATGCTGGGCGCGCTTGTCATGCAATCCATTCAGTCGGGCATGGTGCTGATGGGGCTCGATAGCCCGTTGCAATCCATCGTCGTCGGCTCCGTTCTCGTCTTTGCGGTGTGGCTAGATACGCTTTACCGCCGCAACAAAAACTAGGGAGTCCTTGCTATGCTGGACACCAGAACGCCTCTCGTCGAGATGGAAGACATCTCGATCTCTTTTGGCGGCATTCGTGCCGTCGACCATGTGTCGATCGATCTCTTCCCGGGCGAGGTGGTGGGGCTGCTCGGGCATAACGGGGCGGGTAAATCGACGCTGATCAAGATCCTCTCTGGCGCCTACAAGCGCGATACCGGCGCGATCCGGATCAATGGGCAGGATGCGAGCATCAATAGCCCGCGCGATGCCAAGCGCTATGGGATCGAGACGATCTATCAGCAGCTTGCCGTCGCCGATAATGTGGATGCGGCGGCGAACCTGTTCCTGGGCCGCGAAATCACCACGTCCATCGGCACGCTCGATGATGCCGCCATGGAGTCCAAGGCGCGCGAAGTGATGAGGCGGCTCAATCCGAGTTTCCGTCGCTTCAAGGAGCCGGTGAAGGCGCTATCGGGCGGGCAACGCCAGTCGGTTGCCATTGCCCGGGCGATCCTGTTTGACGCGCGCATCCTAATCATGGACGAGCCGACGGCTTCGCTTGGTCCGCAGGAGACAGCGCAGGTGGGCGATCTGATCCGGCAGCTCAAATCGGACGGGATCGGGATTTTCCTCATCAGCCACGATATTCATGACGTGTTCGACCTCGCCGACCGGGTGGTGGTGATGAAAAACGGTCAGGTGGTCGGTAGCGCGCGCACCGGTGACGTGACCAAGGACGAAGTGCTGGGCATGATCATCCTCGGCAAAGTGCCCGGTGGTGCTGTGGCAGGGCCGGGCGCGGTGCTGGAGCAGCGCTAAGCGCCAGGGCTTGCTGTTGCGCGGTTTGGCGCTATCGTTTCCGCAAGTGTCAAGGAGAGCCGAGCGTGGTCGCCAAGTCATTGCGTCATCGATCATTTTATATCGCCGTCATCGCTGGGCTGGCGGTGACGCTGGTGAGCCTCCTGATCACGCCGGCGCAGGCGGTGCTGTGGGGATCGATCGTGTTTTTCGCGATCTATCTGATGTTCAGTCTGGTGTTTTTTCCGCGCGCCAGCGCCGCGTTTCTCGACAAGCATGCCGATCAGGAAGACGCGCCGGCCTGGATCATTTTTCTCGCGACCATCGCCGTCATCGTCTCGGCGGTCGTGTCGCTGTTTCAGCTAGTGGCGACCAAAGACGCGGACAGCTTGCAACTGGTGGCCGCGGCCGCTGCGGTGCCGCTGGGCTGGCTGACGGTGCACGCGCTGGCCGCTCACCACTATGCGTTCGTCTATTATTCGGCTCCAGGAGAAACGGCTCGCGGCAAGGCGGCCAAGGGCGACCGGGGCGGGCTACAGTTTCCCATGGAAGACAAGCCGGATGGGATGAGCTTTTTGTATTTCTCCTATGTGATCGGCATGACGGCGCAGGTGGCCGACGTGAATGTGACCTCGCGCGAAATGCAGCGACTGGTGCTGATGCACGGCATTTTTTCGTTCTTTTTCAACACGGTGATCGTTGCGGCAACGGTCAACGTCGTGGTCTCGCTTTAGCTCGGTTCAGATTGCCCGCCGTCACGTCCTATGCGAGGGTCCGGCAAATTCGTGAATCGGAGACGTGCAGATGAAGACCCGTGCCGCCGTTGCCTTCCAGGCAGGAAAACCCCTCGAAATCGTCGAGGTTGATCTTGAGGGCCCCAAGGCTGGCGAGGTGCTGATCGAAATCAAGGCGACGGGTCTGTGCCACACCGACGACTTCACGCTGTCTGGTGCCGATCCCGAGGGGCTGTTTCCGGCCATTCTCGGGCACGAAGGCGCGGGCGTTGTGGTCGATGTCGGACCGGGCGTGACCTCGGTCAAAAAGGGCGATCACGTGATCCCGCTCTACACGCCAGAATGCCGCGAGTGTTATTCCTGCCGCTCCGGCAAGACCAATCTGTGCACCTCGATCCGCGCCACGCAGGGACAGGGCCTGATGCCCGATGGCACGTCGCGCTTCTCGTTCGAAGGCAAGCCGATCCATCACTACATGGGCTGCTCGACCTTCTCGAACTTCACCGTGCTGCCCGAAATCGCGGTGGCCAAGATCGATGCTGCTGCGGCTTTCGACAAGGTTTGCTATGTCGGCTGCGGCGTGACGACCGGCATCGGCGCGGTGATCAATACGGCCAAGGTCGAGATCGGCGCGACGGCCGTGGTCTTCGGTCTGGGCGGTATCGGCCTCAACGTCGTGCAGGGCCTGCGGCTGGCTGGCGCGGACATGATCATCGGCGTTGACCTCAACAACGACAAGAAAGCCTGGGGCGAGCGCTTTGGCATGACGCATTTCGTCAATCCAAAGGAGATCGACGGCGATGTGGTGCCGTATCTGGTGAACCTCACAAAGCGTAGGGGCGACCTGATCGGTGGAGCCGACTACACCTTCGATTGCACCGGCAATACGACCGTGATGCGGCAGGCGCTTGAATCCAGCCATCGCGGCTGGGGCAAGTCGGTGGTGATCGGCGTTGCCGGGGCAGGGCAGGAGATTTCCACTCGGCCATTCCAGCTGGTCACCGGCCGCACCTGGATGGGTACTGCCTTTGGTGGCGCGAAGGGCCGCACCGACGTGCCAAAGATCGTCGACTGGTATCTCGACGGCAAGATCGAGATCGATCCGATGATCACCCACACGCTGCGGCTCGAAGACATCAACAAGGGTTTTGACATGATGCATTCTGGCGAGAGCATCCGGAGCGTCGTCGTTTATTAGGAAGGCGCTTGAAGGGTGGGGTGTCATGTGTCATATATTGAACGACACGTGACGGAGTGATGCCATGCACGGGCTTGCTGAAGCTGCCCAAATGCCATTTGCGAGTGAGATGAATAGGGCGGCCGCGCTTTTGGGCGGGCCGCGCATTCTCAAGCATATGCCGGGCAATGGTCTCGATATCCACGAACTGCTGCTGCTTGGCCTGCCGGGGGAGGCGCTCAACCAGCTTGAGCGTCGCCTGCAGGTGCTGGACGCGGCGGCACTCGAAAAGGCGATCGGCATGAGCCTGCGCACCTTGCAGCGCAGGCGGGCTGATCCCAGCCAGCCGCTCAGCGTCGAGCAGAGCGGCCGGGTTTGGAAGTTCGCCGAAATTCTGGCCAAGGCCACCGAGGTAATGGGCGGACAGCGCCATGCCGAGGAATGGCTGGGTGAACCAGCCATCGGGCTCAATGGGCGCAAGCCTATTGATCTGCTGACCACCGCTGCGGGCGCTGAACTGGTAGAGCGGTTTCTCGGCCAGATCGAATACGGGGTCTACGTGTGAGGGCTCCGCTTCCCGGGGCGTTGGGTGGAACCGAACTCGTTGCCTGGCGTCTCGATGCCCGGCAATTTGCGCCGACCTGGGACAGTGGCGAGGGCGCCTATCGCTTTGGCGGGCGTTGGAGCAGCGCTGGGGTTCGGGCTGTCTATTGCGCGTTTGATGCGTCTACCACCATTCTTGAAGTTGCCGTACACCGTGGCTTTCAGCGCATGGACACGGTGGCGCATAGTCTGACGTCGCTTAGGGTTATCGATCCTTCGGATGTTCACGTCGTGGACATTGAGGCGCTGCCCAATCCGAACTGGATCCGCACCGGCTTGCCCAGTGCCGGGCAGCAGGCATTTGGCGATGCGCTGCTGCGCACACACAAGTTTATTGCGGTGCCCAGCGTTGTGTCGCCCAATAGCTGGAACCTGGTGTTTGTGGCGGAGCAGGCGAAGGAGCGTTACGTGGTGCGCTCGCAAGAGGACTTCGCGCTGGACACACGGCTGCACCAGCCCAAAACATGATCGAGACTGCTTTGCCTGGCCCCACTATTTTCGTTGATGCAGATGCCTGTCCGGTCAAGGACGAGGCCATCAAGGTGGCCGAGCGGCTTGGTCTAGTGGTGACCTTCGTCAGCAATGGCGGCGTGCGGCCGTCACGCGATCCGATGATCAAGGTGGTGGTGGTACCGTCAGGCGCGGATGCTGCCGATGACTGGATCGTCGACAATGCCGCCAGCAATGACATCGTTTTGACGGCGGATATTCCGCTGGCGAGCAGGGCGATCGACAAGGGGTGTCATGTGCTCGGTTTTGCCGGCAAGCCGTTCACACCGGCGTCGATCGGCATGGCGCTGGCGATGCGCGATCTCAAACAGCACCTGCGCGAGACAGGCGAGATCAAGGGCTACAATCCGGGCTTTCGTCCGGCTGATCGATCTGCATTTCTGGCAGCGCTGGATACACTGGGCCGCAAGGCTAAATCACTGGCAGGTAAGTAGTTCTTAATCTCTCGCGAGCGGATTATTAACCATAATCGATAAAACTGAGCGCAGTTGTGGTTGTGCTGAGTTTGCGCTGTGTCGATTTCGCGTTTTGTTATGTCGTCTGTGATTATCGGCCTCGCTCTTGGTGGTTGTGCAAAGCCGCCCACCCAGCATGTGCTGGCCTATCAGCCTGTCGTTACCACAACCAACAGCATCCTGACCGGCTCGCAGCCGATCACCAAGCAGCCGCTGCCAGAACGCATTTTTAGTGCCAGCCACCTGGGCGGGCGCACGATGGCGGTCAGCTCTACCAATGAAATCGCGCTACGCCCCGGTGAAGTCATCCTGACCTTTGACGACGGTCCACGCCCCGGCAAGACCAACGAGATTTTGGCGACCCTGGACGACTATGGCGTCAAGGCGACCTTCCTGATGCTGGGCTCGGCGGCGCAGGCGCATCCCAACCTGGCACAGCAGGTCGCGACGCGCGGCCATAGCGTGGGCAGCCACACATTTGACCATGTCGATCTGACCAAGCTCAGCCGGCAGGAGGCGCTGGACGAAATCGCGCGCGGCGAACGCGCTGTGTCGCTGGCACTGGCTGGTAGCGGCCACGCCGTGGCGCCCTTCTTCCGGTTTCCGTATCTGTCCCAGACCAGTTTCCTGCGCACCAGCGTGATGCAGGGCAATATGGTTGTGCTGGACGTCGATATCGACAGCAAGGACTACTACAAGGACACCGCCGACGTCGTCGCCAAGCGCACAATGGACCGGCTCGATACACGCGGCAGCGGCATTATCCTGTTCCACGATATCCACCAGCGCACCGTGGACATGCTTCCGGCGTTCCTGGCTGAGCTCAAGGCGCGCGGCTATTCTGTGGTTCGCCTTGTTCCTAAGGACAACAGCGTGTTCGGTCGTGATGTAATCACGGCCGAAGCACCAGAGCGTAGCGAAACGCTGTAAGGGTGAAAAAGAGGACGTCAGTCCTCTTCGTCTTCTTCCACATCCGTCAGGTAGACCGACACTTCGATGTCGATGCCGTGGCCGGCAATTGCGGCGACGACGTGGGCGGGGAGGCGGGCTGACATGGCTTCGCCGTGTTCGGGGTAATCGAAGGCGAGGTCGAGGACGGCCTTGCCGATGCGGCGGTCGTCCAGCATGGCCGCAATGGCCGGGCCGGAACGTTCTGCGAGTTCGAGCAGGGTGCGCACGGGGTTGTTCGCCTCGATGTCGACCTGCGCGTAGAAACTGGCTTCAGAATCTTCCGCCTCATAGCGGCTCGACAGCTGCTTGAGGGCGCTGTCTAGATCCTGCTGTCCGATGGTGACACCGGACAGACGTAGGGCAATGCCGAAAGGCGAAAACTGGCTCATCAGGACCGTCCGGCAGTGGCCGCAAAGAGCGCGATGGCGGCGGCGTTGGAAACGTTGAGCGACTTGATCGGGCCCGGCATATCGAGCTTGACCATTTCGTCGCAGAGCTCGCGGGTGCGCAGACGCAGGCCCTTGCCCTCGGCACCCATAACGATGGCCAGAGGTTGATCGCTGGAGCGGGGCTTGAGCTGATGTTCTGATTCAGAGTCAAAGCCGAGCACTAACATGCCGCGTGCCTTGAGCTTTTCGAGCGCGTCGCCGAGGTTGCGGACCTCGATCATGGGCACGAGATCGAGTGCGCCGGAGGCCGATTTGGCCATGACGCCGGTTTCGCGCGGAGAGTGGCGGGCGGTCGTGATGACGGCATCGGCGCCGAAGGCACAGGCGGTGCGCAGGATGGCGCCGACATTGTGCGGGTCAGTGATCTGATCGAGCACAACCACCAGCTTGAGTGGCTTGATGTCGTCGAGACCGAAGCGGCTGACCGGATCGACCTCAAGGGCTGCGCCCTGGTGCACGGCCTCATCGCCCAGCAGGCGATCGAGTTCCTTGGGCGTGGTTTCCTTGACGGGAACCTTGCCGATTTCGCCGGTCTCCTTGAGGCGCATCAAGGCGTTTGGCGTGACCCGCAGAACCTTCTTGGTGCGGTTCTTGTTGTCCAGCGCAGCGCGCACAGTATGCAGGCCATAAAGATAGACCGGACCGGTATCGGGATCGTATTTGGGTTTGGGCGGAAATTTGTTGAAGCTCATGGGCCAGCCGTAGCGCCTTTGGGCAAAGCCAGCAAGCGGGGCCGCGTGGCAAATGTGTCTAGCGCGACGGTTGCGTGAGACCGGCCAGTTTGGCCATTACCCAGCCAAGGCACAGGCCGGCACCCGCGCCGATCAGCTTGAAGATGGCGTCGGCATCGCGGGCATGGCGGTCGGGCCGCAGGTTTTGCAGCCATTCCAACCCGAAAATGGTGATGGCGAGGGCTATGGCTGTCCACCAGATGTGGCGAGGATAAGCGGCGGCAAACAGGGCGCCGACGAGCAGAAACGCCATCGCCCGCTCCAGATCGACCGGCATCAGGCTGCGCGGACGCAGGCCGATGGGCGACAGGGTGGCGAAAGCGATGAACAGCAGAGCCAGCCAGGCGGCCATACGGATGGTGGTTTTTGTCATCCGACCTTCATAGAGGACAGGTAGGGGAAGAATCCAGTCACTGGCATGCGAGCGATGGTGGCGGTCAAGCGCAGGCACGAATCTGTGATTAAACGCACTTTTTGCCTGAGATCGGCAAAATGTGCCTTAAACCGACCATAAAGCATGCCGTTTCGGCTATGCTGTGAGCGCATGTGTCTTATGCGACAACTTTTACGGCTAACCGGCGTTCTGTTTTTTTGCCTATCGATGTGGCAATCAGAACAAGCGGGTAGCGAGCTTGCGCAATTCCACTCCAGCCGTCCATAATCGTCGTACGATACTAAAGGGCGCAGGTGCCCTTGTCGCGCTGCTCACCACAACTTCATTGACCAAGGTCGTGTTTGCTCAGGCAACAGCCGAGGCGAGCTTCGCGTTTGATTTCGACGCCTTCAGCGCCCGTATGCAGGCGATGGCGGCGGCCGAGTTTACGCCGCTGGTCGATGTGATGCCCGACAGCCTCAAGGGGCTGGACTATGACGCGTACCGGCTGGTGCAGTTCAGGCCAGAGCGCGGCAAGTGGGTTGACCGCAATGTCGGCTATCAGGTGCAGGCGTTCCATCTCGGGTGGCTTTATGCCGAGCCGATCAAGCTGTTTGAAATCGATGGCGGCATGGCTTTGCCGCTGGAGTTTTCGGCGCAGGATTTTGAGTATCACGACGCCGATGTCGAGGCGGCTGTGGAGGCTCAGCCGTTCCCGGGCATTGCCGGGTTCCGCATCAACCATCCGCTCAACAAGGAAGCATCGTTTGATGAGCTGGTATCATTTCTGGGCGCCAGCTATTTCCGGGCGCTTGGGCGCGACAACATCTATGGGCTGAGTGCGCGTGGCGCGGTGGTGAACTCTTGGGTCGATGTGCCCGAGGAATTCCCGCGCTTTTCCGAGTTTTATCTCGAGACGCCGGTCGAAGGACAGCCACTGACGGTTTATGCGGCGCTTGAGAGCGCCAGCCTGACTGGCGCGTATCGTTTTGTCATTACGCCGGCGAGCGATACGACGCAGGAAACAGTGTTCGACGTGACGGCGCGGCTCTATTTCCGCACCGACATCCAGGAACTGGGTGTTGCGCCGCTGACATCGATGTTCCTGTTTGCCGATGCCAATCGCGCCGAGTTCGACGACTATCGTCCGCAGGTTCATGACAGCAATGGCCTGCTGGTCGAGCGCGAGAGCGGCGAGATCATGTGGCGGGCGCTCAATAATACGCCGACGCTGGGCAACTCCTATTTCTGGGAGAACAATCCGAAAGCGTTCGGGTTGTACCAGCGCGGCCGGGCGTTTGAGACCTATCAGGATGCCGAAGCGCATTACGAGCGTCGTCCTTCGGCGCGCGTCGAGCCCGTCGGTGAATGGGGCCAGGGCACGGTTCGGCTGATCGAAATTCCGGCAAAGCTGGAAGCGGACGACAATATCGTGGCGTTCTGGGTGCCGTCCGAGCCAGTTCTGGCGGGTCAGTCGCGCGAGTTCAGCTATCGGCTGATATGGGGCAACCTCAATCCGCAAGACAATACGGACCTAGCCTATGTGCAGGAAACGCGCGCCGGGCAGGGCGGTGTTTCGGGCGTCGCTAACGCGGCCGATCTGCGCAAGTTCGTTGTCGATTTCACTGGTGGTGAACTGGACAAGTGGCCATCGAGCACACCGCTCGACGTTCTGAGCAACGTCTCTGGCGGCATCATTCGTACATCGACCCTGTCGCGCGTTGAGGCCAATGGCGCCTGGCGTCTGGTGCTTGATGTGGAAACCGACGGCAAATCGCCGCTCGAACTGAAGGCCTACCTGATCGGGGTTGGCCGCAAACTTACAGAGACCTGGCTATACCAGTGGAGGCCCACGCCATGAAGCACGACAACAGTTTGCCGTACGCATTGGCGCTGCCAGATGCGCCCCTTGCCATGCCAAAGCAGAAACTTGAACGCTCAAACGGCGTTTTTTCGGTATTGCGCCGTAAATTGATCGCCTTGTCTTGGTTCTAGGCAGATACGCCCCCAAAACGCTAAGCGCGAAGTAGAAGCCTGTATGCATCCTTTTATCGTCCGAAGTGCGCTTTTGTTCTGCACTCTCGCGCTTAGCCTGCTGGGCGGTTACCTGTTTCTTCGCTTTACCGGCGAAGGCGGGCTGACCGCGCTGGATCTGGTGCGGACGGCTCTGGTGGTGTTCAGCGGCTTCTGGCTGGTGTGGGGCGCGGCGGCTGCCATGATTGGTGTACTGGTGCCAGCGCGCCGTATTCTGGCGCATGGGACGAGCAAGCCAGTCGGCATGACCGCCATTCTGGTGCCGATCTACAACGAGGATCCGGTACAGACCTTTTCGCGCATCGCGGCGATGAACCGGGGCCTTGTGGCGCTGGGTGTCGAGGACCGGTTTCACATTGCGGTGCTGTCGGACAGCAATAGCTCCGAGGCTGCGGCACTGGAAGAATTGTGGTTTCAGCGGCTGGCCAGTGAGCCTGAAATCCACAACCGGATATTTTATCGCCGCCGCGAAAAGAACGTCGGCAAGAAGGCCGGTAATGTCGAGGATTTCATCTCCCGTTCGGGCGGTGCCTATGACTATGCGCTGATCCTTGATGCGGACAGCCTGATGGAAGGCAATACCATTGCCGAGCTGGCGCGGCGGATGGATGCCGACCAGACGCTCGGCCTGTTGCAGACGGTGCCCAAGATCATCCATGCGCGGACCTTGTTCGGGCGCTGCATGCAGTTTTCGTCCAACTACCTGTCGCCGAGTTTTGC
The DNA here is from genome assembly GCF_040546815.1 of Devosia sp. 2618. NCBI lineage: Bacteria > Pseudomonadati > Pseudomonadota > Alphaproteobacteria > Hyphomicrobiales > Devosiaceae > Devosia > Devosia sp. 2618. The sequence continues at coordinate 1,154,412 of NZ_JBEPOO010000001.1, forward strand.
GCGCGGCGCTGCACTGATGCAGGGTTACGAGGGGCCCTATTGGGGGCACAATGCCATCATTCGCATGAACGCATTTGCGGCCAGCTGCGGTCTGCCGGTTCTAACGGGGAAACCGCCTTATGGCGGGCATATCCTTAGCCACGATTATGTCGAGGCGGCTTTGCTGGCTCGGGCGGGCTGGAAGGTGCAAGTCGATCCGGCGCTGGAGGGCTCCTATGAAGAAGGGCCCGAGAACCTGCTCGAATATGCCAAGCGCGACCGGCGCTGGTGTCAGGGCAATATGCAGCACCGTCGATTGGTGATGGCTCCCGGACTTAAGTTCTGGAGCCGATTCACGTTCGTACAGGGCATTATGGCCTATATGGCCGCGCCGCTTTGGCTGGCGTTGCTGTTTGCCAGTATCAGCGCTGCGGTGTTCCCCGATCAACCGCCCGTTCTGGCGGGTTTCACCATGTCTGACATCAGCATCTGGACGCTGGGCTTTGCGGTGATTGCCGTGCTGATCCTGCCCAAGCTGATGATTTTCCTGCGTGGCATTGTCGATGGGCAGAACAAGGCAGCGGGCGGCAATTGCGTCGCGTTGGCCTCGATGATTGGCGAGATCGTGTTTTCGACAGTGCTGGCTCCAGCAATGTTGCTGCTGCAAAGCCGTGCGGTTGGCCAGGTGTTGCTGGGGCTCGACGGCGGTTGGCCGGCGACTAGCCGGGCGCAGGGCTATGTGCCGTTGCGCGATGCGTTTCGCGCGACGTGGTGGATTGTCGCGCTGGGTCTGTTTTCGCTTGGCCTGACGGCCGTGATGGCGCCGTCGATCGTGGTCTGGGTTGCGCCAACAATGTTGCCGGCGGTACTGGCGCCGCTGCTGATTGTCGGTAGTTCGCGGATTTATCCTTGGCTCAAGGCATGGCTTTTCGTCACCCAGCCGGAGCGCGCCCCGTCGAGTGTAATTTCTGAATATCAGGCTGTGATGGCAAGCTGGATCGCCCAAGGCGCTCCCGAGCAGATCGATGCCTCCAGCGTGATCAACGAGCATGTTACAGCGTAGTCCAGAGCTCGATCAGGCCGTCAAAGCTGTGCCCGGTGTTCGCGATGCGCGGCTCGATATGTTTCGCGGCATTGCGCTGGTGATGATCTTCATCAACCACGTGCCGGGGACGCTCTACGAGAATTACACCAGCCGCAATTTTGGCTTTTCCGACGCGGCCGAGGCCTTTGTCTTCATGTCGGGCATGGCGGCGGGACTGGCTTATTCCGGGCGGTTCCGCAGCGGGCCGATCTGGCTGGCCATCACCAAGGTTTGGGCGCGGGCGCGGCAACTGTATTTCGTGCACCTGACCATCACGCTGTTGTCGCTGGCAATATTTGCGGCGGCGGCCTTGTGGTTCGATCAGGCGCTCGTGCTGACGAGCAACAATGTGAATGTGCTGTTCGAGCAGCCGCTGGCCACCATCATCGGCATTCCGTTGCTGAGCCACCAGCTGGGTTATCTCAACATATTGCCGCTCTACGTCACTCTATTGCTGGCAACACCGCTGTTTCTGGTGGTGGGATTGCGTTGGCCCTGGCTGGTGCTGGGTGGCTCGATCCTGCTGTGGGTGATTGCCGGGCAGTTCCGGTTCAACCTGCCCAATTTCCCGATGCGGGGCGGATGGTTCTTCAATCCGTTCTCGTGGCAGGTGCTGTTCGTTGTCGGGCTGCTGTCTGGCGTGGCGATGAAGCAGGGTAAGCGGTTTATTCCGTACATTGCGCCGCTGTTCTGGCTGGCCGTCGCGTTTCTGCTTTATGTACTGGTGTGGATGAAAGTCCCAGCGGTGGGTGAGGCGAGCCGGGGTGTTCTCAGCATGATCAGCGCTGCCGGCGCACCGTTTTATGTCACCTGGTTCGACAAGACTTTCTTGAGCCTGCCGCGACTGCTGCATGCCTTTGCGCTGTTTTATGTGCTCGGGTCGGTCGGGGCGATGACATGGGTGGCGCAGTGCCGGATTGCCGCGCCGTTCCGGCTGTTGGGAAGACAGGGACTGGCTGTGTTTGCCACCGGCACGGTGATCAGCATGGGGCTGCAGGCGATCAAGCTTGGGCGCGAACCTGACCCGGTTTTTGACGGCTTGATCCTGGCGGGTGGTTTGGCGGCGCTGCTGGCACTGGCCTGGATATTGAGCCGCACAGCGGAAATTGCCCGCTCGCCTCGATCATCTGTTTAGGGTGCGACTGCCCATGAAGGACAGTCGCGAGGTTTGATCAGCGCGTTGCGGCCTGCAGTTCTGGGAGTAGCACTTCGAGCGCCCATGCCGTGCTGAGTGGTGATGGATAGCCAACGGCAGAAGCGACGGTTGGCGGCACCACGGCATAGTGGCCGTTCTGGACAGACTGCAGGCGCTTGAAAAGCGGATCGGCTTCGAGGTCGGCCTGGCTGATCTGGGAGACGCCCTCAAAGGGGAAGCCGAACAGCAGCACGTCGGCATCGAACAGATCTAGGCGTTCGCGGCTGACGGCAGAGATATCGGCTGAGAACTGTGCTGCCGTGTCGGGCAAAGTGAAGCCGAGCAGTTTGAAGAAGGTGGTCGAGGTATCGCCTTCGACGGACATGTACGTCAGCTGGTCGGGATGGACGACGCCATAGGTGATGGTCTTGCCGGCAAAGCTGGGGTTTTCAGCGGCGGCAGTGGCGAATTTCGCCTCAATGTCGGCAATGACCTGTTCGCCCTTAGTTTCGAGGGCGAGGGCCTTGGCGGCGGTGCGGGTTTTGTCCTGCCATGTCGGGTTTTCATCGCTGGCGGGCAGAGCGACAACCGGTGCGATGGTGGAGAGGCGCTCATAGTCGGTGTCGAGCGACCACGCGCCCGTGGCGAGGATCAGATCTGGGTCAAGGCCCAGAATTGTCTCGAACGGCACGCCTGACATCAGCGAGAAGAACGCGACAGGTTCGCCATGCCAGTTGGCCATGTAGCTCTGGTGGTAGGTGGAGGTCGTTTCACCATCAAAGCCGGCATTGGCGGATGCGACCGGTTCGAGACCGAGGGCCAGAGCGATGTCGAAGTCGATATCGCTCAGCGCGACGATGCGCTTGGGCATCGCGGCGATTTCGGTGGTGCCATAGGCATTGTCGAGCGTGCGCGGAAAGTCTTGTGCAAAGGCCGCGGCGGGAATGGCGCAAGAGAGCAGGAGGGCGGCCAGCACGGCACGGAGGTTTGGTGCGATAGTCATGTTTGATCCTTCACAAGCTAGGCGACGGCAAATTCGAAGAGGACGTGGCCGTCCGGCAGGCTGAGGCGGCGCACCTGCGCCAGCCCGGCGCGGCTGGCCAGCGGCGCGATGGCATCGTGGTCGCGGAGCTCTCCGAACGAGAGCTGTAGAAACAGCAGCCACTGGGCGCTTTCGGGGATGCCGTATTCCAGCACGAAGAGGCGGCTATCGGCCGTCATGGCGGCGGCGACGTTAGCCAACTGGGTGACAACTGCTTCGTCATCGAGCCGATAGAGCAGGCCGCCGATCAGGTAGATATCGGCGCCCTTTGGCAGCGCCGCGTCGTGCGGTTGGCCGAGGACGGTGATGCGGTCGGACTTGCCAGATGCTGTGGCGAATTCGATTGCGCTGTCGCTGATACTGGGAGGTCGACCAGCGTACCGGTCGCCTGAGTATGGCGCTCGAGGATTTCGTTGAGGAACACGCCCTCGCCACCGCGCACGTCGACGATGTGCGCATTGGGCGGTAAGGCGACCTGCTTGGCGGCGTCCTCGGCGGCGTCTTCGAGGTTGTGGCCGTGTTCATCGGCATAGTTGGAGGCGAAGCGGTCTGACGCAGCGTCCTTGGCATAGCTTTGGCCGTGTGTGGCGGCATAAGCGTTCGTGCCCTTTAGGGTAGCAACGAGGCCAAACCACGCCAGGTCCATGCGACCGGGCGCGGAATTGTAGTCAAGATGCGCTCGGGCGTGGTCGTCTTCGAGGAGGATCAGGCCGAGTGGTGCTAGGGACAGCGCCTCAGGCGTACCCGCCAGCACGGCCTTCTCTATCAGGATCGGGATGAGCGGCCGCAGATAGGTCAGCTCGACGTCGGCGGCCGCTGCGAGGGCTTCGATAGTAGTCGCGCCGTTGGCGATGTGCTTGGCAAGATCATAGGTCGCGGCGGCCCGCAGGGCGAAGGGGCCTGCGAGATCGGCCAGCGCGTCGAAGGCGTCATAGGTTTTGGCCACAACGGTGTCATCGACGCCGTGGTGCCAATAGGCGGACACGGCGACTTGTGACTTGGTGAGGCTGCGTTCGTCGATCAGGTGGGCGCGGAGACGGCGGATGGCTTCGCGTTCGCCGGCACCCCAGACATAGCCGTGGCCATCCGGCAGGGTGAGGTTGGCGACGGTGTCGCGCAGGGTCTGCGGCTGAGCTGGATGGTGCAGGAGCCAATGGATCGCGGCATTAGCCGGCGCCTGCAGCGGGATCTGCGCCGAGGTGTCTTCGTGCAAAATAACGGTGATGACCTTGGCGTCACTTGGCAGCATTTCGAGCCAGTTGCCGATGGCGGGCAGGGCGGTTTCATCGCCGACGATCAGATACCAGTCGGCACTCGGGATGATGAAGGAGGATTTGGGTCCGGCGAAGTGGAGGGTGTCGCCGATTTTGGCGGAGGCGGCCCAGTTGCCGGCAATGCCGTGGCCATGCAGCACAAACTCAAAATCGCAGGTGCCGGAGGACGGATCAAAGCTTCGCGGGGTGTATTCGCGCGACGTCGGGCGCGGATCGTTGGGCCAGTTGAGGTGGCCGTCTGCCTGCGTTGGCAATGTGAGAACGCCGGTGTCGGGTGCGGGGAAGAACATTTTGACGTGGTCGTCTGGGCCCTCGCTAGCGAAGGGCGGGATGGCATAGCCGCTGGATTTGAAGCTCCCCATCTGGGCACCACCGAAGGTGATGCGGCGCAGACGCGGCGAGACATCATGGATGGCGACGACCTCGAGTTCGCGCAGGGAAATCGGGAAACGCTTATTGGCCATGCGGAGTCTCGGTTCTGGTTTTAGGCAAGGTGCTATGGCCGCGTACGCTTGGGGCCAACGGCGATTGCCCGAAATTTGCTCGGGTCAGGCGGGTGGGCCGATGGCCGTTTGCATTCAGATATTGGCAGGGCGCGGAGGGATCCGCTGGTGCGGTCCCTCCGGTGGTGTCGGCAAGATTATTCGTAGGACTTGGTGGCGGTGAAGCTGAGCTTGTAGGCGCCGATGGTGTTGGCTGCGATCGCGGTGGTGGCTTCGAAATTGCCGCCTGGAGCCCAAGTGAGTTCGAGCAGGCCGTCGGTGATCGACTGGGTGCCGCTTGGGGCATTGGCGCCGGTCCAGAGATGGCCGGCTTCAGCCGCAAGAGTCAGCGCTTCGGTGGCCTTGTATTCTACGCGAGCGCGGATTTCTGCGCCTTCGTCGTCATTGACGGTGGTGTCTGCATCAAGATAGCGGGCCGCCAGCTTGACGGTGAAGCTGTCATTGAGCTTGGCTGAGGCGGAGGCCACGAGACCGAGTTCGCGCTCGGAGGTGCCGTCAATTGTTGCGGCAAGCGTGAACATGTCGATGGTGGTTTCGGCGCTGGCGAGAGCATTCCACCAGCCGTCATTGGTCGCGGCAAAGGCGCCGCGCAGCTTAAAGGCGTCGAAGATGGCGGTAACGCCGGTGTGGATAGCCAGATCGTCCAGCGAGCCATCGAGCACGCCGCCAGCCAGCACGGAAATGTGGGCGGTGAGCGTGTCGCTGCCGTAGTTCAGAACGCCGATCAGCGATCCGTCTTCGTCGAGATTTTCCAGCGCGATGCCGGTGGTGAAGCCGCCGCCGAGGTTGTGGGTCAGCTGAATGACGTGACCTTCGGTGCCGTACTTGCCCTTGCCACCATCGAAAGCGACACCGCCGGTTTCGTAGGAGATGAAGCTGTCGAGCCAGCCGAAGGCGTCATCATCGTCCGAGTTGAACACGGACGTGCCACGAATACCAGCGGTCAGAACGGTCTGGTCGCCGACCGAGAAATAGGCCTCGTCGACGGAGAACTCGCCGCTTGGGTCTGGGACAAGGTTTTGGACTTCGTTGTACTCGTAACCATAGAGCACGATGGTGGCCTTGGCGGGACCGAAATCGGTGGACGAGGTGCCAACGGCAGTCAGGTAGACATCGAGCCAGCTGTCCCAATCGTTGGCGTTGCCGTCAGGTGCGTTCCAATCGATGGATGTGCTGTAGCTGGATCCCAGTACTGGACGGTCGCCCTTGTAGTCGCCCCAACGGAATTCATAAGTAAGCTCTGCAGAAACCTGCAAGCAGTTGGATGACGAGGACAGAGTGAGGCCGGAAACGCCAAGCGTGTCACACAGATCGAGCGATTTCAGCACGCCGAGGTCGGCCGCGAATGTCGGTGATACGAGGGTTGCCGAAGCCAGCAGGAAAGTCGCAAGTCTCATTTTTTTGTAGCCCCAAACGTCTGTTATTCAACGCGGTGGGAGCAATGGACCATTGTGGCTAAAAAGTGGAGTCAATTTGTCAGCTTTGTAGGAAAAGATGACCAACCGTTGCATGGCGGCAACATATATGACATTGACGGTCATATTAAAAGGGGCGGAGACGAGAAAAGTGCGGTCGGGTACCGCTCAGGGCGTGGCTTGGGCGATGATGCCGTCGCGCATGTCGATGACGCGATGGGCGAATCCGTTGAGCAACGGGCGATCATGACTGACCATGACGATGATCGTTCCCGTAGCGGCGACCGAGTCGAGCAGGTCGAGGATTTGCGCCGTGGCCAATGTGTCGAGCGCGCTGGTGGGTTCGTCGGCGACGATCATGACGGGTTTGCCGATGCTGGCGCGGGCAATCGAGACGCGCTGGCACTGGCCGGTGGAGAGTTCGCTGGGCAGGCAATCGATATCGGTGTGACCAAGACCGACGCGGGCAAAAATCTCGCGAGCGCGGTCGCGCAGAGTGGCGCGGGACAGGCCGGGCAGGTGCCGCGCGGTCAGGGGCTCGGTGACCGACCGCCATACCGGCCAGCGCGCGTTGAGGCTGGCCACCGGGTCCTGGAAGATCGGCATGATCGAGCCTGGGAAGGTGAGGCTATCGTGCCGGACGATAGTGCCGGCGGTTGGCCGCTCTATGCCGCCGAGCAGGCGCAGTAGGGTCGATTTTCCGCAGCCGGAGGGACCGCTGATGCCGACGATTTCGCCGGGGTGCAGTTCGAGATTGGCATTGCGGACGGCGTGGGTGTCAGCGGTCTTGCGGCTATAGCTGCGGCCGACCTGATGCAGACGCATCAACGGTGCGGCGTCGATGGTCGCGCGCTGGCGCTTGTGGCTCAGGGTGTCGGCGGCGGCGACGAAGTCGCGGGTGTAGCCGTGCTTGGGCGACGTGGCGATTTCATCGGCCGTGCCGATCTCGATGATCTCGCCATTGCGGCAGACGGCGATTCGGTCGGCATGGCGCAGGACGAGCGGCAGATCGTGGCTGATCAGAAGGACGGCGGAACCGCTGGTCTTGAGGGCGGCGATGGTGGCGTCGGCGCGCTCGGCATCGAGGGCGCTGGTTGGTTCGTCGGCGACGACAAGCGGTGGGTTGTGGGCGCGCGCCGCAACGATAGAGGCGCGCTGCAACATGCCGCCGCTCCAGCTGTGTGGATAGTCCCAGACGGCAGTACTAGCATTGGCGATGCCGACGGCGTCGAGGCGTTCAAGCGCGACATCCTCTGGGCTGGTGAGGCCGTGGACCTGCCAGGCATCGACGACGTGATCGTGCACCGGGCGGAGTGGATCGCAGGCCTGATAGGGGTCTTGGGCGACATAGCCGATCTCGCGGCCACGAAGGGCGCGGAAGCCGGATTCGTCCAATGCGGTCAGATCTGCGCCTGAGATCTGTAACTTGCCGGTTACCGTTGCGCCGGGTGGCAGTATGCCAAGGATGGCGCGGGCAATGGTGGTTTTGCCGGAGCCAGATTGGCCGACAAGGGCAACACATTCGCCGGGGGCGATGGAGAAACTGGCATTGGTTACGGCGAGGTGGCCGTCGGGGTAGCGGATGGTCAGATCCTGGCAGTGGAGCAGAGGGGCGGTCATGTGCGGCCTCGCGGTTCGAGGACGTCGCGCAGGCCATTGCCGGCGAGATTGGCAGCGAGCACGGAGACAAAGATCAGCCCGGCAGGCACCAGCAGGAGCCAGGGCGCAATGGGGAAATAGAAGCGGGATTCGGCCAGCATGGCGCCCCACTCGGCATAGGGTTGTTGCACGCCAAGGCCCAGGAATGAGAAGCCGGAAATGGCTGAGATCATGCCGCCAAGGCCGAGCGTGGCGACGACGGCGAGTTGCAGCGCGACGCCCGGAAGCACGTGGCGGAACAGAATGCGGGCTTCGCCAATGCCGGCCATGCGAGCAGCGATCACATCGGGGCGCTGGCGGGCGGAGAGGGTGTAGGAGCGGGCGAGGCGGGCATAATAGGCCCAATCGGCGACGATCAGCGCAATCAGCAGGTTTATGAAGCCCGGACCCAGAATGCCGATGATGGCAAAGGCCAGCACGAGGCCGGGCAGGGTCATCATGACGTCGACGAGGCGCATCAGGACGGTATCGACCCAGCCGCCAGCCATTCCGGCTATGGTCCCGATTATGATCCCGATGGTGAAAATGGTGCCGAGCACCATGACCGCCGCGCCGATGGAGCGATGGGCGCCGTCGAGCAGGCGGGATAGCACATCGCGGCCGGTCGGGTCGGTGCCCAGCCAATGGGTTGCGCTCGGCGCCTGCAGGGCGACCGCATAGTCGGGCCAGTTAGGTTCATAGGGCGAAATGAACGGGCCAAGGGCGGCGAGCACCAGCAGGATCACCCCGAGCAGCATTCCGATGGCGAAGCCGCGATGGGCCAGCAGGCGCGGCCAGAGTTGGCGCTGGGTGGATGGCGTGAATCTGGGCGATGTGGGCCGGGCGACGCTGGCGAAGCGGGTGAGGGCGTTCATCGTGCGCTCCGCAGACGGGGATCGAGCAGCATGGCCACCACATCGACGAGGAAGCTGGCGGCCACATAGGCAAGACCGCTGAGCAGGACAAAGCCCTGAATGACGGGGAAGTCGCGGGCAGAGAGCGCCTGCAACAAGTAACGGCCAAGGCCGGGCCAGGTGAAGATTTCTTCGATGATCGGCGCGCCGCCGATCAGCGCGCCGATGCTGACGCCGACGGCGGTGAGGAACGGCAAGAGGCCATTGGGCAGCCCATGGCGCGACAGGACAAACCAACGGCTCGCGCCACGGGCGCGGGCAACCTGCGCGAAGTTTGAGTTCATGGCCTGAAGCAGGCTGGCGCGCAGAAGCTGGGTCCAGCCAGCGGCCCGGTCGACCCCAATGGTCAGGGCCGGCAGGAGGACCAGGGCAAAAGTGCCGCTGGACAGCACGCGGCCAACGCCGGCGCCGACCACGACATATTGCAACACCAGTAGGGCGAAGACGAAGGTGGGCAGGGCGGAGCCAATCTGCGTGTAGAGCAATATGACGCGGTCAGGCCATCGTCCCCGCCAGGCCACAGAAATCAACGCCAGGATCAGCGCGAGAATGACGGAAGTGGCGAGGGCGGTGCCTAACAGCATCAGCGTGGCGGGCAAGCGTTGGCCGATCTCTTCGAGCACGGGTTTGCCGGTGCGATAGGACACCGACAGATCGCCCTGCACGACGCGCCCGAGCCACTGCACGTATTGCAGCGGCAGCGGCTCATCGAGCGCCAGTTCGGCCCGCAGATTGGCAATCTGCAGGTCATTGGGCTCGTGAATGAAGCGCGCCTCAAGTATCCGCATCACCGGGTCGCCCGGCGATAGCGGCAGGAGCGCCCAGACGATAACCGTGGCAGCCAGCGCCGTCAGGACGGCCTGTGCAAGTCGTTTGAGGATCAGGACTGCCACGGAGTTTTTCATTACTGCGCCGGCGACGGGGCTGTGGTCGGCGAGACGTGGTAGAGCGCGAAGCCGGGTTCGTAGCCGGCATAGGTCTCGTTCACGACGACGCGGCCCTTGTGGATGTTGAAGGCAAACACATAGGGGTCTTCGCTCACCAGAATGTCCTGGATGCGGCCAAGGATTTCGTCGCGACGAGTGGTGTCGACTGTGACCTTGAGTTCAGCGATCAGGGCGTGGACTTCCGGGTTGGCGTAGCTGGCAAAGTTGCGGTTGCCGGCGGGGCCAAGATAGCGCGTCAGGAATGGCGAGGTGACGCCCCAGCTGACGGTGCCTTCGCTGGAAATGCCAAGATCCCAATCGACGCCGCCTTTGCCCAGTGCTGCATAAACGTCATCGACCGACTGGATTTTGACCCCAATACCGAGCTTGCGAACCTGGGCCTGCAACGCGCCGCTAAGCGGCACGAGGTCTGGTTGCTGCGGATATATGACGACCTTGAGCTCAAGCGCTTCGCCGTCCTTGCGGCGCATGTCGCCATCGAGGAGCCAACCGGCTTCGTCGAGCAGGGCGGCCGCAGCCGTCGGATCGGTGACATAGGTCTGGCGAGCCCAGGGGAAGCTTTCATTGTAGAGGCCCTTGGCCTCAGCCAGGGCGCCGCCGAACACGACATTGGCGATCTCGTCATAGTCGATGGTCTGCATCAGTGCCTGACGCACGCGAACGTCGTCGAATGGTGGCTGGTTGACGTTCATGAAGCCTAGGAAGCCGCCGGTTCCGGTGGTGCCGGTATTGAAATGAATGCCGGGGGTGGCATCAACCACGGGGCGCGCCGCGATAGGGGGATAGAGCGCGATATCGGCTTCATCGTTCTGGACGGCCAGAATGCGGGCGTTCGGATCGGTGACGAAGCTGACGGAGAGGCCGGGCAGGGCTGGTTCGCCGTTCCAGTAGCTATCGTTGCGCTCCGCATCGAGGCGGGCGGAGGTCAGACTGGTGACGGTGTAGGGGCCGGTATAAATGCCGGCATTGGTCAGCTTGGTCCAGTCGTCGCCAACGGCGTCGGCGGCCTCGGCGTCATAGATCAGGAAGATAGCTTCGTTGGACAGAATGCCGGGCAGTTCCGGCCATGGCGCGACCGTCGAAATGGTAATTTCCATGTTACCGGTTTTGACGAAGGTTGTGCCTTCGGGAACGGCACCTGTGGCGGAGTCCGATACGGCCATCTGGCGCTTGATGACGGCGAGAACGGCGTCGGCATCGAGCACCTTGCCATTCTGGAAAGTGATCCCATCGCGCACGGTAGCGACCCAGGTCAGCGCGTCCTTGTTTTCCAGGCTTTCCAGCAGCCAAGGCTGGTTGGTGCCGTCGGGATAAAACTTCATCAGCAGTTCGGCAACGCCAAATTCCTGCATCCAGAAGCCATCGACGGCCGGGTTCATCGTGCCGATGTCAAACGAGGTGACGATGCGTAACGGCGCTGGATCAGACTGCGCGGTGGCAGCCGAGACCGCTAAGGCGCTGGCCAGCAGGGCGAGTGTGAGACGCTTGAAAATCATGAATTGTCCTTGGTGGAAAGGGCAGGTTGGCGTGCGGCCTTGGCCGTATGAATGAGGAGGTCGTGGGCGGTCTGGCCCTGGACCAGAACTTCCGAAACGAAGCGGGCGAGGGCTGTTTTGTCGGCCAGGCGATACCATTCGCCCTTGGGATAAAGGGCGACCATCGGGCCTTGATTGCAGGGGAACAGGCAGCCGGTGCGGGCGGTGAGGCATTGAGAGGCAATGCCCTGTCTGTTGGTCTCGTCCTTGAGGGCATGCAGGAGCGAGGCAGCGTCGCGGTAGTGGCAGCGCGGGCCGGTGCAGACCAGCAGGTGGTGTCGAAAATCGGGTGGGTTCTGCCAGCCAGGTTTGCCCAGCGATGGTTTTGCCTTGGCGACGGGCGTGGCGTTGTCGGCGTTTTCAAGCGCCGTCGTCACGAAATGACTGAGCAGTGCCGGGTCATCGCTGGCTTCGCTGCCAACGGACAAGGTGACATCGTCGTTGCCGGGCAGAAGGCTCCAAGTGGCGAGCGCGCCAGGGAGCCAGGCGATCAGGCTTTCGGGGAAAGGCAGGCCAATCGGCTGGACGAGAATGGACGTATGCCCCTCATCGCGCAGGGCGTCGAGGGCCTGCGGCAGGTTCTGGTCGGTGCCTTCGAGGCGAACGAGACGGCTGGGCAGGGCGGTGGCTGCGGCAAGTCCGTTCGCCACCGTCGCAAAACGGCGAGCACTCAGATTGGCCAGCGAGATGACAAAGAGAATGGCGTCAGGCTGCATGACACGCCCCAATGCAGGACGCATGATCATGTGGATACGCCATTGGGTGGTGCCCAATGTTCATAATCAAAACTCCGCTCAAGCCGGTTAGGATCGGCTTTGGCGGGCGGGGTGTGCGCGCGCCGATAACCCCGTTGTCGGAACGGACAGGTTAGGCGCAAATGGCAGATAGGATGCTGGCGTGGCCGCAGTCATGACGTGTCCCCTGCCAGAACACCTCGTCTGGCTGCTTGGTATTGTGCTTGGGCAGGTCTCCTGGCTCACGGCTCTGATGCGGTTGCAGCCTTCCCAATCCTAAAAGGACCAGTGGCGATAGCAATCGCTTGCCGCTTACAGTTGCGAGGGCAGCCTCGGTTTTGGCCCCTGATGGGTAATCCGCACCGTGTTCCCTTTTAATCCGCGCGTCATGGCGGAACCGAAAGCTCGCGCAAGTTGGGGTGATTCTGGATGGGGATCAAGGCGCAGGTGTCGGCGTTGTGTCGCGGGGGCGCGTTGCGCCAACACTCTTGCTGCGTTTGCTGGTAAGACAGTGGCTAAGCTGGAGTTGGTGGCAGAAAACCTAGTCGTCATGCAGCCGCTTTTCGATTGGCTCGCCGATCCGGAAATTGTTGAACTGCACGTCTAGGCCAGCGCGGGTTGGGGAGCAGCACATCATGCCGGCTTGGACGACTTGGGGCATCGCCAGGTATGCGAGGCGGGCCATGCGCCATTGGCCGGTTTCGGCCTGTAATTGGACGCGCAGGGCTGTGCCGTGCCGCGTGACGCGGATGTTCAGGCCGTCGCGGAATGCGTTGGGCAGGGAGAGCATCGACCAATCGGATTGGTCATCGCGCGTTACCACGGTGCTGAAATGGAGCTCACCATCGGTATATTCGATGCCGGCCTTGATCCAGTTCTTGCCGTCGACGCGGACCATCAGGCCGGCCTGATCATAGAGTGCCGTGTAGTCGGCCTTGAATGTGACTGACATGGTGAAATCGCCGGACACTTCATCGTGGTAGAAGTGACCGTTGTCGTGCAGGAAATCGTAGAACGTGTTGTTCCAGAAATCCGTCTCCAGCGCGGTCCGAACAGCTAGCCCCTCACCATTTTCGGTCCAGTGAAGCGGCTCGTTGATCCAGCGCATAGTGGTTCTCCGTCAGTGCTGGAGACTACCCTATGGTCACGTTGGCAGTTTGGCTAGATTGCGCTAGGCCCTGCGTCGTCGATCGGACCATAGAAACGGACGTAGCGGAAGCGCCCACGAATGAGCCTGTCTAACTATGTCTTTGGGGGAGGCCCGGATGCTTTGGCCGCTGGGCCTGTCCGGAAAGGGCGATGGTGGAGGGGACTGGATTCGAACCAGTGTACGCTAAGCGGTCAGATTTACAGTCTGATGGATTTAACCACTCTCCCACCCCTCCACAACAACGTCGCTTGGGTAGGAAAACGAAGCGCTAGGCGTTTCGTTCGGGCGGTTTATGGTGGTCTGATGACAGAGTGTCAACACCCCTTTGGCAATGCTCCCAAAAAAACTGCTGGCCAATGACGTTAAGGCCAATTGCCGCCGTCGCGCCGCAGGGGCTTTTGGCTGCGTCATGCGCGCTAAAGTCTCGTTGATGACGGCGGGAAGGGGTTGCCAGTGTTGGTTGTGCCGCGCTATTGGCTAACACGTCGGTCATCGACCGGGCGGGTATAGCTCAGTGGTAGAGCAGCAGCCTTCCAAGCTGAATATGCGGGTTCGATTCCCGCTACCCGCTCCAAAAAACCACCAATTTCATCGAAGACGGTATCGGCGGAGATTGCTCTCCACCGAGGTTTTGCGTTGTCGGCTACAGCCAGCCGGCCAGCACACCGATGCCGCCAATGGCAAATACACCGCCGGCGAACTGGGCAGCGTATTTACCGTACTTGCCGATAAGGCGCGCGATTGCCGCTGTGCTGGCAATGCCTGAGAGATGGAGCAGGGCGGTTGCAACCGCGAAGCCGGCCGCGTAGGTCAGCCCGCTTGCGTCTGTCGGCATTTCAGCGCCATGGGCGTGTCCGTGGAACACTGCAAACAGGCCAACAAGCGTCATCGCGGCGGCAACAGGCATCGCCCGTCCAAGGGCGGCGGCGGCGCCGATCACTACGCTTGAGAGGGCAATGCCAAGTTCGACATAGGGGAGGTCGACCTGGGTCACGCCCAGCGCGAAGCCGGCGACCATCATGGTCACAAAGCTCAGCGGCACCAGCCACAGGGCGCGGCCACCCAGCACGAAGGCGAAAACGCCGCCAGCGACCATTGCCAGGACGTGATCGATTCCGCCGATGGGGTGTTCAAAGCCGTGAAAAAAACCGGCTGTGTCGCCGACGCCAGTGTGGGCGAAGCTGATTGTGGGGAAGAGGACCAGAATGGCCAAGGCCAGAAAAAGACGCATCATTATCCTTCCGGGGTCTTGTGCCCCTGAGTGATCGCAATCGGCGCCCGCCGGAACTTCCATATACTCGCATGCCATTTAATGGCTGCGCGCGGCGTGGTTGTAAATGGTGATCCATATGGCGCCGGTTATGCGTTATAGCTTTGCCACCGCAGCGTTGCGGGTTTGGGGTAAGGCGATCGTGCTGCTTGTTATTTTTCTCGTGCTTTTGCTGCTGCTGGTTCAGGTCTTTTTGCCCGGCCGCTATCTGACGGAACAGGTTGGCAATGCCGCCCAGATGGGACCGCGCGACGACCTGCCGGAACCGAGTCGCAATCTGGCGCGCGCCCGCCGCGCCCTTGGCAATCTGCAGGAAACGCTGCCGATTTTTCTGACGCTGGCCGTGCTGTCGATCGTGTTGGGCGAGCAGAGTTGGCTGGCGCTGATCGGCGCCTGGCTTTATCTGGTCGCCCGCGTCTCGCATGTAATTTGCTACATGAAGGGGCTTTCGCCATGGCGTTCGGTGTCTTTTATGGCCGGATTGCTGGGGAATTTGCTGATGGTGATCGCGCTTGTGCCCCATATTTGGGGCTAAGCTGCAAAGGGGTCTTGCGAAGCGCGCCCTTTGCCATTAGACACACCCTCGCCTGAAGGGGTTTAGCTCAGTTGGTAGAGCATCGGTCTCCAAAACCGAGGGTCGTGGGTTCGAGTCCCCCAGCCCCTGCCAGGCATCTATCTGACATCATTGCATTTTCTACCTCTGGCGCAATTGTGGCGTTGGAGGTTTGGCAGTTTTAGACCGAGGGTCTAACAGATTTGTTTGCCTTCTGATCGATTCTAGCATGGCCTCTTATCTATTTTCCAGCTTTGCGCCACGAGATCGAAGCTGCGGCATCGCGATAAAATCTTGCGCGAGCTGAAGGCTAGTATCGTTATCGTCTCATCCATCCTCTCTAAGTGTGGTTTTGCGACGGTGTGCCGCGTTCCGTAAGAAGTCCTGCCGGAACCAATGTGACCATAGTCCTACACATTGGTTCCAAACGCTTGATGTCCCGGCCCGGTAGTCGAGAGGTAGGGTGGCTGCGGGCGCAGAAAGTATACGCTCCCGTGCTGGCAGTGACGTTTGGAATGCCGCCGCATACGCGTCGACCGCAATACTTGAAGATCACATCGCCACTGGTTGACTGACGTCGTGAGATGGGGCGTGACAACTAGAATATTAGTGTTAAGATTTGACGTTAGGACTTGAGCGCGAGATAAGCCATTGGCCTCCGTCGAAGAGAGCCCTGTGAAGAGTGAGCTGGAACAACCTGTGGGTCTTCCTTATGCGCCACTCGCTGTCGGTGGTGCCGTATTTATAGCTTGCTTACTAGGCATCTCGACGAGGCCGCCGGGTTTTATCGCCATGGTGTGGCCCGCGAATGCCATTATGCTGGGATTACTAGTCAGGATACCTTGTGCACGTCGCGCAACCACTTGGTTGGTGGCGGCTTTTGCATACATGGCGGCCGATCTGGTCGCGGGTACTGATTTCGCTAAAGCCATTTTGCTCAACACCGCAAATCTGTGTGGTATTGGCGCAGGGTATGTTGCCTATCGGTATCTTCCCAGAGACGCATTGCGGATGCGCGAGCCGGCATCTGCGCTCTACGTCATTCTGCTTTCGGCAGCGGCGAGTGTAGGCGCAGGCGTTGTGGGCGCTGTTGGGGATCCATTCTTACTCCAGATAGGAATGAATAATGCAGCAATTCTGTGGGCTGTCACTGAATTGGTCAACTACATCGCCTTGCTACCTGTAATCCTTTCTGCACAAAAATTTGGCGCGCGGCTGTTATTTGTTAATAGAGTATCGATCTCGACATACTTGAGGGCAGCATTGCCGACCTTGGCGTTGGCTGCTTCATGCTGCTTTGCGGCGGCGCTGGGAGGGCCAGGAGCGATCGCCCTTGCCGTCCCGGCGCTACTTTGGTGCGGGCTAAGCTATTCCGTCTTTGTCGTATCGGTCCTGTCCTTTGCATTTAGTTGCTGGTCTCTCACCATTTTATGCGCTGCTTACGTGCAGGGTAGTGGTGCTGTTGTTGATGAGCATGCGCTGGTCTCCATGAGGTTGGCCGCGTTCGTGATAGCTTTGGCGCCCACTACGTTGGCCATTGTGATGCGAAGGATGGTTGAGCTTAACGAGAAGCTTTCATTCACTCGACAAAGTGCCGATATGGCAATGAACGCTGGCGGAATAGTCGCGACCTGGGACCTGAATCTGGGGCTACGGACACTCTCGGTGGAGGGCAGTTTCCTGAGGATGTTTAATCTGGAAAGCCAACCCAAGGCTATTCCGCTTGAGGTGTTATCCCGATTGATGCATCCGGATGACCGTGATCGGGTATGGGACGCCCTTGGCAATTCCATCGCTACCGATACGGACTATCACTGTCGTTACAGGCTGGTTACCCCCCAGGGCGAAATTAGATGGTTCGCAGCTTTCGGAAAACCGTCACGGGATAACCAGCACGCAGTCTCGAATTTGACAGGGATACTGGTTGATGTCACCGAACATGCACATGCAGTAGAAGCGCTAGAGCAAAGCAATACGCGCTTCAATATAGTTAGTGAATCCATCCCTCAAATCGTGTGGAGTACGGATAGCAAAGGCCGACATGACTATTTCAATAGTCGATGGGCGGAATTCACCGGCGTCTCGCCGGAGGAAACCTCATTCGACACTTGGGAGAGGTTGGTTCATCCGGATGACAAACCTCGGGTCGATGAATCCTGGAGGGCCTGCCTCGCTAGCGGAGAGACGTATTCGATCGACTATAGATTCCGATACCGAGACGGCAGCTATCGCTGGCTAAAAGTTCTAGCTAAGCCTTTCTGGAACGATGAGGGGGAGATAGTTAGGTGGTATGGGACGTCCACAGATATTAATGACGCCAAAGAACTTGAGGCCGAGCGCGAACTTGTCTCGCGCGAACTAGATCACCGGATTGGCAATCTATTCGCGTTGGTAAACGGCCTAGTCGCACTTTCAGCACGTCACGGAACCGACTTGAAATCCGCCACTGACGACCTGCGCGGACGACTAAGTGCGCTGCACGGAGCTCATGTGCTCATCAGAGGGAACGGGCAGGGGCAATCTGCCACCTTAGCAGAGCTTCTGTGGCAATTACTCGCGCCCTACCACAACGGTGGCGACCATATCACCATTGCAGGTGACGAAGTCGCCGTTGATGCGTCGGCGATGACCTCAGTAGCGTTAATATTTCATGAGTTAGCGACTAACGCTGTCAAATATGGCGCGCTAGGGGATAGTACCGGGCATCTGAGTATCATGCTTACCCACAATGGCGAGCGAGTAAGGATTGTTTGGGAGGAGGTATCAGGCGCGCAAGCGGCTACTGCCCAAGGATCAGGCTTCGGGTCAAAACTGTTCACATCCATCGTTGAGGCACAGCTCCGCGGTACGGCGACGCGGTCATGGTCTCCCGAAGGCTTGACGGTGGATATTGATGTGCCCGCCTCGTCGCTGGAGCGCAATGCAAGGGGCTAGGCTTGTTGGTATCCTCCGCTCGAATAGTGTCTAGAACAGATATGTTGATCCAGTGATGACCGAATGAGTTCCTCCGACCCCCGCCTCGGAATGCTCTTCGGTTGTTGCGGCGCTTGGGTCAGACCCTGATTGATCACGATCTCCAGCAAGCGTTGCAATGGTGCGCCTCATTCAGCGTCCCGAAATAGCGGTACAACTGTCTTCGTCGGTCGAGGGCACGAAGTAGAAGAGTTCGTTGGTGTGGTTCGCCGCGTGCGTGCGCTGCCAGTGTTTAAGCACTAAGGCACGCGGCCAACGCCGGACCTCATAACTCGTACTAAGATCACCCAGGCATACCCTCTTGACAGTGCTGGTTACTGGACTTTCACCAAGCGTCATCGCGAAGATCGTGTTCGGGGCGCTTCAAAAAGCCAAAAGCTTGCGTGCCGGAGGTTCATTGTAAGCTGAAGACATTTTCACTCAAGCTGTTGTGCCGGATGTTTGGGCTGCAGTTCCTACTTTTTGCGGAAAGCATTAAGTGCGGTGCCTAACAGGAACAGCTTGTTCAGCGTTGGTGATTGACGCTTGTGGTTGTTGCTATTGTGATGGCTGCTGGTTGTTCTGGCTCCCACCAGCAGATTCGCCGCTCGGATACAAATTGACAGCCTTCCCGAACGGTGAGTTACGGCCCAAGATTTTGTTCCTAGTATCGATGAGGTTTTGGCCGTTAGTTTGGATGTGATTGACCCGTGGCTGGTTGGTTTTTTGTTGCTTGAAAAACAAACCGGCTCGGCTGTTGATGTTATTTCAACTGCTATTTTTTCTCGTTGCCCGAATTCCCCGATAGTTCAAAGACCCACTGTGGCGCATCGTTATCTCATTGAAGAGATGACATTAGCCTATGCCTGATCGTGATTCAGAAGTCTCATCCAGTGAGGAGTTCACGCCAACACTGACCTTTAACCGCGAAACCGAGGTCGAGTTTCGAGCGGCCGTGTTGCGGGATCAACGCCAAGCGACTCTCGTCTGTGCAGTTGGTGCTTTCATCATTTGGGTAGGCTTTGCCACGCTGGACATGTTTCGGATTTGGTACCTGCCACCAGGGGATTGGGCCTGGCAGGTGGCCCTCCTGCTAATCGGCCGTGCTGTTGTCATGGCTGCGCTGATCGGAACGATCTTCGAGGTCTGGCTTGGCCGTCAACGCTATGACCGCCTTGTTGTGGTGGTCTTCGTCCTGGTCGGGCTTGTCGCGAGCCTCACTGCAAATTTGGCCAGATCTATGGGCGCCTTTGCCGTGGACAGCGCCCAGGTGGCGGTGGTGATGGCTGCGTTCTTGCCTATCGGGCTGCGCTTTAAGCAGTCGCTAACAGTCGGCCTGATTGTGACCTGCGCCTGCGTTTGGATTACCTTACAAGTGCTGCCGCACAGCATGATCCAAGATAGTGCTCAGCTGATCCTGACAATCATCGTGGCGTTCTTGCTCGCTGCGACCGGCGGCTATCTACGGGAAGCGGCGGATCGCAAACAGTTCCTGTTGCGGCGCGAGCTGGCGGAGCAGGCGTCTATCGACATTCTGACGGGTCTTCCCAACCGACGCGTGTTTCAATGGCATGTCGAAAGTGCGTTGCGTCAGTGTGTTAGAGAGAAGAAGTCGGCGGTTCTGGCGATCATCGATGTCGATAATTTCAAGCAGTACAATGATCACTATGGCCATGTTGAGGGCGATGCGGCGCTGCGCAAAGTAGCGCAATCGCTACGGGCGACGGCAAGGCGGCCGCTCGATATTACGGCGCGCGTTGGGGGGGAAGAGTTTTGCGTGTTCCTGTTCGACACTGATCTGGCGCGGTGTCAGGCGGCGCTGGAACAGCTTTTGGTCCGGGTGCGGCAGCTGTCCATTCAACATCGAGATTCGGCGACCGGCGTGGTGACAATCAGCGCGGGCGCCACAAATTTCGATGGGGCGGAAGATCTGGCGGGGCTCTATCGGCGCGCTGATGCGGCTCTGTACCAAAGCAAAACGGCAGGACGGAACCAGTTGAGCTTTTCTTGAGAGCTGGGTCAGTTATTCCAGGTGCGGCCAGAGGCGCTGCGCATTCTGAAATGCTCTGTCAAAGCCAAGAGCACCACCAAATGCGTCCGCTCCGGGGTGCCGGGCGGCTTGAGGCATTTGACCTGAGACGAAACAGTGAAGCGGCCGCCACAGCTCGTGCCGGATGCCGTGTAGATCAACTGTTTCAGGTCAACATCATATCGCGCCGATGTAACCTTGAATTCCATCACTTTGTCTTGCCGCGTATTTGGATACGAGTAGGCACATTTCTTCAATGCAAACTATGCCAGCATCTGCCGCAGAAGTCTCAATGTTTACGATGGATGACGGAGATGTTCCTTCTGCTGGTTGGCCCTCTGCACCTGGCGGAATCGGCGCTGTGGCAGCGGAACCATGAGAAAAACTGCCTACACTCAACAAGGCTGTGGACAGACATTGTTGATTCTAGGGTTTTATACCTACAATTGTCTGGCGTTTTCTGTTTCCTGCCAGCATTATGGTTGGACAGCGTAGGACGGGGGGCTTTCCTGCGCTGAGGTATCGGGTGCTTAGGCACCCTATGCCGACGGGGTTTGAGCGCGGCTCCTGCTAGCGCTCGCCCCACTTTTTTCATTTTCGCTGGAACTAGTTGGCGGTCAATTGCGTATATGGATTGGGGCACCGGCATTGCGTTGGGGCTCAAGGGGTTTGAGCGCAATCGCCCCCAATTGCGCTCACCCCGTCCCACTTTTCTCGTAGCGGCGTTTCAGAGCGCTGTTTTTGCCGATTGGTTATCCGATGCCGACAGGCTTCGCTATTAGCCAGATCTGCATATCTATGAGGGTCCGTCTCAGAAGTCTGGCGGGCGCAGCGAGCATGTCCCGTTTCTGCGCAAGGCGCGGTTTTACGGTTTAGTTGCCAGGATTGTAGGTTGGCACAACTGGCGTGAAGACCGGCCGTTTGGGCAGGGAATCAAGGCGGCGCTGAAGTTGCAAATCCTGGATGGCCGTCTGGTTGTTTTGCAGTTGCATCTCGAACTGCTTCTGGCGCGCGCTGGTGCTGATTTCCTGATTGAGGCAGATCAGCCGCTGCTGGTTGGCCGCGATGGTTTCGGCGGTATCGCCGCGGGCTTCGGGAGGGCATGCGGCCATGGCCGGCGCAATAGTCGCCAAGGTGAGGATCCCGATCGCAATAAGCGTCTTCATGGCAGACCTCCGTTTGACTTGAACATGGTGACTGTCGCGGCCTGTCACAAATCACGAATCCGCGTTGCAACTACACGGCTTGGGTAGAACGGCTGGAGGGCATCACTGTTCCATCACGGACAATTGCAGTTGCGCTCAGTTCGCGAGGCGGCGGTAGAGGCGGACCATGGTGACCGGCTGGTCTGCAGCCTGCCAGTAGACGCGGGCGACCAGATCATTGCGATTCCCGCTGCGTACGACGTCTAGTCCCAGCGCCTTACGGACGGCCTCTTCGGGAGATCGGACATTTTCAATGGTTATTTCAACGGGTTGGCCTTCGCCAGCTCGCATATCAATCACGCGGTATACGACAAACATAGCGCCTCGCTTTGTGGAGGAGGCGTCTAGCATGTCGTTTTCGGTTTGGACTTTAACTAAGACATGTGCAGGCAAATCCGCAGAACGCCAGCAATGGCGGCGTTTTTGCTGGCCATACGTACTATGGAGAAGCTTGGCAGCACATTCCGTGAGGCGCGTAATTGGACGGACTGAAAAGGCTACTCGGCGGCGACCGGCAGCTTGTCGGTGTGGCGCGCCTTGAGGCGATTCAGTTGGTGGGCGGCGTGGGAGAGCAGGGCGGTTCTGACTTCAGGAGTGGAGACTGAACCCACATCCGCTTTTACTTTTAGATCAAGGTAATAGCGGGAGACGTTGCCCATGAAGCCCTCTTCAATGGTAACGCGAACCATACCTGTTATTCTGCCTGGAATCGTCTGGTGCGGGCCGTAGTAGCGGACCTCACAACCTTTGACATCGAAACTCGCCCCTTGGAAAGACATCGTCACAGCCCTCCAGCTGCCACTTTTTCGTCTTAATCGGATTAAATGCCTTCCCAAACGGGTATGCAAGCGGGATTCAACGCAGTCTTCACTAATCGTTAATATTTGTGATTGGACGAAGCCGGCGGCTCCGGCGGCTCCGGCGGGCAATCGTCGGCGGCCCTGTTGCATTTAGCGCGGAGTTTCTCTAGATACCCAGCTTCAAGCCGTGCGGGACTCCTGCGCGGCCTTTGGTTTTGCACCAAAACACCAAAGAGTAGATTCGCATATGGCACGTCCAAACCCGATCCAGTTCCTGCAGCAAGTCCGGCAGGAGACATCCAAGGTCACCTGGCCTGGTCGGAACGAAATCCTGATCTCCACGATCATGGTGCTTGTTCTGGTGATCATGGCGAGCCTGTTTTTCTTGCTTGCCGACCAGGTTATCTCCTGGGTCGTTGGGCTGATGCTCTCGATCCGCTAGAGCGGGTTACGAACACTAGATACTAGGAGCGGCGACGCGGCATGGCCAAGCGCTGGTACATCGTTCAGGCTTACTCGAACTTCGAGCGCAAGGTGGCGGAAGATATTCGTCAGAAGGTTGCGCAGAAGAAGCTCGAGCATCTGTTTGAAGACGTAATCGTGCCGACCGAAAAGGTCGTCGAGATCCGTCGCGGCCGCAAGGTCGACGCCGAACGCAAGTTTTTCCCGGGTTATGTCCTGGTGAAGATGGATATGACCGATGAGGCATTCCATCTGATCAAGAATACCCCAAAGGTCACTGGTTTCCTCGGTTCGGACAACAAGCCGATGCCGATTTCCGAAAAGGAAGCCATGGGCATTCTGCAGCAGGTGCAGGAAGGCGTGGATCATCCCAAGCCATCCGTCTCGTTCGAAGTGGGCGAGAATGTGCGCGTGTCGGACGGTCCTTTTGCCAGCTTCAACGGCGTGGTGGAAGAGGTCGACGAAGAACGCAGCCGCCTCAAGGTGGAAGTTTCGATTTTTGGGCGTCCCACTCCGGTGGAGCTCGAATACGGTCAGGTCGAAAAGGTCTGACCAAACCATCCGGCTTTGGTCGGGTGAAAATCTGTGGGAGAGGGCGGTGGCTGCCAGCCTCCGGCAAACCCTTGCACCACAGCGTCAAATGGCCGGATGACACCGGCCGAATTTTGTAAGGACGATTATGGCAAAGAAAATCGTTGGCTACGTAAAGCTGCAGGTGCCCGCTGGCTCCGCAACGCCATCCCCACCAATCGGGCCGGCTCTCGGTCAGCGCGGTCTGAACATCATGGAATTCTGCAAGGCGTTCAATGCCGCCACGCAGGAAATGGAAAAGGGTTCGCCCATTCCAGTCGTGATCACCGCCTATGCCGACAAGAGCTTCACTTTCGAGATGAAGCAGCCGCCGGTTACCTACTTCATCAAGAAGGCCGTGAACCTGAAGTCGGGCAGCAAGCTGCCAGGCAAGGAATCGGCTGGTACGATCACTGTGGCTCAGCTGCGTGATATCGCCGAAAAGAAGATGAAGGATCTCAACGCCGACAATATCGACGCCGCTGTGTCGATGATCGCCGGCTCTGCCCGTTCCATGGGCATTCAGGTCGAGGGCTGATTGAATGGCACACGTCGGTAAGAAGATCACGAAGGCCCGCGAGGGCATCGACCGCAACAAGCTCTACAAGCTCGATGAAGCCGTGAAGATGGTCCGGGCTCGCGCCTCTGCCAAGTTCGACGAAACCATCGAGATCGCGATCAACCTCGGCGTTGATCCGCGTCACGCTGACCAGATGGTCCGTGGCGTTGTGAACCTGCCAAACGGCACCGGCAAGACCGTGCGCGTTGCAGTGTTCGCCAAGGATGCCAAGGCAGACGAGGCCCGCAAGGCTGGTGCCGACATCGTTGGTGCAGAAGACCTGATGGAACAGATCCTGGCTGGCAAGATCGATTTCGATCGTTGCATTGCTACTCCGGACATGATGCCTCTAGTTGGTCGCCTGGGTAAGATCCTGGGCCCACGTAACCTGATGCCAAACCCTAAGGTTGGTACGGTTACGCCAGACGTCGCCGGTGCCGTTAAGTCGGCTAAGGGCGGCGCTGTTGAATACCGCGTCGAAAAGGCCGGTATCCTGCACGCAGGCGTTGGCAAGGTTTCTTTCTCGGAAGAAGCGCTGCTCCAGAACATCAAGGCGTTCACCGACGCCGTTCTGAAGTCCAAGCCAGCTGGCGCCAAGGGCACCTATGTCAAGCGCGTTGCTGTTTCCTCGACTATGGGCCCTGGCGTCCATGTTGAGCCAGCTTCGGCTCTCTAATTTCAGGATTTGAGTGTGGGCGTGTCCCGCCACTTATTTGCTGACGGAGTGAAGACGCTCTAACAAGAATTCCGGACGGTTTCGGCCGCCCGGGTATTCAATAAAGCGGTGCTTTCGCATTGGTTTGTTGAATTAAGTCCTGTCCGAGACTGCCGGTGCTGATCAATCTGGGTCAGCTTAATGTCCACCGACGCCAGCATAGATGGGGTGAGACCACAATTTTCCTGCCTTGAATGGGGCAGGGTGATCGCGGTTCGAACCAGGCCAGTTGCCCTCGCGGGCAGCACGGTTGACAGGCATGTAACCGTTGCTCCTCTCCTTTCTTCGGAGAGTAGGGGGCAGCAATTGGCAATGGCCCGGCTGACTTGCGCCGGGCTTAATGTGGAGACTAGCAGTGGAAAGAGCGGAAAAGCGTGAGCTTGTCGCATCGCTTCAGTCAGCCCTTGGTGGCGCTGGATCGATCGTCCTCGCGCAGAATTCCGGTCTGACCGTAGCCAATCTGGAATCGCTTCGCCGTGAGGTGAAGGGTGCCGGTGGTTATGTGAAGATCGCAAAAAACCGTCTTGCCAAGCTTGCTCTTAAAGACACCGACCACGCGGACATCTCGGACCTGTTTATCGGTCCGATCGTCATCGCTTATGCGGCCGACCCCATGACTGCGCCGAAGATCGCGCAGAAGTTCGCTGACAAGAACGCAAAGTATGTCGTTCTTGGTGGCGTGATGGGCAAGACCGCTCTTGACGCGAATAGCGTCAAGGCGTTGTCGACCATGCCTTCGCTGGATGAACTGCGCGCAACGCTCGCCGGGATGCTCAAGCAGCCCGCAACGCGTATCGCGTCGGTCATCGTGGCGCCGGCTGGTGGTATTGCGCGCGTGTTGGCCGCTCATGCGGAAAAGAGCAACGAAGCAGCGTAACCCCATGGTCCCCATTGGGGGCCGGTTTGAACTGAACACCTTAAAAGAGAGATTTATCAAATGGCCGATCTCGCCAAAATTGTTGACGACCTGTCTGCCCTGACCGTTCTGGAAGCTTCCGAGCTGTCGAAGCTGCTGGAAGAAAAGTGGGGCGTTTCCGCCGCCGCTCCAGTTGCTGTTGCTGCCGCTGCTGGTGCTCCAGCTGCTGCCGCTGAAGAAAAGACTGAATTTGACGTGATCCTCGCCTCGTTCGGCGACAACAAGATCAACGTCATCAAGGAAGTCCGTGCGATCACCGGTCTGGGCCTGGGCGAAGCCAAGGCACTGGTCGAAGCTGCACCAAAGGCAATCAAAGAAGGCGCGTCGAAGGCTGAAGCCGAAGACATCCAGAAGAAGCTTGAAGCTGCTGGCGCCAAGGTCGAACTCAAGTAATTTCGACTTCTGTCTTGAAATTTGCGAGATGGCGCTTTATGTGCCATCTCGCATCCTCGTTTTTGCGGGATGATTCGCCGGACCGATTGGATGGGTCCCTGGCGCCAATTTGCGGAATATATGACGAATTTGATGTCTGAGGCACGCTGACGTCCACGGAACCTCATGGTTGTTGACCATGGGGGTTTTGACGTTTTCGCGCCGATCTCTCCTTGGCTTGGAGGGTGTGCAGGCATTGTTGAGCTGAGACTAACCGCCTTTAACAGGGCGCATTTTCTGATACCCGACGGCTGATTGTCGGGTCTTTGGAGATGTGCCTCCGAGACAATCGCTAGACAAAGGAGCCCTCATGGCTACCACGTTCAACGGCCGCCGCAAGGTACGCAAGTCCTTCGGATCCATTCGCGAAGTCACGGAGATGCCCAACCTGATCGAGGTCCAGAAGGCCTCCTATGATCAGTTTCTCCTCGTAGACGAGCCCAAGGGTGGCCGTCCCGATGAAGGGCTTCAATCCGTATTCCGTTCGGTTTTCCCGATCACCGATTTTTCGAACACTGCTTCGCTTGAATTCGTGAAGTACGAGTTCGAACAGCCGAAGTATGACATCGACGAGTGCCGTGCGCGCGACATCACGTTCGCTGCCCCACTCAAGGTGACGCTTCGCCTGATCGTGTTCGAAGTGGACGAAGAAACCGGTGCCCGCTCCGTCAAGGACATCAAGGAGCAGGACGTCTATATGGGCGACATGCCCTTCATGACGATGAACGGCACCTTTATCGTCAACGGCACCGAGCGCGTTATCGTCTCGCAGATGCACCGTTCGCCCGGCGTGTTCTTCGATCACGACAAGGGCAAGACCCACTCGTCCGGCAAGCTGCTGTTTGCTGGCCGTATCATTCCGTACCGCGGTAGCTGGCTCGATATCGAATTCGACGCCAAGGACGTGGTGTTCGCGCGTATCGACCGTCGTCGCAAGATCCCGGTCACGTCGCTGCTCAAGGCTCTCGGTATGGATACCGAAGAGATCCTGAGCACGTATTACAATACGCTGACCTACGAAAAGACGGCGACCGGTTGGCAGAAGCCATACGACGCCGAGAAGATGAAGAATGCCAAGCCATCGACGGACCTGATCGACGCCAAGACTGGCGACGTCGTCCACGAAGCTGGCAAGAAGCTCTCGGCCCGTCAGGCCAAGAAGCTGGCCGAAAACGGCCTGACGCACCTGCTGGCGGTCGATGAAGACCTCTATGGCATGTATGTCGCCGAAGACCTGATCAACATGAAGACTGGTGAAGTCTACATGGAAGCAGGCGACGAGCTCGACGAAAAGACCCTGAC
Organism: Devosia sp. 2618; assembly: GCF_040546815.1. Taxonomy (NCBI): domain Bacteria; kingdom Pseudomonadati; phylum Pseudomonadota; class Alphaproteobacteria; order Hyphomicrobiales; family Devosiaceae; genus Devosia; species Devosia sp. 2618. The sequence goes on from NZ_JBEPOO010000001.1 coordinate 1,181,527, forward strand.
CAAGATGGTCGAGCTGGGCTTTGACGAGCTGCCTCTGCTCGACATCGATCACATCTCGATCGGGGGCTACATCCGCAACACGCTCGCCGTGGACAAGAACGAAACGCGTGAAGACGCGCTGTTCGACATCTACCGCGTGATGCGTCCTGGTGAGCCACCAACCGTCGACACTGCCGAAGCCATGTTCCAGTCGCTGTTCTTTGACAGCGAGCGCTATGACCTGTCTGCCGTTGGTCGCGTGAAGATGAACATGCGTCTCGAGCTCGACGCTCCAGACACCATGCGCACGCTGCGCAAGGAAGACATCGTTGAAGTCGTCCGCACGCTGGTCGATCTGCGCGATGGCCGTGGCGAAATCGACGACATCGACAACCTCGGCAACCGTCGCGTTCGCTCGGTTGGTGAGCTGATGGAAAACTCGTACCGCCTTGGCCTGCTCCGCATGGAACGCGCCATCAAGGAACGTATGAGCTCGGTCGAAATCGACACCGTGATGCCGCAGGACCTGATCAACGCAAAGCCGGCTGCTGCCGCTGTGCGCGAGTTCTTTGGTTCGTCGCAGCTGTCCCAGTTCATGGATCAGACGAATCCGCTGTCAGAAATCACCCACAAGCGTCGTCTTTCGGCGCTTGGGCCTGGTGGTCTGACACGCGAGCGTGCTGGCTTTGAAGTTCGTGACGTTCACCCAACCCACTACGGCCGTATCTGCCCGATTGAGACCCCAGAAGGTCCAAACATTGGTCTGATCAACTCGCTGTCGACATTCGCCCGCGTCAACAAGTACGGTTTCATCGAGACCCCGTACCGCAAGATCGTGGACGGCGTTCTGACCGAAGACGTCGTGTACCTCTCCGCTATGGAAGAGGCCAAGCACTACGTCGCTCAGGCTAACGTGCAGTTCAACAAGGACGGCACTCTGCAGGACGATCTGGTTGTTGCCCGCCACGCCGGCGACAACGGCCTGACGCCTAAGGAAAACGTCGACCTTATGGACGTTTCGCCAAAGCAGATGGTGTCGGTTGCGGCATCGCTGATCCCGTTCCTTGAGAACGACGACGCCAACCGTGCTCTGATGGGCTCGAACATGCAGCGTCAGGCTGTGCCGCTGCTGCGCGCTCATGCGCCGTTCGTTGGTACCGGCATGGAAGCTGTTGTGGCTCGCGACTCTGGCGCTGCTATCGTCGCCAAGCGCAAGGGCATCGTCGATCAGGTGGATGCGACCCGTATCGTTATTCGCGCAACGGAAGAAACCGATGCGTCGAAGTCGGGCGTCGACATCTACAACCTGATGAAGTTCCAGCGTTCGAACCAGTCGACCTGCATCAACCAGCGTCCGCTGGTGGTTGTTGGTGATCACGTCAACCAGGGCGACATCATCGCCGACGGTCCATCGACCGAACTGGGTGATCTGGCTCTGGGCCGTAACGTGCTCGTCGCGTTCATGCCCTGGAACGGTTACAACTTCGAAGACTCCATTCTGCTGAGCGAAAAGATCGCGATGCAGGACGTCTTCACCTCGATCCATATCGAGGAATATGAAGTGATGGCCCGCGACACCAAGCTTGGTCCAGAAGAAATCACGCGCGACATTCCGAACGTCTCGGAAGAAGCGCTGAAGAACCTCGACGAAGCCGGTATCGTGCACATCGGTGCTGAAGTGATGCCAGGCGACATTCTGGTCGGCAAGATCACCCCCAAGGGTGAATCGCCAATGACGCCAGAAGAAAAGCTGCTCCGCGCCATCTTCGGCGAGAAGGCATCTGACGTTCGCGATACCTCGCTCCGTGTTCCACCGGGCGATGCTGGTACTGTTGTTGAAGTGCGCGTGTTCAATCGCCACGGCATCGACAAGGACGAGCGCGCCATGGCTATCGAGCGCGAAGAAATCGAACGCCTCGCCAAGGACCGTGACGACGAACAGTCGATCCTCGACCGTAACGTCTATGCGCGTCTCAAGGAAATGCTGTTCGGCAAGGCTGCTACGGCGGGTCCAAAGGGCTATGTCGTCGGCACCAAGCTCAATGACCAGATGTTCGAGGCTCAGCCTCGTTCGAAGTGGTGGCAGTTCGCGGTTGATGACGACAAGGTCATGACCGAGATGGAAGCGCTTCATGCTCAGTATGAAGAGAGCCGCCGTCTGCTCGAACAGCGCTTCATCGACAAGGTGGACAAGCTGCAGCGTGGCGACGAATTGCCTCCTGGCGTGATGAAGATGGTCAAGGTCTTCATCGCTACCAAGCGCAAGATCCAGCCAGGCGACAAGATGGCCGGTCGTCACGGTAACAAGGGTGTGGTTTCCCGCATCGTTCCCGTCGAAGACATGCCTTACCTTGAAGACGGTACGTCCGTTGACATCGTGCTGAACCCGCTGGGCGTGCCTTCGCGCATGAACGTCGGCCAGATCCTCGAAACTCACCTGGGCTGGGCTTGCGCCGGCATGGGCAAGAAGATTGACGAGATGGTCCGTGCGTATCAGCGCAATGGCGATCTGAAGCCGCTGCGTCTTGAAGTTCAGGACCTGTTTGCTGGTGATGAATCCATCACCGACCTCGACGATGACGGTCTCGTGCGTCTCGGCGAACACCTCTCCAAGGGCGTGTCGATCGCGACCCCGGTGTTCGACGGTGCCAAGGAAGCCGATATCGTGGTGATGCTGGAACGGGCAGGGCTTAAGGCCTCCGGTCAGTCCACCGTGTTCGACGGTCGTTCCGGTGAGCAGTTTGATCGTCAGGTGACGGTTGGGTATATCTATATGCTCAAGCTCGACCACCTCGTGGACAACAAGATCCACGCCCGTTCGATCGGTCCTTACTCGCTGGTCACCCAGCAGCCACTCGGTGGTAAGGCCCAGTTCGGTGGTCAGCGCTTCGGCGAGATGGAAGTGTGGGCTCTCGAGGCCTATGGCGCGGCTTATACGCTCCAGGAAATGCTTACCATCAAGTCGGACGACGTTGCTGGCCGTACCAAGGTCTACGAGTCCATCGTGCGCGGCGACGATACGTTCGAGCCGGGCATCCCCGAGAGCTTCAACGTTCTGGTCAAGGAAATCCGTTCGCTCGGTCTCAATGTCGAACTCGACATGCGTGAGATCGAGGGTGACGGCTCCCAGGCCGAAGCGGAGCTCGCACCTCCTCAGGAAGCGGCGGAATAATCCGGCACTTCCTACCCCCATTCACTTCCTGAGGGAGCAGGGCGCAAGCCCGCTCCCGACGGAAAGAGGAGAGAATTGATGAACCATCATTCCCACGTCATGGACCCGTTCAACCCGGCTGTCCCGGTGCAGACCTTCGATCAGATGAAAATCTCGATCGCTTCGCCCGAGAAGATCCTCAGCTGGTCCTATGGCGAGATCAAAAAGCCAGAAACCATCAACTATCGTACGTTCAAGCCCGAACGCGATGGTCTGTTCTGCGCGCGTATCTTTGGCCCCGTAAAGGACTATGAGTGCCTGTGCGGCAAGTACAAGCGCATGAAGTTCAAGGGCGTCATCTGCGAGAAGTGCGGTGTTGAAGTCACCCTGAGCCGCGTTCGTCGCGAGCGCATGGGCCACATCGAATTGGCCGCTCCAGTTGCTCACATCTGGTTCCTGAAGTCGCTTCCATCGCGTATCGCGCTGCTGCTCGATATGACGCTGAAGGACATCGAACGCATCCTGTACTTCGAAAACTACGTTGTTCTCGATGCAGGCCTGACGCCCTTCACCCAGCACGAGCTGCTGACCGAAGAGCAGTTCCTCGATGCACAGGACGAATACGGTGCCGACAGCTTCACCGCCAAGATTGGCGCCGAGGCTATCCGTGACATCCTGCTGGCTCTCGATCTCGAAAAGATCGCGGCCGACCTGCGCGTGGAAATCGCCGAGTCGACCACCGAACTGAAGCCAAAGAAGCTGGCCAAGCGCCTCAAGATCGTCGAGCAGTTCATCGTTTCGGGCAACAAGCCTGAATGGATGATCATGACCGTCATTCCGGTTATCCCACCCGAGCTGCGCCCCCTGGTGCCGCTGGATGGTGGCCGCTTTGCCACGTCCGATCTGAACGACCTCTATCGTCGCGTGATCAACCGCAACAACCGCCTGAAGCGCCTGATCGAACTGCGCGCTCCAGACATCATCATCCGCAACGAAAAGCGCATGCTGCAGGAAGCTGTGGACGCGCTGTTCGACAACGGTCGCCGTGGCCGCACCATCACCGGTGCCAACAAGCGTCCGCTCAAGTCGCTGTCCGACATGCTCAAGGGCAAACAGGGCCGCTTCCGTCAGAACTTGCTCGGCAAGCGCGTCGACTATTCGGGTCGTTCGGTTATTACCGTGGGTCCGAACCTCAAGCTGCATCAGTGCGGTCTTCCAAAGAAGATGGCTCTCGAGCTGTTCAAGCCGTTCATCTACTCGCGCCTCGAAGCCAAGGGCTTCAGCTCGACGGTGAAGCAGGCCAAGAAGCTGGTCGAGAAGGAAAAGCCAGAAGTCTGGGATATCCTTGATGAAGTGATCCGCGAGCACCCGGTTCTACTGAACCGCGCTCCGACCCTTCACCGTCTGGGGATCCAGGCGTTCGAGCCAATCCTGATCGAAGGCAAGGCAATCCGTCTGCATCCGCTCGTCTGTTCGGCTTTCAACGCCGACTTCGACGGTGACCAGATGGCGGTGCACGTTCCACTGTCGCTTGAAGCGCAGCTGGAAGCCCGCGTTCTGATGATGTCGACCAACAACATTCTGCACCCAGCCAATGGTCAGCCGATCATTGTGCCGTCGCAGGATATTGTTCTGGGCCTCTACTATCTGTCGTTGATGAACGACAAGGAGCCCGGTGAAGGCATGGCGTTCAGTTCCTACGCGGAACTCGAGCACGCGCTCGACAACAAGATCGTCACGCTCCACACCAAGATCAAAGGCCGCGTCACGTCCTGGGACGAAAACGGCAAGGAAATCACCGAGATCGTTGAGACCACTCCAGGTCGCATGCTGATCGGTCAGATCCTGCCGAAGAACCCGGCTGTGCCATTTGCTACGGCAAACCAGCTGATGACCAAGAAGATGATCTCGAAGATGATCGACACGGTTTACCGTGGCTGCGGTCAGAAAGAGACCGTCATTTTCTGTGACCGCGTCATGCAGCTTGGCTTCAAGAATGCGTGCGATGCCGGCATCTCGTTCGGCAAGGACGACATGGTTATCCCAGCGTCCAAGTACACGATCGTGGAAGCTGCCCGTAAGCAGGTCGAAGAGTTCGAACAGCAGTACAATGACGGCCTGATCACTCAGGGCGAAAAGTACAACAAGGTTGTCGACGCCTGGGCCAAGTGTGGTGACAAGGTCGCCGAAGAGATGATGGACGCGATCCGCACCGTGCAGATCGACAAGGAGACCGGTCGTCAGAAGCCGATCAACTCCGTCTACATGATGTCTCACTCGGGTGCCCGTGGTTCGCCAGCCCAGATGAAGCAGCTTGCCGGTATGCGCGGCCTGATGGCTCGTCCGGATGGTTCGATCATCGAGACCCCGATTACGGCTAACTTCAAGGAAGGCCTCAACGTTCTCGAGTACTTCAACTCCACCCACGGTGCCCGTAAGGGTCTCGCGGATACGGCGCTGAAGACCGCGAACTCGGGTTACCTGACGCGCCGTCTCGTGGACGTGGCACAGGACGCGATCATCGTGTCGACCGACTGCGGCACCGAACGCGGCCTGACGATGGAACCCATCGTCGATGCCGGCCAGATCGTTGCTTCGATTGGTCAGCGCGTGCTCGGCCGTACCGCTGCGGATGACATTTTCCATCCGCTGACGGGCGACCTTATTGCTGCCAAGAACACGCTGCTGGAAGAAAAGCATATCGACGTCATCGAGGACGCCCGGATCCAGTCGATCCGTATCCGTTCGCCGCTGACCTGCGACATGCGCCAGGGCACCTGCGCGGCCTGCTATGGTCGTGACCTTGCTCGCGGTACTCCCGTGAACATGGGTGAAGCTGTGGGCGTTATCGCCGCACAGTCGATCGGTGAACCCGGTACCCAGTTGACCATGCGTACGTTCCACATTGGTGGCACGGCTCAGGTGGTTGACAGCTCGTTCCTCGAATCCGGTGCTGAAGGCAAGATCGCCATCCGCAACCCGAACGTGGTGGCTGTTGAAGGCGGCAAGCTGGTCGTCATGGCCCGTAACGTGTCGCTCGCAATTCTGGACGCTGAAGGCAAGGAACGCGCCACCCACAAGGTGACGTATGGCTCCAAGCTGCTGGTCAAGGAAGGTGAAAGCGTTCGTCGCGGTCAGCGTCTGGCTGAATGGGACCCCTACACCCGTCCAGTTCTGGCCGAGGTCGAGGGCGAGGTCGTGTTCGAAGATCTGGTCGATGGTGTCTCCGTTGCGGAAAACACCGACGAAGCGACCGGCTTCACCAAGCGCGTTATCATCGACTGGCGCACCAACCAGCGTGGCGAGGGCCTCAAGCCGGCTCTGGCGATCGCACGTGGCGGTGCAGTTCAGAAGGTGGAACGTGGTGGCGACGCCCGTTACCTGCTGTCTGTGGACGCCGTTATTGCGGTTGAGCCAGGCGAGAAAGTATCGCCCGGTGACGTGCTGGCGCGTATTCCTCTGGAAAGCGCCAAGACCAAGGACATCACGGGCGGTCTGCCGCGCGTGGCGGAACTGTTCGAAGCCCGTCGTCCGAAGGATCACGCCATCATCGCCGAGATCGATGGTACCATTCGCTTTGGTCGCGACTACAAGAACAAGCGCCGCGTCATCATCGAGCCACACGAAGAAGGTGCCGACCCAGTCGAGTATCTGATCCCCAAGGGCAAGCCATTCCACCTCCAGGAAGGCGATGCTATTGAAAAGGGTGAATATATCCTCGACGGCAACCCAGCGCCGCACGACATTCTGGCAATCAAGGGCGTGGAAGAGCTTGCTCGTTACCTCGTCAACGAAATCCAGGAAGTCTATCGTCTGCAGGGCGTGTTGATTAACGACAAGCACATCGAGGTGATCGTTCGCCAGATGCTGCAGAAGGTCGAGATCGTGGATCCAGGTGAAACCGGCCTGCTCAAGGATGAGCAGCTCGACAAGCTGGACTTTGACGAACTCAACGACGCGCTGATTGCCGATGGCAAGAAGCCCGCGACGGCTAACCCCGTTCTGCTCGGTATCACCAAGGCATCGCTGCAGACCCGTTCGTTCATCTCGGCTGCTTCGTTCCAGGAAACCACCCGCGTCCTCACGGAAGCGGCGATTTCCGGCAAGGCCGATCTGCTCGAAGGCCTGAAGGAAAACGTGATCGTCGGTCGTCTGATCCCAGCCGGAACTGGCGCAGGCATCTCCTCGGCCAAGCTGATCGCGACCAAGCGCGACGACCTGATCCTGGACGAACGTCGCCGTCAGGCGAACACGGTCCAGATCGCAGCACCTGCTGCCGAGTAAGGCTCGTTACAATATTGAATGATGGAAGGGGGCCGAAAGGCTCCCTTTCTTTTTGGTCTGTGCGCTTGGTTTGATCCCAATCATTGCTCGCTTGTGCAGGGCGATGTTAGTCAGACTTGGACCCCACCCAGCGAGAGATCAAGCGATGACATATAAGACAATCCTGGTTGCAAGTGACGGATCGGAACTGGCCAAGCGTGCTGTCGTTCAGGCAGGCGCCATCGCTAAGGCGCTGGGTGCATCGCTTTCGGTTGTCACGGTGTCATCGCCGCCACCGACTTTTGCTGCGGCCGAAATTGGCTGGAGTGTTCCTCCCAATGTGTTTGACCAGATCCACGCCGCCAATGATGCGGCCGCGTCCAAGATCTTCGCGCAGGCCAAGGTGGCATCCGGTATAGCGATCAGCAAAAGTGTGCATTTCCAAAACGCATCGCCGGCCGACGGCATTATCGAAACTGCCAAGCAGCTCGGGGCCGACCTGATCGTCATGGGATCGCATGGCCACTCCGGTCTCAACCGTTTGTTGCTGGGTAGCCAGGCTACCAAGGTGCTGGCGCATTCGACGGTTCCAGTTCTCATCGTCAAATAGGTGGACGTTCCGAGTACTGGTGCAAACAAGAAAGGGGCCGATATGGCCCCTTTGCAAATACGGCGATAAGTTTGGCGCTTAGTAGCCAATGTGTTCGGAAAACTGGTGCACGATCTGTTCCCAAAGGTCGAACTGGGACTCCAGATACTTGGCACTGACACCCTGGACGAGGTCCAGATCCATCTCGACGCACGCATCATCATCGCTATCAAGATAGGCTCGGCTGAAACGCTTGTTCCTGTTCCAGTCGTTTATATCTTCAAGGGAGGGCTTGTTGTCGAGGAAGCCGATATAGAAGTTGATATCTTCGCATCGTTTGTTCTTGGTGCAGTTCTGGAAGAAAATATGGTAGTCGAGGCCGTCCATATTTCCCGAAATCTGCGGGTCGCCGTTGCTTTGCTTGGTGAGTTCTGCCTTGCCATAGCCGCGCGCGATGCTGAGAATTTCGCCGGTATCGGAGCCGGTGAGCATCGTTTGGGCCTGCGAGGGAGCCGAGAGGGTCGCGGCAAGGGCGGCGCCTGCGATCATCGTGCTGAATTTCATTCTATTCTCCTTCCCGACGGGAGGTCGGCTGGTCATTGGTTGAGTGCCCCTCGGGTGTGATCCTACACATATAGAGAGTCGCGACCAGCGCTCACGTGCCAAATTGAAACAGGAGGGTAGGGGATAAGTTACTCCTCGCCCATGCATCAGCGTAAAGCTATTGCAAGCCTCTGCATGGCTACCTCGCGGCTTTTTCACGAAAGAATCCTTGACGCCCGGGCGAGTCGGTTCTAAACAGCGCCTACCTAAGCGGTCGGTCGTGAATGTCACACCGGGTCCCTGCCATCTTGTGCGGGAATCCAGGACACTCAAACACACTGTCGGGTAACTAGACGAAGCAAATCCTTGTGCGCATGACTGCCCGCGTTAAGCAGGTGGTCCGCTGCAATTAAGGCGCCGCCGTACTCTCTTGTAGAGGTCGGATGAGCGCCGTTTTGGTTTGCTTAGCTAGACCGCAATGAATTTTGGACGATGGAAAGAGCGAAATGCCCACCATTAATCAGCTGATCCGCAAACCACGCGCCAGCAAGCCAAAGCGGAACAAGGTTCCGGCCATGGAAGCTAACCCGCAGAAGCGCGGCGTATGCTCTCGTGTGTACACGACTACCCCTAAGAAGCCGAACTCGGCTCTGCGTAAGGTTGCCAAGGTTCGCCTGACCAACCAGCGCGAAGTGATTTCGTACATTCCAGGTGAAGGTCACAACCTGCAGGAGCACTCCGTGGTCCTGATCCGTGGCGGCCGCGTTCGCGACTTGCCGGGCGTTCGTTACCACGTGCTCCGCGGCGTTCTCGACACGCAGAGCGTCAAGGACCGCAAGCAACGCCGTTCGAAGTACGGCGCGAAGCGTCCGAAGTAAGGAGATCGAAATATGTCCCGTCGTCACCGCGCTGAAAAACGCGACGTTATTCCGGACGCTAAGTTCGGCGATCTGGTCCTTACCAAGTTCATGAACTCGCTCATGAAGGACGGCAAGAAGTCGGCTGCTGAAAACATCGTTTACGGTGCTTTCGACATCGTCGAAGCCAAGTCCAAGCAGGACCCAATCACGGTGTTCCACACCGCGCTCGACAACATCCGCCCAGCGGTTGAAGTTCGTTCGCGTCGTGTTGGCGGCGCCACCTACCAGGTTCCGGTTGAAGTCCGTGCTGATCGTCAGCAGGCTCTGGCCATTCGCTGGCTCATCGAGTCTGCCCGCAAGCGCGGCGAGAACACCATGCGTGAGCGCCTTTCGGGCGAGCTCATGGATGCTCTCAATGGCCGTGGCCAGGCTGTCAAGAAGCGCGAAGATACGCACCGTATGGCTGATGCCAACCGTGCCTTCTCGCACTACCGCTGGTAGTAGGAGCACCTCATGGCACGCGAAACAGCCATTAATCTCTATCGTAACTTCGGCATCATGGCTCACATCGATGCTGGCAAGACGACCACGACCGAGCGCATCCTGTACTATACGGGCAAGAACCATAAGATGGGCGAGACCCATGATGGTGCTTCGACCATGGACTGGATGGAGCAGGAGCAGGAACGCGGCATCACCATTACTTCGGCTGCTACGACGACGTCGTGGAAGTCGCGTGATGGCGTGCAGCACCGCTTCAACATCATCGACACCCCCGGCCACGTGGACTTCACTATTGAAGTTGAGCGTTCGCTGCGCGTGCTTGACGGTGCCGTTGCTCTGCTCGATGCCAACGCCGGCGTTGAGCCTCAGACGGAAACCGTCTGGCGCCAGGCTGACAAGTACCATGTTCCTCGTCTGATCTTCGTCAACAAGATGGACAAGATCGGTGCTGACTTCTACCGGTGCGTCGAAATGATCGGCTCGCGTCTGGGTGCCAAGGGCGTTCCAGTGCAGCTGCCAATCGGTGCCGAAACGGAATTCAAGGGCGTTGTCGATCTGATCGAAATGAACGCGCTGATCTGGCATAACGAAGAGCTGGGCGCTGCCTGGGACGTCGTTGAGATCCCTGAAGACCTCAAGGAAAAAGCAGCCAAGTACCGCGAAGCCATGATCGAAGCAGCCGTCGAGCTCGACGATGCAGCGATGGAAGCTTACCTCGGTGGCGAACTGCCAAACAACGACACCATTCGTCGTCTTCTGCGCCAGGGCGTGATCGACGCTAAGTTCTTCCTGGTCTATGCAGGCTCGGCGTTCAAGAACAAGGGCGTGCAGCCCCTGCTGGACGGCGTGATCGACTTCCTGCCGTCGCCAGTCGATGTTCCTGCTATCCAGGGTATCGATGCCAAGACCGAACAGCCAATCGAGCGTCATGCTGACGATAGCGAGCCGCTCTCGATGCTTGCGTTCAAGATCGCCAACGACCCGCACATGGGTTCGCTGACGTTCTGCCGCATCTACTCGGGTCACCTCGAGCAGGGCGCGATGCTGGAAAACACTGTGAAGGGCAAGCGCGAACGCGTTGGCCGCATGTTCCAGATGCACGCAAACAGCCGCGAGCAGATCACGGAAGCCTTTGCTGGCGACATCGTGGCTATCGTTGGTCTCAAGGACACCACCACCGGTGACACCCTGACGCCACAGAACTCGCAGGTTATCCTTGAGCGGATGATCTTCCCTGAGCCAGTTATCGATATTTCGGTTGAGCCGAAGTCGAAGGCTGACCAGGAAAAGATGGGTCTCGCTCTGAACCGTCTCGCTGCTGAAGATCCATCCTTCCGCGTCAAGACCGATGAAGAATCCGGCCAGACCATTATTTCGGGCATGGGCGAACTTCACCTCGACATTCTCGTCGACCGTATGCGTCGCGAGTTCAAGGTCGAGGCAAACATCGGTCAGCCGCAGGTGGCTTATCGTGAGACGATCACCAAGAAGGCCGATGTGGACTATACCCACAAGAAGCAGTCGGGTGGTTCGGGCCAGTTTGCTCGCGTCAAGCTCTCGGTTGAGCCGGGCGAATTGGGCAAGGGTCTCGAGTTCGTGAACGCCGTCGTCGGTGGTTCGGTGCCAAAGGAATATATCCCAGGCGTCGAAAAGGGCGTGAAGTCGGTCATGTCGGCCGGTCCGCTGATCGGGTTCCCGATCGTGGACGTTAAGGTGACGCTGACTGAAGGCGCTTACCACGATGTTGACTCGTCCGTGCTGGCATTCGAAATCGCTGGTCGTGCTGGTTTCAACGAAGCCCTCCGCAAGGCGGCTCCGAAGATCCTCGAGCCGATCATGAAGGTTGAAGTTGTCACCCCGGAAGACTACATGGGCGATGTCATCGGCGACCTCAATTCTCGGCGCGGGCAGATCCAGGGCACAGAAAGCCGTGGCATCCTCCAGGTCGTGAATGCCTTCGTACCTCTGGCGAACATGTTCGGCTACGTGAACTCCCTCCGCTCGATGAGCCAGGGCCGTGCACAGTACTCGATGTCGTTCGATCACTACGAGCAGGTCCCACAGGCCGTTGCCGACGAAGTCCAGGCCAAGTACGCCTAAACAAGAAACTGAAACTCAAGGTTGGCCGCAGGGCTAACGAATACGGAGAGAAGCGATGGGCAAGGAAAAGTTTTCCCGCAATAAGCCTCACTGCAACATCGGCACCATCGGTCACGTTGACCATGGCAAGACCTCGCTGACTGCAGCGATCACCAAGATCCTGGCCGAGACCGGCGGCGCGCAGTTCAAGGACTACGCATCGATCGACAGCGCGCCAGAAGAGAAGGCTCGCGGCATCACCATCAACACTTCGCACGTTGAGTACGAGACGGCTAACCGTCACTACGCACACGTCGATTGCCCAGGCCACGCCGACTATGTGAAGAACATGATCACCGGCGCTGCCCAGATGGACGGCGCGATCCTGGTCGTTTCGGCTGCTGACGGCCCAATGCCACAGACCCGTGAGCACATCCTGCTTGCTCGTCAGGTTGGCGTGCCAGCACTGGTCGTGTTCCTGAACAAGTGCGACATGGTTGACGATCCAGAGCTGCTGGAACTCGTTGAGCTGGAAGTTCGTGAACTTCTGTCCTCGTACGAATTCCCAGGCGACGACATCCCAATCATCAAGGGTTCGGCTCTCGCTGCTCTTGAAGATTCCGACAAGAAGCTCGGCCACGACGCCGTTCTGGAACTGATGGCCGCTGTTGATGCGTACATCCCACAGCCAGAGCGTCCAGTTGACCTGCCATTCCTGCTGCCAATCGAAGACGTGTTCTCGATCTCTGGCCGCGGTACTGTGGTCACCGGCCGCGTTGAGCGTGGTATCGTCAAGGTTGGCGAAGAAGTCGAAATCGTCGGCATCAAGGCAACTCAGAAGACCACCGTTACCGGTGTTGAAATGTTCCGCAAGCTGCTCGACTCGGGCCAGGCTGGCGACAACGTTGGCGCACTGATCCGCGGTATCGATCGTACTCAGGTTGAGCGCGGTCAGGTTCTCTGCAAGCCAGGCTCCGTGACTCCACACACCGACTTCGTTGCTGAGGCTTATATCCTCACCAAGGAAGAAGGCGGTCGTCACACTCCGTTCTTCGGCAACTACCGTCCGCAGTTCTACTTCCGTACCACGGACGTGACCGGCATCGTGACCCTGCCAGAAGGCACGGAAATGGTTATGCCTGGTGACAACATCAACATGAACGTTCAGCTCATTGTTCCGATCGCAATGGAAGAGAAGCTCCGCTTCGCTATCCGTGAAGGTGGCCGCACCGTCGGCGCCGGCGTCGTTGCGAAGATCCTGAAGTAAGCCTTATTGAGACATTCGCGGCGCGCGGATTTACGCGCGCCGCGATCCATTTTCGTCAGGATTTACAAGATGAACGGTCAGAATATTCGCATTCGCCTCAAGGCGTTTGACCATCGCGTTCTCGACGCTTCCACGCGTGAGATCGTGTCGACGGCCAAGCGTACGGGCGCGCAGGTTCGCGGTCCTATCCCGCTTCCGACGCGAATCGACAAATTTACCGTGAACCGCTCGCCACATATCGATAAGAAGGCGCGTGAGCAGTTCGAGATTCGCACCCACAAGCGTCTGTTGGACATCGTTGATCCAACCCCGCAGACCGTGGATGCACTGATGAAGCTTGATCTCGCAGCCGGCGTCGACGTCGAAATCAAGCTCTAAATATTGAGTTTTCCGCGCTTACCGCAAAAAGGGTCCTCTGAAACCATGACCCGGTACAGCGCCAAATAGAAGGTAATAACCGATGCGTTCTGGATTGATCGCACAGAAGCTGGGCATGACCCGCATTTTCGCTGAGGACGGCTCGCACGTTCCAGTGACAGTGCTGGGCCTGCAGAACTGCCAGGTGGTAGGCCAGCGGACCGCTGATAAGGACGGCTACGTCGCACTGCAGCTTGGCGCAGGCCAGGCCAAAGTGAAGAACACAACCAAGGCAGAGCGCGGCCAGTTCGCCGTTGCCAAGGTTGAGCCAAAGCGTCACGTCGCGGAATTCCGCGTTGATGAAGCCAACCTCATTGAGGTCGGCGCTACGCTTCAGGCTGACCACTTCCTCGAAGGCCAGCTGGTAGACGTTACCGGCACTTCGATTGGTAAGGGCTTTGCCGGCGGCATGAAGCGCTGGAACTTTGGCGGCCTGCGTGCATCGCACGGCGTGTCGGTTTCGCACCGTTCGATCGGTTCTACCGGTGGTCGTCAGGACCCAGGTAAGACCTTCAAGAATAAAAAGATGCCGGGCCACATGGGCGATCGTCGCATCACCACGCAGAACGTCAAGGTCGTTAAGACCGACGTGGAACGTGGTCTGATCCTGATCCAGGGTTCGGTTCCCGGCGCCAAGGGCGCTTGGATCATGATCAAGGATGCTGTGAAGAAGCCAGCCCCACAGGGCGCTGCTTTCCCAGGCTCGTTCAAGGCCGCCGCAGATGTCGCGGGGGAAGGTAAGTAAATGGAACTCAAGGTCACAACCCTCGACGGCAAGGCCGCTGGTACGATCCAGCTCGCCGATGACGTCTTCGGTCTGGAAGTCCGCCAGGACATCCTGCACCGCATGGTTCGTTATCAGCAGCTCAAGGCGATGGCTGGCACGCATGACGTGAAGCATCGTTCGGAAGGCTCGCGCACCGGCAAGAAGTTCGTGAAGCAGAAGGGCTCGGGCGGCGCTCGCCATGGCGATCGCAAGGCTCCACAGTTCCGTGGTGGTGGTCGTGCATTCGGCCCAACGCCTCGCAGCCACGCCATCGACCTTCCAAAGAAGGTTCGCGCACTGGCGCTGAAGCATGCTCTGTCGTCCAAGGCCAAGTCCGGCTCGCTGATCGTCATCGACAGCGTTGCCCAGAAGGAAGCCAAGACCGCTGGTCTGCTGGCAACTTTCGGCAAGCTGGAATGGACCAACGCGCTGATCATCGACGGTGCTGCAGTGGATCAGAACTTTGCTCTGTCCGCTCGTAACATCCCGCACATCGACGTGCTGCCTGTGCAGGGGATCAACGTTGTTTCGATCCTCAAGCGTGACAAGCTCGTCCTGACCAAGGCAGCGCTCGAAGCGCTGGAAGCGAGGTTCGCATGAACAAGCTCAGCGCTTACGACATCATCCGTAACCCCGTCGTGACTGAAAAGTCGACGATGGCTTCGGAAAATAACCAGGTCGTTTTCGACGTGGCGATTGATGCCAACAAGACCGATATCAAGGCCGCCGTCGAGCAGCTGTTTTCGGTTAAGGTCAAGGCAGTGAACACCCTGGTCCGCAAGGGCAAGGTGAAGCGCTTCCGCGGCAAGATTGGCACGCGCAACGACGTCAAGAAGGCTGTTGTGACCCTCGTCGACGGCCAGTCGATCGATATTTCGACCGGCCTCTAAGGGATAGAGACAAAAAATGGCTCTTAAAACTTACAATCCAACGTCCGAAGGCCGTCGTCAGCTCGTGACGACCGACCGTTCGGAACTCTGGAAGGGCAAGCCGGTCAAGACTTTGACCGAAGGCCTCTCCAAGTCGGGCGGTCGTAACAACCGCGGTCGTATTACTGTTTTCCATCGTGGTGGCGGTCATAAGCGCACCTATCGTTTGGTTGACTTCAAGCGCGTCAAGTTTGATGCGGTCGGTACTGTCGAACGGCTGGAATACGATCCCAACCGTACGGCCTGGATCGCCCTGATCAAGTACGAAGACGGCGAGCTGGCGTACATCGTCGCTCCACAGCGTCTGTCGGCTGGTGACAAGGTCATCTCGTCGATGAACACCGTCGACGTGAAGCCAGGCAACGCGATGCCGCTGGAACGCATGCCGGTCGGTACGATCGTGCATAACATCGAACTGAAGCCCCGCAAGGGTGGCCAGGTCGCTCGTTCGGCTGGTGCTTACGCCCAGTACGTCGGTCGCGACCAGGGTTGGGCGATCCTTCGCCTGAACTCGGGTGAGCAGCGTCGTGTGCATGGCACTTGCCTTGCAACCGTCGGTGCCGTGTCGAACCAGGATCACTCCAACACCTCGCTCGGCAAGGCCGGTCGTAGCCGTTGGTTGGGTCGCAAGCCCGTTAACCGCGGCGTGACCATGAACCCGATCGATCACCCACATGGTGGTGGTGAAGGCCGTACGTCTGGTGGCCGTCATCCGGTTACCCCATGGGGTAAGCCGACCAAGGGCAAGAAGACACGCAGCAACAAGGCAACGGACAAGTTCATCGTTCGCAGCCGTCACGTGAAGAAGGGCAGGTAAGCGATGACCCGTTCAATCTGGAAGGGGCCGTTTGTCGACGGCTACATGCTCAAGAAGGCCGAAAAGGCCCTCTCGTCTGGCCGCAACGATGTGGTCAAGATCTGGAGCCGCCGCTCGACCGTCCTGCCACAGTTCGTTGGTATCACCTTCGGCGTGCATAACGGCCACAAGCACATTCCGGTCAGCGTCACCGAAGACATGATCGGCCACAAGTTTGGCGAGTTCGCACCGACCCGTACCTACTACGGTCATGCGGCCGACAAGAAGGCCAAGAGGAAGTAAGATGGGCAAGCCAAAAACCCAGCGCGCGCTTGCGGACAACGAGGCCAAGGCTGTGCTGCGCATGCTGCGCATCAGCCCACAGAAGCTTAACCTTCTGGCTCAGTTGATCCGTGGCAAGAAGGTCGAGAAGGCTTTGGCCGAACTCGAATTCAGCCACAAGCGCATCTCCGGCCAGGTCAAGAAGGTGCTTGAGAGCGCCATCGCCAACGCCGAAAACAACCACGGTCTTGACACCGACGCTCTCGTCGTTGCTGAAGCCTTTGTTGGCAATTCGCTTGTTATGAAGCGCTTCATGGCTCGCGGTCGTGGTAAGTCGTCGCGCATCGAGAAGCCATTCTCGCATCTGACGATCATCGTCCGGCAAGTTGAGGAGGCCGCATAATGGGCCAGAAGATCAATCCAATCGGCTTCCGCCTCGGCATCAACCGTACGTGGGATAGCCGCTGGTACGCCAATAAGGGCGAGTATGGCACGCTGCTTCAGGAAGACCTGAAGATCCGCACCATGCTGCTTGAAGACCTCAAGGCCGCTGCGGTGTCCAAGATCGTCATCGAGCGTCCGCACCGCAAGTGCCGCGTGTCGATCCACACTGCCCGTCCAGGCATCGTGATCGGCAAGAAGGGCGCAGACATCGACAAGATCCGCGCCAAGGTGAAGAAGTTCACCGACAGCGAAGTGCACATCAACATCGTTGAAGTGCGCAAGCCGGAAACCGACGCGACGCTGGTTGCCCAGGGCATTGCCCAGCAGCTGGAACGCCGTGTGGCATTCCGTCGCGCCATGAAGCGTGCTGTGCAGACTGCGATCCGTATGGGCGCAGGCGGCATCCGCGTGAACGTTGGTGGTCGTCTTGGTGGTGCCGATATCGCCCGTACCGAATGGTACCGCGAAGGTCGCGTTCCGCTGCACACCCTGCGTGCAGACATCGACTACGGTACAGCTGAAGCCGCGACGACCTACGGCATCATCGGTATCAAGGTCTGGGTGTTCAAGGGCGAAGTGCTCGAGCACGATCCCACTGCACACGAGCGCCGCGCTACCGAAGGTAACGAAGGTGGTCAGCGCCAGGAACGCAGTGAACGTGGTCCCCGCCCAGATCGCGGCGATCGCGATCGCGAACGCGCATAAGAAGGTTAGTTCATTATGCTGCAACCAAAAAAGACTAAGTTCCGCAAGGCTCACAAGGGCCGTATCCATGGCGTTGCCAAGGGCGGTACCGAGCTGGCTTTCGGCCAGTATGCTTTGAAGGCGACTGAACCTGAGCGCGTCACCGCTCGCCAGATCGAAGCGGCTCGCCGCGCGATCACCCGCGAGATGAAGCGTCAGGGCCGTGTCTGGATCCGTATTTTCCCAGACGTGCCGGTTTCCAAGAAGCCAACTGAAGTGCGTATGGGTAAGGGTAAGGGCTCGGTTGAATACTGGGCAGCCCGCGTTAAGCCAGGCCGCATCGTATTCGAGATCGACGGCGTCCCCGAGGACGTTGCCAAGGAAGCTCTGCGTCTCGGCGCCATGAAGCTCCCGATCATGACGCGGGTTGTTACCCGCATTGCCGACTAAGGACGATGAGCATGAAAGCCAGTGATGTGCGGAGCAAGACCGCAGACGAACTGAAAGATCAGCTCGTCGACCTCAAGAAAGAACAGTTCAATCTGCGTTTCCAGCGCGCTACCCAGCAGTTGGAAAAGCCCGCTCAGGTGAAGCAGGTCCGCCGCGATATCGCGCGGATCAAGACGATCCTCGGCGAAAAGAACGCAGCGAAGTAAGGAGCCGCGACCATGCCAAAGCGCGTTTTGCAGGGGACTGTAGTCTCCGACGCCAATGATAAGACGGTCGTGGTGCGCGTTGAGCGCCGCTTCACGCATCCTGTGATGAAGAAGACTGTTCGCCGTTCCAAGAAGTACCATGCCCACGACGAAGCCAATCTGGCTAAGGTCGGGCAGGTGGTCTGGATCGAAGAATGTGCGCCAATCTCCAAGAACAAGCGTTGGACGCTCGTTCAGGGTGCGGCCCAGCAGGAAAGTGCAGCATCATGATCCAGATGCAGTCCAACCTCGACGTGGCGGACAATTCCGGCGCGAAGCGTGTCATGTGCATCAAGGTACTTGGCGGTTCGCACCGCAAGTACGCTTCGGTCGGTGACATCATCGTCGTCTCCGTGAAGGATGCTATTCCTCGCGGTCGCGTGAAGAAGGGCCAGGTCATGAAGGCCGTGGTCGTTCGTACCGCATTCGACATCCGTCGTCCCGATGGCACCGTCATCCGCTTCGACAAGAACGCCGCGGTTCTGATCAATAATCAGAAAGAACCAATCGGCACCCGTATCTTCGGACCAGTTCCACGCGAGCTTCGCGCCAAGAACCACATGAAGATCATTTCGCTCGCACCAGAGGTGCTGTAATGGCTGCCAAGATTAAGAAGGGCGACAAAGTTGTCGTCCTGGCTGGCAAGGACAAGGGCAAGACCGGTCAGGTTCTCTCTGTCATTCCGACCGAAACCAAGGCGCTCGTCCAGGGTATCAATCTGGTCCGTCGTCACACCAAGCAGACCGCGTCGACCGATGCTGGCATCTTCACTAAGGAAGCGCCAATTCACCTGTCGAACCTCGCGATCGCCGACAAGGATGGCAAGCCATCGCGCGTCGGTTTCCAGATCAAGGACGGCGTGAAGACGCGCGTCGCCAAGTCGACCGGAGATTCGATCGATGGCTGAGACAGCTTACGTTCCACGTCTTCGTACTGAGTACGAAGACAACATCCGCAAGGTTCTGCGGGAGCAGTTCTCCTACAAGAACGTCATGCAGCTGCCTAAGCTCGACAAGATCGTGCTGAACATGGGCGTTGGCGAAGCCGTCAACGACACCAAGAAGGTCAAGTCGGCTGCTGCAGAGCTGGAAAAGATCGCCGGCCAGAAGCCAGTGATCACCTATGCTCGCAAGTCGATTGCAGGCTTCAAGGTTCGTGAAGACATGCCGCTTGGCGTGAAGGTCACTCTGCGCAAGACTCGTATGTATGAGTTTCTTGACCGCCTGGTGAACATCGCACTGCCACGCGTTCGTGACTTCCGTGGGCTGAACCCCAATTCCTTCGACGGTCGTGGCAACTATGCCATGGGCATCAAGGAACACATCATTTTCCCCGAAATCAACTACGATCAGATCGATCAGGTTTGGGGCATGGACATCGTGATCGCTACGACCGCGCAGTCTGATGATGAAGCTCGCGCGTTGCTCAAGGCATTCAACTTCCCCTTCCGCACGTAAGCGGATAGGGAAGGGAAAAAGGATCAGGATATGGCAAAGACCAGCTCCATCGTTAAGAACAACAAGCGCGCTGCGCTCGCTAAGCAGTTTGCTGCCAAGCGCGCCGCTTTGAAGGCACAGACCAAGGATCAGTCGATCCCAATGGATGAGCGTTTCGCCGCCCAGCTTAAGCTGGCCGAGCTGCCACGCAATTCCGCCAAGGTTCGCGTGCGCAACCGTTGCGAAGTCTCGGGTCGTCCTCGTGGCTACTATCGCAAGCTGAAGCTGAGCCGTATCGCTCTGCGTCAGCTGGGTAACCTGGGTCTGATCCCAGGCCTCGTGAAGTCGAGCTGGTAAGGAGAACCGAAGATGAGCTTTTCCGATCCAATCGGCGACATGCTGACCCGTATCCGCAACGCCCAGATGCGTCGCAAGAATTCCGTCTCCACGCCAGCTTCGACCCTTCGTGGTCGCGTGCTGGACGTGCTCCAGTCCGAGGGTTTTATCCGCGGCTATTCGGAGACCAAGTTCGAGAACGGCGCCTCTGAATACGAAATCGAACTGAAGTATTCGGACAATGAAGGCGTAATTCGTACGATTGAGCGCGTTTCGCGTCCTGGTCGTCGTGTTTATGCTTCCGTAAAGAACATTCCTCAGGTAGCTAACGGCCTCGGTGTTTCGATCCTCTCCACCCCAAAGGGTGTGATGGCCGATCACGAAGCCAAAGCTGCTAATGTTGGTGGTGAGGTACTCTGCCGCGTATTCTAAGGCTTTTCAGCCTTAGAGTCTGGGGTAAGACGATTACTCAAGGATTATAGAATGTCACGTACTGGCAAGAAACCGGTTGCACCGGTGAGCGGCGTTACGGTTACGATCAATGGTCGTACCGTTTCCGCCAAGGGCCCGAAGGGCGAGTTGAGCATCGACTTGATGGATGTCATCAATGTCGAGCAGACCGACGACGGCCTGGTGGTTTCGCCCACCAACGACACTAAGTTTGCCCGCGCTGCATGGGGTACGACCCGTGCGCTGCTCCAGAACATCGTTACTGGTGTTTCGGCCGGCTTCGAAAAGAAGCTCGCCATCCAGGGCGTTGGTTATCGTGCAGCACTGCAGGGCAAGGACGTCAAGCTGTCGCTTGGTTTCAGCCATGAAGTGATCTATCAGGCCCCTCAGGGCATTACGCTGGCTGTCCCGGTTCCGACGGAAATCGTCATTACCGGTATCGACAAGCAGCAGGTTGGCCAGGTTGCGGCCGATATTCGCGCGTGGCGCAAGCCAGAGCCCTACAAGGGCAAGGGCGTTCGCTATGCTGGCGAGTACGTCTTCCGCAAAGAAGGCAAGAAGAAGTAAGGAGCGCCTGCAATGGCTATCAGTGCAAAAGGTGCGGAGCGCCGCAAGGCTCGTGTCCGCAAGGCGCTCAAGGCTCGTGCCTTCGGTCGTCCACGTCTGTCGGTTTTCCGTTCGGACAAGAATATCTACGCCCAAATCATCGACGACGCGACGGGTCGCACCATCGCTGCCGCTTCGACACTCGACAAGGACGTCAAGTCCGAGGTCAAGAATGGCGCAACCGCAGAAGCTGCAGCTACGATCGGCAAGCTGATCGCAGAGCGTGGTTCTAAGGCCGGCGTTGCCGAAGTGATCTTCGACCGTGGCGCATACATCTATCACGGCCGTGTGAAGGCCCTTGCAGACGCTGCCCGTGAGGGCGGCCTGCAGTTCTAGAACACGGCAAGGAAAGAGAATTATGAGCAGAGACGTTCAAGATCGCGATAGCGAATTCGTCGATCGCCTGGTCCACATCAACCGTGTGGCCAAGGTGGTCAAGGGCGGCCGTCGCTTCGGCTTCGCCGCACTCGTTGTTGTTGGCGACCAGAAGGGCCGCGTTGGCTTTGGTCACGGTAAGGCCCGTGAAGTTCCAGAAGCAATCCGCAAGGCTACCGAGGCAGCCAAGCGCACCATGATCCGTGTGCCACTGCGCGATGCGCGTACGTTGCACCATGACGTTGCTGGCCGCCACGGCGCCGGCAAGGTGATCCTGCGTGCAGCTGTCCCCGGTACCGGCATCATTGCTGGTGGCCCAATGCGTGCTGTGTTCGAGACCCTTGGCATCAACGATATCGTTGCCAAGTCTCAGGGCACTGCCAACCCATACAACATGGTGCGGGCAACTTTTGATGCGCTCAAGCGCGTCGATAGCCCTCGCTCGGTTGCGGCCCGCCGTGGTCTCAAGGTTTCGGAACTTCAGGCTCGCCGCGGCGAGACTGCGGTCGAAGCTTGATCCGGCTGAGGACGGAGAAACAAAATGGCTGAGAAGAAAACCCTGATCGTCGAGCAGTATGGTTCGCCCATTCGCCGCGATAAAGTGCAGCGCGCGACCCTTATCGGTCTCGGGCTCAACAAGATGAACAAGCAGCGCGAGCTGATCGATACGCCAGAAGTTCGTGGCATGATCAACAAGCTTCCGCACCTCGTCCGCGTTATCGGCGAGTAAGAGGGAGCACGTCATGACTCGTTTGAATGAACTTCGCGACAATCCCGGCGCCAACAAGGTCCGCATTCGTGTCGGCCGTGGTATTGGTTCGGGCAAGGGCAAGACCGGTGGTCGCGGCGGCAAGGGCCAGACTGCGCGCTCCGGCGTTGCAATCAACGGCTTTGAAGGCGGCCAGATGCCCCTTCACATGCGTATGCCAAAGCGCGGCTTCAATGCCCTGAACCCAGGCAACTGGAATGAAGTTCGCATTGACCGTCTTCAGGCCTACATCGATGCCGGCAAGCTCGACGCTAAGGCTGTGATCGACGCTGCTGCGCTGATCGCTGCCCGCGTGATCCGTCGTCCTAAGGACGGCGTGCGCCTGATCGGTTCGACCGGCTTCACCGCCAAGAATGTGACGTTCAACGTCAATTACGCTACGGCTGGTGCGACTGCTGCTATTGAAGCTGCAGGCGGCAAGCTCGATCTTATCCAGGCTAAGGCGCCTTGGAAGAAGACCCCATACGCCGGTTAATTCATTCGGCAAGGCGCACCCGGCTGTTGGCCGGGTGCGCTTTTTTGGTTTGTTGCGTTAGGGAAATAGATGCCTATGCTCCCGAAGCGCTCCGAGCGCACCTGGCATTGAAGCCATAGGGAGCGATACATGGCGTCCGCAGCCGAACAGCTGGCACGTAATCTTAATTTTTCGACCTTTTCCAAGGCGAAGGCTCTGCAGCAGCGCATCTGGTTCACACTGGGCGCGCTGCTCGTCTATCGTCTGGGCACGTTCATTCCGGTGCCGGGTATCGACCCGGATGCGTTCCGTGCGACTTTCGAACAGTCGCAGCAGGGCATTATCGGCATGTTCAACATGTTTGCCGGTGGCGCCGTCGAGCGCATGGCAATTTTTGCCCTCAACCTGATCCCGTACATTACCGCATCCATCGTGGTGCAGGTGGTGTCGACCGCGTCGCCGCGCCTCGAAGCCCTCAAGAAAGAGGGTGGGGAAGCCGGTCGTCGCAAGATGAACCAGTACACCCGCTATCTCGCCGTGGTGTTCTGCGCCGTCCAGGCTTACGGCATTGCCGTTGGCCTTGAGGCAAGCCAGGGTGTCGTTCTGAACCCAGGCTGGTTCTTCCGTATCTCGACCGTGATTACGCTGGTTGGCGGCACCATGTTCCTGATGTGGCTCGGTGAGCAGATCACCGCACGCGGCGTTGGCAACGGTATCTCGCTGATCATTTTCGCCGGTATCGTGGCGAACCTGCCGACCACTATCGCGCAGACCCTGGAACTGAGCCGTACTGGCGCAATCCCAGGTATTGCCGGTATCGGTATGCTGGTTCTGGCTCTGATCGTTATCGCCGTGATCGTGTTCTTCGAACGCGCTCAGCGACGCCTTTTGATCCAGTATCCAAAGCGTCAGGTTGGCAACAAGATGTTCCAGGGCGACAGCTCGCATCTGCCGCTCAAGCTGAACACCGCCGGCGTTATCCCGGTGATCTTTGGCTCGTCGCTGCTGCTGCTGCCAGCTACCATTGCGTCATTCGCGGCGCAGGGTAACGCTCCGGTTTGGCTGTCGACCATCACGGCCCTGTTGGGTCGCGGTCAGCCGCTCTATCTGGCGCTGTTTGCGTTCTTCATCATCTTCTTCGCCTTCTTCTATACGGCGATCGTGTTCAATCCGCAGGAAACTGCTGACAACCTGAAGCGCTCCGGCGGCTTTATTCCGGGCATTCGTCCGGGTGAGCGCACGGCGGCACATATCGACTATGTGTTGACGCGTATCACGGTTATCGGCGCCATCTACCTTGCGGTTGTCGCGTTGATCCCTGAAGTGCTGTTCAGCCAGTTGGCGATCAGTCAGTTCATCGGCGGTACATCACTGCTGATCATGGTGACGGTGACATTGGATACGGTTAGCCAGATCCAGAGCCATCTGATCGCCCAGCAATATGAGGGGCTCGTGAAGAAGTCCCGTCTTGGAGGAGGCAAGCGTCGATGAGGTTGATACTGCTCGGGCCGCCAGGTGCGGGGAAGGGGACCCAGGCCAAGATTCTAGTCGAAGCCTTCGGTATCCCTCAACTGTCCACTGGTGACATTCTGCGCTCTGCCATTGCGGCAAAGACCCCACTGGGTCTGGAAGCCAAGGCAATCGTGGATCGTGGCGACCTGGTATCTGATGCCATCGTCAACGGAATTGTCTCTGAACGTCTTGATGCTGAGGATTGCCAGCCTGGCTTTATCCTCGACGGCTTTCCGCGCACCATTGCGCAGGCCGAGGCACTGGACCAGATGCTGATCGAAAAGGGCGTCAAGCTCAACGCGGTCATCGAGATCAAGGCAAATGCCGACGAGCTGGTGCGCCGGGTTATCCAGCGCGCCAAGGAATCGGGCGGCGCTCGCGCCGATGACAATGAGGAAGTGCTGCGCAAGCGCCTCGGCGTCTACCAGGAGCAAACC
This sequence comes from Devosia sp. 2618, assembly GCF_040546815.1. NCBI lineage: Bacteria > Pseudomonadati > Pseudomonadota > Alphaproteobacteria > Hyphomicrobiales > Devosiaceae > Devosia > Devosia sp. 2618. The sequence goes on from NZ_JBEPOO010000001.1 coordinate 1,206,150, forward strand.
GCTCCACTGGTCGCTTACTATTCCGAAGAGGGCCTGCTGAAGGCCGTCGACGGAATGGATCCAGTCGATCAGGTGACTGCGGCCATCAAGGCAGCAATCGCACACTGATTACGGATTGGGTTTCGCAGTTGACTCTGCGGCGCCGAATCCTTAAAGAACCGCGTCAGTCTCATGGATTATTGGGCTGGATTCGGTTTTCCACAAAGGTGGGGTCGAATTCCGGTCCCTTGTTGTTTTAGGGCGCCAGCCGTGATGGTTCGCGCTGAATGAAGGAGAGCAGACGTGGCTCGTATTGCTGGCGTCAATATCCCGACGAACAAGCGCGTAATCATCGCGCTTCAGTACATCCACGGGATCGGCGAAAAGTTCGCCAAGGATATCACTGAAAAGGTCGGTATTCCGGCCGAGCGTCGGGTCAACGAGCTGACCGACGCGGAAGTCATCCAGATCCGTGAAGCTATCGACCGCGATTACATCGTGGAAGGTGATCTTCGTCGTAACGTAGCGATGAACATCAAGCGTCTTATGGACCTGGGCAACTACCGTGGTCTGCGTCATCGTCGTGGCCTTCCGGTCCGCGGTCAGCGCACCCACACCAACGCCCGTACCCGTAAGGGGCCCGCTAAGCCAATCGCTGGCAAGAAGAAGTAAGAACCCGTTCTTTCGGGTTCTTCGATGTAGCTGCCGGGGCACTCTGCTAACGGCAGCGCTGATATCGTTTAGAGGAATTACATGGCTAAGACTGAAACGGCGCGCGTTAAGCGCAAGGAACGCAAGAACATCACTTCGGGCGTTGCCCACGTGAACGCTTCGTTCAACAACACCATGATCACCATTGCTGACATGCAGGGCAACACCATCTCGTGGTCCTCGTCGGGTGTCATGGGCTTCAAGGGCTCGCGTAAGTCGACCCCATATGCGGCTCAGGTCGCTGCTGAAGATGCTGCCAAGAAGGCGCAGGAACACGGCATGAAGACCCTTGAGGTCGAAGTTCGTGGCCCAGGTTCGGGTCGTGAATCTGCTCTCCGCGCTCTGCAGGCTGCTGGCTTCAACGTCACTTCGATCCGTGACGTGACCTCGATCCCGCACAATGGCTGCCGCCCACGCAAGCGGCGCCGCGTCTAATCTAGACCGATTGAAGAGCTCCCGGCCGATTGAATGGGCCGGGAGTCTTATTGCGTTTGCGGCGGAGCGGCTCGGGCTGGGGCCGCAATTTTGAAAGGACATAACCGTGACGATCCAGAGGAACTGGCAAGAACTGATCAAGCCGACCAAGCTGGAGATTGTTTCGGGCAGCGACAACGCGCGCGTGGCCTCGGTAGTTGCCGAGCCGCTTGAGCGCGGTTACGGGCTTACCCTTGGTAATGCTCTTCGTCGCGTGCTGCTGTCGTCGCTTCAGGGCGCGGCAGTTACCGCAATCCAGATTGACGGCATCCTGCATGAATTCTCGTCGCTTCCGGGCGTGCGGGAAGACATCACCGACCTCGTCCTCAACGTGAAAGAAATCGCGTTGAAGATGGGTGGCGAAGGTCCGAAGCGTCTGGCCCTCTCCAAGCAGGGCCCAGGTGCCGTTACTGCCGGCGACATCAAGGTCACCGGTGACATCGAAGTGCTGAACCCCGAGCTGGTGATCTGCCATCTCGACGACGGCGCCGAGATCAACATCGAATTCACCGTCGACACCGGCAAGGGTTACGTTCCTGCCGACAAGAACCGCCCCGAAGACGCGCCAATCGGTTTCATTCCGGTTGACTCCCTGTTTTCGCCAGTTCGTCGCGTTAGCTACAAGGTCGATGCTACCCGTGCAGGTGAAAGCCTGGACAAGGACAAGCTGACCCTGCAGGTCGAGACCAACGGCGCGCTGTCGCCTGAAGATGCCGTGGCGTTCGCTGCGCGTATTCTGCAGGATCAGCTGTCGGTGTTCGTGAACTTCGAAGAGCCCAGCAAGGAAAAGGCACAGGATGCCGTTCCAGAACTGGCCTTCAACCCGGCTCTGCTCAAGAAGGTCGACGAGCTCGAACTTTCCGTGCGCTCGGCCAACTGCCTCAAGAACGACAATATCGTCTACATCGGCGACCTTATCCAGAAGACGGAAGCCGAGATGCTGCGGACCCCGAACTTCGGCCGCAAGTCGCTCAATGAAATCAAGGAAGTCCTGGCACAAATGGGGCTTCATCTCGGGATGGACGTGGCCAATTGGCCGCCCGAGAACATCGATGACCTCGCAAAGCGCTACGAAGATCACTACTGATCCCGCGCTGCCAAGCTTTTAGGAGACTCCCATGCGCCACGGTAATTCCGGCCGCAAGCTCAACCGAACCGCCAGCCACCGTAAGGCTATGTTCGCCAATATGTCCGCCGCGCTGATCAAGCACGAGCAGATTGTTACCACGCTTCCAAAGGCGAAGGACCTGCGTCCGATCGTCGAGAAGCTGATCACCCTCGGCAAGCGCGGCGACCTGCATGCTCGTCGCCAGGCAATCGCTCAGATGCGCGATGAAGGCCAGGTGCAGAAGCTGTTTGCCGTTCTCGGCCCACGCTACAAGGAACGCCAGGGCGGTTACATCCGCATTATGAAGGCTGGTTTCCGCTATGGCGACAACGCGCCTATGGCTGTGATCGAATTCGTCGATCGCGACGTCAATGCAAAGGGCCTCGATAGCGGTCCAGTGCAGGTTCGTGAGGACGACGAGTACGAAGCAGCGTAAGCTTCAAACTCTTCGACCAATAATTTTGGGCAGCTGCGTTCACCGCAGCTGCCCTTTTCTTTGCGCGTAATTTGGCTGGGGTGAGTGACTCTTGTTTAACGCTGGTGGCTGGTTGTTAGTCACTGGTCGGCCTCGTTAAGCGACTTCGAAAAGTCCTCGCCCTATATCTGTGACGGCGTGCGGGGACAGGGTTTTGATCTATCTTTGGTACAATCGGGATGAGCCGTTGTTGTCAGGGCACCAGGTCACCTTGATTGCAGCATTCATCGCCTTCCTGATCGCTGGGTACTTTTTGCACAGTGGGCTGGAGAAGAGCCGCTGGCCGGTTGCGACGGCGCAGGTGCTGTCTGTCGACATACGTTGCGAGATGACCAGTACCGGATATTCCCGTCGTGCCAGCTCGAGGTCGGTGTTTGTGGGTTGTGATCAGGTCGCTCAGTTCAGGCGCGATAATGCTGACCGCAGGTGGACCATGCGCCGGATTTACCAGGGTGATGTGCGGGTCACGCGGGCGGGGCAATCGGTAACGATTTCGTTGCCCTTGTCCGAGAGCGATATCGGCTCGGTGCCAAAGGTAGGCATGACGTTTGAGATGATCCAGAACCCGGCCTCCAGCAGCGAGGTGTCATTTACTGACCGAGACCTCACAGAGGTACTTGTGGGTATGTTCGTCGGTGGATTTGGGGTGTTCATGTTGCTGCTGGCGTTCTTCTGGTTCTGATAGACAACTCGCCTGCGCTGGGCTTCATTCTGGTGCAAATCACTCTTGGATTCTTCCGATGCAGTCAGGTCTTGTTCTGGTCACCGGCGCAAATGGCTTTGTCGGTAAGTGGACCGTTCTGGAGTTGCTGCGGGCCGGTTTCAGCGTGCGGGGCACCGTGCGTTCGGAGAGCCGTGCCGAGGCCGTTCGAGCCGCGGTCAGGGCGCATGTGGGGGAGGAGGCTCTATCCCGGCTGACCTTCATCCGGCTCGACCTGATGCGCGACGACCGTTGGGCCGAGGCCATGGCGGGGATCGACGCCATCGTTCATGTTGCTGCGCATCTCGTGGACGAAGAACCCAAGGACATGCAGGTCGTCGTTGGTCCGGCTCTCGAGGGCACTGAGCGGGTTTTGCGCTTCGCTGTGACATCAGGTGTAAAGCGGATCGTCATGACCTCCTCTGTCGCCACAGTGGGCTATGGGCATGGTCTGGTGGCCGGTCGGCAGACCTACGCCGAGAATGACTTCACTGATCTCGATGGTATGTATTTCAGCTGGGCCTATTGCATCGGAAAGACCATGGCCGAGCAGACCGCTTGGGCCTATGCGCGCAATGAGGATCTGGCGCTGACGACGATCCATCCAGGCGCGATCCTCGGTCCAGCACTGGACGCCGATGTCAGCACATCGCTGCAGATGGTTTCGGGGGTGCTGGATGGCTCAGCACCAGTAATGCCCAGCAACGGGTTTTCTGTGGTCGATGTGCGCGATGTGGCCGCGATGCATGTCGCGGCGCTGCAGCAGCCGGAAACTGTCGGCCAGCGCTATCTGGCGGCCTCGGACTATATCCCATTCCCCCAGGTAGGCCGGATATTGGCCGAGGCCTATCCCGAGCGAAACATCACCCAGAAGACATTGCCTGACTGGATCATCAAGCTGCTCGCGCGCTTCGGCGGTCCTATGCGGCAGATCATCAACGATATCGGCAATGAAAAGCACTATTCGCGCGACAAGGGCGAGGCGTTGTTGGGGCGTCGCTTCATATCCGGCAAGGATGCCGTTCTGGCCACTGCAGCGAGTCTGATCCGGCTAGGGCTGTTGAAGCCGAAGGTCTAGTCCTGCCGCGTCAGTCCCCACGCCTCATAGAGCCCTTCTAGTTCGCTCTGGTTGTGGCAAAAGACATGCGGCACGCCTCTGCTGCGGGCGAAGTTTCTGATGCCTTCCGCGCGGTCGCGTGTTTTCCAGAGCCAGCCGAGCATGTGGAGGCGGATCGAGTCCTGATTGCCCTCCAGCCCGCCCGCGCGTCGTCGCTGAACTACCGAGCGCAACAGATAGCGTCGCAGCCGCACGGCAAGGCTTTCATCGAGCACGATCATGCCGGTGACGCGTTCCAGACGTGGAGCCATGACCTTGGAATAGCTTCCGTCCATGATCCACGCGTCGGTCGCGACGGCGGCGTCATGCAGCTCCTTGAACGCCTCGTCGCTGCGTTCTTCCCAATTGGTATTGGGCAGATGGCGAAATTGATCGAGATGGACGACGGGGATGCCAGTGCGCCGACCAATGGCTTCCGCCAGTGTGGATTTGCCGGAGTTGGTGAGGCCAAGCACCATGATGCGTTCGCCGAGATCGGCGAGAGGCGGGATAGTGTGCATTTCAGTTCCGATATGGTTTTGAGGATCGGGGTGGAAAAGCGGTAGGGTCAGACGAAAATCCCCGCCGGAGCGGGGATCGTTGTTTGGTAGAAAACCGAGTTATTCCGGCTGCTGGTCCTTGCCGGTGTAGACTTCATCGACCCAGAACTGGTCGCGGCGGTCGAAGCCGTTGAACGGGGTCAGCGAGGCCTGGGTGTATGCACCCATCAGGCCGAACTCGATCCAGTCGTCTTCATCGATATCGGCCGGCAGGGTGAACACCTGTGGCAGCACGTCATAGCTGTCGCAGGTTGGGCCCCAGATGGTGAATTCGGAGAACTCGGCATCATTGTCATGCACGCGTGGGCCGCGCCAGACGCGGACCGGCGGGGTGAAGTGCATGAACTTGACTTCCATCAGGCTGCCATAGGCGCCGTCATTAACATAGACCGACTGGCCGCCGCGCTGATGCTTTACGCGCAGCAGGAGCGAGGTCGAGGACGTGACGAGCGCACGGCCTGGCTCGATGATGAGTTCTGGCTTGCGCTTCTCGCCGAAGTGGTCGTTCACAGCGGTCGAGATGGTCTCGAAATAATAGTCCATCGGCGGCGCTTCGCTGGTCGGGTAGGGGGCTGGATAGCCGCCGCCGATATTGAGGCGCTTCAGTTCGATGCCGGCTTCATCGACGATGCGGGCTGCCGCAGCGATATGGCGCTCATAGGCATAAGCGTCTTCGCACTGGCTGCCGACGTGGAAGCAGAGGCTTGGTGTGTAGCCCATCCGCTCGACAGCGTTGACGATTTCAGCCGCGCCCTGTTCCATGACGCCGAACTTGATGCCGAAGTCATAGGACTTGAGCGCCTTGCCGGCCTTGAAACGGGTGGTTACTTCCACGTCGCGCGATGGCGACACGACAGCGGCCAGCTGGTCGAGCTGCTGGGGATGGTCGATGGTGAAGGAGCGAACGCCGAACTCTTCGTAAGCACGGGCGATTTCGCGCTTGTTCTTGATCGGGTTGTTGTAGTGCATGACGGCACCCGGTGCGTAATCACGCACAAGTTCCATTTCGGTATTGGAGGCCACGTCGAACGCCTTGAGGCCTTCCTTGTGCAGCTGAGCGATGATGTGGGGCGATGGGTTGCACTTGACCGCGTAGGTCAGCAGCCCGTCAAAGCCCTTCTTGAACACCTTTGTGGCCTTATGCAGCTCGCGTTCGGAGAACAGGAAAGCCGGAAAATCCGGCGATTCCGCCGCAATCAGGGCAGAGGTGTTCGGGTAAACGTGCTTCGGCTCGGTGGTCATCGACGACTGGCCTTTCGGGGCTGGGAAAGCGTGAAAACGAGCGCTGCATATAGGGCCGTGTGACCCCTGGCGCAAATGATTATTTGGCCTGCAAATACGACGGGGGCGTGACGCCTTTATCGTGACAGATTCCGGGCGTTTTGGTGGGGTTGGTCGTGGGCCCCGCAGTAGGTCTAACGCAGATGCCGGAGGTTGGTTCGATGTCGACACGCTCGCTGATCATTGCTGCCGCGGTCATTGCTACTCTGGCTATTGGCGGCACGCTGGCTTTTGCGCCGTTCAACGGGCCCAGTATCGCTCAGGTCGCAGCGCCCGCACCAGCAGCTGCACCGGACACAACCCGACAGGTGCCGACCAGCGAACAGCAAACCAAACTGAGCTTTGCGCCGGTGGTGAAAGCCGTGGCACCATCGGTGGTCAATGTCTACGCCACGCGCATCGAAGCGCAGTCCACGTCGCCCTTCGCCAATGATCCGTTCTTCCAGCGCTTTTTTGGGCAGGGGCAGTTTCAGTCGAGGCCGCGCGAATCCCAGTCGCTAGGGTCCGGCGTCATCACCGAGGCGAGCGGGGTTATCCTCACCAATCGCCACGTCATCGATGGCGCCACCGATGTTCGCATCGCCCTGTCGGACGGGCGCGAGTTTCCCGTCGATATCGTGCTTGAGGACGAGCAGACCGATCTCGCCGTGCTTCGGGTTCGCGATCCGGGCAAGGTGACGTTTCCGGCGATCACTTTCGCCGATTCCGATAGCCTTGAAGTGGGCGACCTCGTCTTGGCCATCGGTAATCCGTTTGGTGTCGGCCAAACCGTCACCAGTGGCATCGTGTCCGCATTGGCGCGGACCGGCGTAGAAAGCTCCAATTACGAGTTTTTCATCCAGACCGATGCGGCGATCAATCCAGGCAATTCGGGCGGCGCGCTCGTCGATCTCGACGGACACCTTGTTGGCATCAATACCGCGATCTATTCGCAGACCGGTGGATCGGTCGGCATCGGCTTTGCCATCCCGGCCAATATGGCCCGCCTGGTGGCAGATGCCGGCGTCACCGGCACGGCGATCATCCGTCCATGGTTCGGCGCCAAGATGCAGCCGGTAACGTCCGACATTGCCGCAGGCCTCGGGATGGATGCGCCGCATGGTGCGCTGATCACCGAGACAGCGCCAAACGGTCCGGCCGCTCGCGCGGGCTTTGCCGCTGGCGACGTGATCCTCTCGGTCGATGGGATTGCGGTCGATGATCCAAGCTCGTTCAATTTCCGCCTCGCCACCAAGCCTGTGGGGCAGGTAACCCAGCTCGTCCGTCTGCGCAGCGGGGCGTCTGAGACGGTCAATTTCACCGTTGAAGCTGCCCCTGTGCCCGCCGACGACGCGATCGCCACGATTTCCGGCAATTCAGCATTCGCCGGGACCAGCGTGCGCCAGATCGATCCAGCGCTCGCTGAGGCCAAGGGGCTGTCCTACGACGCCAAGGGCGTCATCGTCACCGATGTGGCACAGGGCTCGCCGGCAGCCCAGATGGGCCTCCGGGTGGACGACGTCATCATGTCGCTCAACAACACGGCGATGGATACGGCCAAGGTCTTTTCCGCTACCGCGTCGACCCGCACGCGCACATGGCAGGTCGTGCTGCAGCGCGGCGGACAGGTTATTCGCAGCATTGTCGGTGGATAGCGGCGCGGGGCAGAGCTGGAAGGCCGGCGTGAATGGGATAAGGTCCGGCTATGGGGATGGTCATCTACATTTTTTGCGCCGTTTTTGTGCTGATGGCGGCGGCATGGGCCATCTACGTACTGCCGACGCCCGGGCCGCTTTCGGCATGGGAACTGTCGGGGGCGATCTATCCGGCCATGCTGATGTTTGCAGGCGTGCTCGGCGTGCTGCTATCCTTCTGGCTGACTGCCAAAGTCACGCTGCTGGGTTTTCGTGTCGTTCGCCGCTGGAGACGGCGATAGCAATCGGCTAGAACTCGCTCCATGTCCGATCTATTCGCCGCCGACCCCTCCGAAACCGACCGCGCGCGACCGCTGGCCGATCAGTTGCGCCCACAGACGCTCGATGACGTGATCGGGCAAACCCATTTGCTCGGCCCGGATGGCACGCTGCGCCGCATGATCGCCTCTGGCCGTCTGGGGTCCCTCATCCTCTGGGGCCCACCTGGCACCGGCAAAACCACCGTTGCGCGGCTTCTTGCCGATCAGATCGGCTATCGCTTTGAGCAGATTTCCGCGGTGTTCTCCGGGGTGGCTGACCTCAAGAAGGTCTTCGACAAAGCGCGCTTCGAGCGCCTGTCTGGCCACAAGACGCTGCTGTTCGTCGACGAGATCCACCGCTTCAACCGCGCGCAGCAGGATGGCTTTCTCCCGGTGATGGAAGACGGCACGGTCGTGCTGGTCGGCGCGACCACTGAAAATCCGTCGTTCGAGCTCAATGCCGCTTTGCTGTCGCGCAGTCAGGTGCTGCGCTTTGAATCGCTTGGGCTGGAAGATCTCGAAAATCTGGTCACGCGTGCCGAGGCGCTGACGGGTGCTGCGCTGCCATTGGAGCCCGAGGCGCGGCAGACGCTGCTGACGCTGGCTGATGGCGACGGGCGGGCACTGCTGGGCCTCGTGGAGGAGGTTCTGGCGTCTGCCAAGCCGGGCGAGACCATGGACGCCGCCACCATGCTGACGGTGATCCAGCGCCGCGCGCCGATTTACGACAAGGCGCAGGACGGCCACTACAACCTGATTTCAGCGCTGCACAAGACGATCCGGGGCTCCGACCCGGATGCCGCGCTCTACTATTTCGCGCGTATGCTCGATGCCGGTGAAGATCCGCTGTTCTTGGCGCGCCGCTTGATCCGAATGGCGTCTGAAGATATCGGGCTAGCCGATCCGCAGGCCCTGCAGATGGCAGTGGCGGCCCGCGATTCCTATCAGATGC